>JASGMW010000021.1 GCA_030156225.1 Methanofollis sp.
GTCCTCGACCGCGAAGATGCCGTACTTCGTAAGGTAATACTGGACGGCGTCGGCGATACCCTTCTGACAGAGCACGACGTTGACGCCGGCGTCCCTGACGGTGTCCGCGAGTTTCTTCAGGCTCTCGCGCTCCTGGTCGCCGAAGGCAGTGAGCTGATCGGACCCCGAGATCTTGATCTTCGACTTCACCTGCGTCTTCGTGATCTCCAGGGGCTGGGCGAGGAGGGCGACCTTCGCGCCGGTGACCTTCTTCGGCATCCCGTCCGAAACCCGCTTCTTGTTGATGACGACACCCTTGACGAGTTCTGCGTCGTCCATCGTCTCGCCGACCTCCTTGGTGACTTTCACGTCGTCCTCGTCGATGACGATGCGGCCGTCATGCTCCCCGGCAATGCTCTTCACCGCGTCGACAACGATCCCGGCAACCTTATCCTTCACCGACTCGATCGACTTGCCGGTCATTGCGGTGGAGGCGATCTGCAGGAGGATCTCCCGGTCCTCCGGGGTGACGGTGATGGTGAGGTCGTTGAGGATCTCAAGGGCCTTCTCCATGCCCATGCGGTAGCCCTGGGCGACGACCGTCGGGTGGATCTCCTTGGCGAGCATCGTGCCGGCGTGCTCCATCATCCCTCCGCCGAGAATGCAGGCGGTGGTGGTGCCGTCGCCGACCTCGTCGTCCTGGGTCTCAGCGACCTCGACCATCATCTTCGCGCCGGGGTGCTGGACCGACAGCTCGCGCAGGATGGTTGCGCCGTCGTTCGTGATCGTGACGTCGCCGCTCCCTGTAACGAGCATCTTGTCCATGCCGCGGGGGCCGAGGGTCGTCCGGACGGCCGAGGCGATCGCCTTTGCCGCAAGAATATTGGACTGCTGGGCCTCGTGGCCCCTGGTGCGCTCTACATTATCTCTTAATAGTACGATTGGCTGTCCAGCAAGCATGGTATAATCCTCCGATATCCGAATAATATGGATTTGAACTTCTATATATTCTGTTCGGTGCCTGCCGGCCGCCTGGAGATTTCAACGGCCCGGGCAGCCGATTCGGAAGGGCTTTCATGCGCCCTCTGCGGGGTTTCGCTCCCCTTTCGCCCGCGGTTCACGCGAAAGGGCGGCGGCAGCGTACGCGTACCGAAGAACAGGCAGAGCGCTGAAAAAAATGTCAGGGTACTGGTTCAGTCGATCCGCGATACGGTGTAGAGCGGGAAGACCGGGACCCCCTCGACCGCTTTGATCCCCCGCTTGTCGAAGAGCACCCAGACGGCGACCGGTTTCGCTCCGTGCGAGCGCAGATAGTCGACGACTTCGTGGAGCGTCCTGCCGGTGGTGATCACGTCGTCAACGATGATGCAGGAATGCCCTGCCACCGGGGCGAAACTCCCGGAGATCGATCCGACCTTTTTCTGGGTCGGGTTATGCTTCGCCGGGTGGTAGATGGCAAGGCGCGTCCCGGTCCCCTGGGCGATGAGGGTCGCCATCGGGACACCTGAGAGTGATATGCCGACGATCGTGTCGAAGTCGGTCTCCGAAGGCCCGATGGGGGGAGGGCCGTCCTCGATGGCGACCTCGTACCGGCGTATCATCATCTCTGCCGTCAGGTCGAGCATCCGGGCGTCGGTGCTCGTCGCCGTCCAGTCGATGTGCACGTCCTTCGGCGCTTCTTCACTCCGCTGCTGGGTCAGCAGCCAGGTCACCGTCTCCATCGAGAGGGAGAGTTCGTCGCCGATCTGTTCCGGACTGTGGCCGTCCGAGAGGAGGACCTGCGCCCTGCTGATCAGTTCGTCGAGGGAAGTCATAGAGAGTGGTCTGTGGGGAGACATATAAGCGTTTGTGGGGGACAGATCCGGCCCTGTTTCCGGATTTTCCGTGGAATCTGTGCAATGTCCTGACCGTCACCGCCGCGTCCGCCTGATCGCCGCCCCGCAGACCATGCACTCGCCCTCGTGGTCGTAGTAGCGTCCGCAGCCCGCACATCGATACCTCCATTTCACCCGCACCGCCCGGCGCTGCTGGAGGGGTTCGGTCCCGACGCCGAGGACGATCGCCGCGTTCTGAAGGGCGAAATCGTCGGTGTAAATGACGGCGCCGAGGTCGAGGGCGAGGGCGAGCACCGAGAGATCGGTCTTCGAGAGCACCCCGATGTCGCGGCTCTTCTCTGCCGCCCGCCCGGCCTTTGCGAGGGCCTCCGGCGACGCCCCGGCGACGGTGAGTCCTGTCGCAAGCAGCGCCTCGTACCGGCATTTCGCCCTGAGGTCGACGAGTTCGGCGACGACCTCGGGCGTCGTGAAGAGTTCCCCCTCCACCGTCCGCTCCACGAAGAACGCCGTGGCGTCCAGCACCGCCTTCACGCCGAGAACACCGCCGGCGATCTGCCTGAAACGGCAATTTCGTGATCGAAGAGCGAGAGCAGGCGGCAGACGGTCAGGGCATGCGAGGAGAGGCCGGGCGCCGACAGAGCCGCACGGAGCCCTTCCGCCGCCGCCCGCCCGACCCGCTCCGCGGGCAGCCCGGGCCGTCCGAGGGCCGACGATCCCTTTGCCCCGGCGCTCCACCCGGTTCGACGGTCGAGTGCGACCGGATAGCCCGGGAGCACCGCAGATGCCGCGGCCGCCTGCCGCTCTGCCATGTGATCCGGCAGGTTCTGGGTGCAGGAGACGATCCCCGGGTCCGCGGGGACGCGGGCCGGATCGATCCTGGCGATGGCCGACGGCTCCGCCGCTGCGTGCACCGCACCGCCTCCTGCCGGGTAGTGGCTGCGGCCCTGCACTTCGACTGCGCACCCGGCCCCGTGCGCCCTGAACAGGGGGACGAACACCCGCGTACAATAGTCTATCGTCGGGCCCTTCTCGACCCCGGTCCCGCCGGTGACCGTGATCGACCCGCCGCACGCCAGCGCCACCGGCAGCCACGCCTGCAGTACCAGGGGCACGCTCCCTGCGGTGCCGATCTCGAGGACGATCGCCGTCCGCCTGATCGCCCCGGGGTCGAAGACAGGGGTGCCGCTGCCGGCCGAGCACCCGGCCCGGATCCGCGTGCACCGCACCGGGGTTCCGGGCCGCACTACCTGCCCGCCGCTTTCTCCGAACGATCCGTCGATCTCTAACATTTCTTGAGCGCTTCGGCGATGCGGCGTGCCGCCGTGAACGCCGAGCACGCCCGTTCGATCGTATCCGAACAGACGAGACTCTTCACCCCGGCTGCCCTGAGGCGGACGTAGGCCCCGCCGGTGAACACCCCGTGAACACAGGCGGCGTGCACCCCGGCCGCCCCCTGGTCGTACAGCATCTTCGTCGCCGTGGCGAGCGTTCCCCCGGTCGAGATGATATCGTCGACGATGACGACCTCTCGCCCCTTCACGTCGAAGGTCTTCGGCTCCATCCGCACCTCCTCCCCGGAGAGCCTGGTCTTTTTCAGGTAGTCGGCCTGCCAGCCGCCTTCGGATGCGATCTCCGTCGCGAAATCCGCCGCACCGCTGTCCGGGGCGAGGATCAGGGGGTTCGCAAAGTTTCGCTCTTTAAGGTAGTCCCCGATGTCGACGGCAAGCGAGAGGTCGTGGGCCGCCGCGTCGAAGTAACGGGCGATCTCCTTCTCGTGGATATTGACCGTGATCACATCGCTGACCCCGCGGGAAAGGGCCCGTGCCGCAACGCGGGCGCTCACCGGCTCCCCGTCCTTGAACTTCTTGTCCTGCCGTGCGTACCCGAGGTACGGGACGACGAGCGTGTTCGTCGTCGCCTCGCAGGCGTCGGTGAGGAGCATCAACTGGATAAAGGCGTCGTTATCGGTGACGCTTCCGACGATCACCGTCTCGTCGTCCAGGGGGCCGGCAACCTGCAGGTAGAACTCCCCGTCCGGGAACCGGGCGAAGCGCGTCTCGACCGCCTGCACCCCGAGCTGGTCGGCGATCCGAACGGCGAGTATCTGTGATTTTTCTGTGCATACGACCTTCATTTCCGGTTTTTCCTCCAGCTGAAACTACTTAAACTATCATGAAAATAGTATATAAAGTATCATTGCGTAACGAGGTTGCACCAATAATGGAAGAGACTGTTTCTGAAATCCTTGAGACGAAATCCGATGAAGACGTCCTCCAGGGCTACGAGATCTCGAACTCCTCCGAGATCACCGTGCCTCCCAGACTGATCGATCAGGTGATCGGCCAGGAAAACGCCGTGGAGGTGGTAAAGAAGGCCGCCATTCAGCGCCGGCATGTGATGATGATCGGCGATCCCGGTACGGGCAAGTCGATGCTGGCGAAAGCGATGGCCGAACTCCTTCCCAAAGAGGAACTCAAGGACATCCTCGTCTATCCGAACCTTGATGATCCGAACAATCCGATCGTCAGGACGGTGGCCGCGGGGCGGGGCAAACAGATCGTTGCCGCCCACAAGGCCGAGGCGGCGAAGCGCAAACAGATGCGCAACACCCTGGTGATGCTCCTCATCTTCGGCATCATCGGCTACGCCCTCATCGTAGGCCAGTGGCTGATGGGCATCATCGCCGCCGCCTTCATCTTCATGGCTCTCCAGTACTCGAAGCCGCGGGAAGAGGTGATGATCCCCAAACTGCTCGTCTCCAGCGAACCCACCGCCGCCGCTCCCTTCATTGACGGCACCGGCTCACATGCCGGCGCCCTCCTCGGCGACGTGCGCCATGACCCCTTCCAGTCGGGCGGGCTCGAAACCCCGGCCCACGACCGCGTCGAAGCCGGCGCCATCCACCGCTCGAACGGCGGCGTGCTCTTCATCGACGAGATCAACACGCTGACGGCCCATTCGCAGCAGAACCTGCTCACGGCTCTCCAGGAGGGAGAGTTCCCGATCACCGGTCAGTCGGAACGGTCGAGCGGGGCGATGGTCAGGACCGAACCGGTCCCCTGCCGCTTTATCATGGTGGCGGCCGGCAACACGGACGCCGTGCAGGGGATGCATCCGGCGCTCCGCTCCCGTATCAGGGGTTACGGCTATGAGGTGTATATGCAGGACACCATGCTCGACACGCCCGAAAACCGGATGAAATTCGTCAGATTCATCGCCCAGGAGGTGAAGAACGACGGGAAGATCCCGCACTTCGACCGGAGCGCGATCGAAGAGGTGATCAGGGAGGGTCAGCGCCGTTCGAATCGCAAGGGCCACCTGACCCTGAAGCTCCGCGACATGGGCGGGCTGATTCGCGTCGCCGGCGACATCGCCCGCCAGGAGGGCGCCGATATGACGACCGGCGAGCACGTGCTCAAGGCAAAGGAGTCCGCCCGCTCGATTGAGCAGCAGATCTCCGACGAGTACATCACGCGGATCCGGGACTACGACCTCTCCGTCGTTACCGGGACACGGATCGGGCGGGTGAACGGCCTTGCCGTGATGGGCAGCGACTCGGGCTCGATACTGCCGATCGTCGCCGAGGTCACCCCGTCGCAGGGGGCGAACGGCTCGGTGATCGCTACCGGCCTTCTGAAGGAGATTGCAAAGGAATCGATCCAGAACGTCTCGGCGATCCTCAAGAAGTTCACCGGCAGGGATATCAGGAACATGGACGTTCACGTCCAGTTCATCGGCACCTACAGTGGCGTTGAGGGCGATTCGGCGTCCATCTCGGTGGCGACCGCCGTCATCTCGGCCATCGAGGCCATCCCGGTCAGGCAGGACGTGGCGATGACCGGCTCCCTCTCGGTCCGCGGCGACGTCCTGCCCATCGGCGGCGTGACCTATAAGATCGAGGCGGCCGTCAAGGCCGGGATCAGGACGGTGATCATTCCGAAGGCGAATGTCGGAGACGTGCTGATCGAGGACCGCTATCGATCGATGGTGGAAATCATCCCGGTGGCGCATATCGAGGAAGTGCTCGAGGTGGCGCTCGTCCCGCAGAACCGGGAGGTCTTCCTGAACAAACTGAAGAAACTTGCCGCGGAGCCGGTGAAGGTCTTCGAGTCCTCTACCGGTGTCGGTAGCACCCGTCCGGCGGCGTAACCCATGAACAACGTCCGCTACTACGATATTCGTCACGTCCGCGGCTCCTCGACCCATATCGACATCGACAACGGCGTGGTCGAGTCGGCGGGCACCAGTTTTTTCGACCATGCGGTCGTCAGGGTGCTCGGCGAGAAGGGATGGGGTATTCTCACCCTCGAAAACCTCGATCCCGACGGACCGACGGATGCGCTGATCCGCGAGGCGCTCGACCTTGCCAGGATCACCGAAGACCCGGTGGACCTCGCCGACGCCGACCGCCGGGTGCTGCCGGTGCCGGCGGTGGGAGAGGACCCCCGCGACGTCTCGCTCGAAGAGAAAACACACCTTCTGGCAGGCATCGAACAGGCCGCCGGCTGTGCCGGGATCGTGAACACGCGGGCCAGATATGCCGAGACGAACGAGCAGGTGCGGTTCGTCGACTCGTCGGGCGTGGAGTTCTCCTACGAGATTCCCAGGTGCGGCTTCTCGGTGGTGGCCGTGGCGGCCAGGGGCGGGGAGATGCAGATGGGCCGGGAGAGCCTGCACACCATCCGCGGCCTCAATCTCCGTCACCGTGAAGAGATGGGGACGAAGGCGGCCGATACCGCTGTTGCACTTCTCGATGCGCGGGCGGCGAAAGGCGGAAAAATGCGGGCGGTCCTCGACCCCGAACTCGCCGGAGTCTTCGCTCACGAGGCGATCGGGCATGCGAGCGAGGGCGACCTGGTCCGCGAAGGAAACTCGGTCCTCGCCGGAAAGACCGGGGAGTTGATCGGCAGCCCGACCCTCACCATCGTCGACGATCCGTCCCTCCCTGAGTTCGGCTTCGAACCGGTGGACGCGGAGGGCGTGTCGGTCGGCCGGACCGAACTGATCAGGAACGGCCGGGTGAACGCCTACATGCACTCGCGCCAGACGCTGGCGGCGGTCGGCAACGGCCGCGCCGGCCATGCCCGCGCCAGCGCCGGCGATCCCCCGCTCGTGCGGATGAGCAACACGTTCATCGAGAACGGCGACGCCGCCTACGACGAGATCGTCGCCGAGTGCCGGAACGGCATCCTGCTGAAGGGCTCGCGCGGCGGGCAGGTCGATCCCGGCCGCGGCGTCTTCCAGTTCAACGCCGAGTACGGGTATATCGTCGAGGACGGTGCGCTCGGGGCGATGGTCAGGGACGTCTCCCTTTCAGGTGAGATCCTGGGCACGCTCCATGCGATCGCCCTGGTCGGCGACGACCGCACGATGCACCAGGGGTATTGCGGCAAAGGCGGGCAGAGCGTTCCGGTGAGCGACGGTTCGCCCCATATTCTCCTTGAAGACGCGATGGTGGGTGGCAATGGAACTGATTGAGGAGATCCTCCGCGCCGGCGGGGAGCTGGTGGAAGAGATCGAGGTCTATGTATCCGAAGCGTCGTCGATCTCTGCAGAACTGAAACGCACCCTCATCGAGAATGCCGGGGGAGACAGAGGGTTCGGCATCGGGATCCGCGTCGTCGACCGCGGGCGCATCGGCGTCTCCAGCACCGGCAGCCCGAAAGACTGGCGGGCCTGCCTGAATGCGGCGGTCGCCAGCGCCCGCCTCGCCCACCCGCAGGAATGGGGCGGGCTGCCGGCGCCGGCGGCCCTGCCCGCCGCCCCGCCGATCTTCGACCCCTCGATCCGTCTCGACCCGGACTGGACGCGTTCCGCGCTCGAAGAGATGCTCCGCGGGGCGGCCGGGCACGACGCCGAGGTGACCGGCGGCTCGGCATCGCTTTCCCGGTCGAAGATGACGATCGCAAACTCTTCGGGCGTCTTCTACGATCAGGAACGCACCAGCGCCGGATGCTCGCTGGAATGCATCAACGAACAGTCCACCGGTTTCGAGTTCGACGTCTCCCCGTTCATCGGGATCGACCCCTGCCGCACCGGCGAACGCGCCGCATTTTTTGCCGAGCACGGTGTCGAGGGCGAAAAAATCGAGACCGGGGACTACGACCTCGTGCTCTCGCCGGTCGCCCTCTCCCAGCTCCTCGGTCACGTGCTCGAGCCCGCTCTCTCGGGCAGGAACGTGCATGCGGGCCGGTCCTGGCTTGCCGGGAAGATCGGGGAGGAGTGCATCGGCGAGAACCTCTCGATCTCCGACGATCCCTCGCGGTGCGGGCTTTCCAGCACCCGTTTCGACGCAGAGGGCGTGCCGGCCCGGCGGATCACGTTCTTCGAGAACGGGGTATTGCAGGGCTATGCCTACGATCTGCGCACCGCCTACCGCTATGGGCAGGAGAGCACCGGCTCGGCCGTCCGCAGCGGACCGGGCGGCGCCCCGGCCATCGGCCTCCACACCCTGATTATCGAGGGGCCGCGTGACGCCGTCGACGACGAGCCTGCGGTCTATGTCCACGACATCGTCGGGGCGCACACGGCGAACTCTCTCACCGGCGACTTCTCGGTCGAACTCTCCAATCCTTCATGGGTCGAAGACGGGGCGTTCACCGTTCCGGTGCGGAGCGCCATGCTGGCCGGCAACGTCTTCGAACTCCTCGGTGCGGTCGCCGCCCTCGGGAAAGAGGAACGGCTCGTCGGCGGCGCCGTTCTCCCTGCGGTAAGATTAAATAAGCAGCATATCATTGGTACGTAGAATGATAGAGACCATTCTCAGCATTGTGCTTGTGATCGTGGTGATCGGGGTTCTCTACTACATTTTCAAGCAGGCGACGACCCTGATCATCAATGCCGTTGTCGGGCTGATCCTCCTCTTCCTGATCAACCACTTCCAGGTGATGGAGCTGATCGGGGGGACTGATCTTCCTATCACCTGGGCGAACATCATCATCTGCGCCCTCGGCGGCGTGATCGGGATTGTCCTGCTCATCCTGCTCAATCTCGCCGGGATCACGCTCTGACCCCTTCTTTTTTTAGAAGACGTTCGCCTCCGAGTAGACCTGCACCCGGTCTTTGAGGATCTCGTAGGGCTTGATCTCGCGTGAATGGTTCGACCCCCGCATCTTCACCACCTCGATCGCCGGGTGGACCTCGGAGAGGTCTGAGGAGCGGATGTAGCGGAGGAGGATGACGGTGTCGACCATGTACTCGATGAGGGAGTACTTGCTTGCATACGTGTTGTTCTGGAGCGTCTCCGAGGTGAGAATGAGCGTGCATTTCTCATCCCGCATCATCTCGATGAACCTGAAGAGTTCCTTCCGCCTGGTTGATTCGTCGGTGAAAATGCCTTCGAAGAGCGATATCGGGTCGATCACCACCCGCGTCGCCCCGACGCTCCTGATCAGTCCGGGGAGTTCGTCCTTGATATGGTTGACGGCGACGGTGAAGTCGGTCGGGTCGAGTTTGATCACGAACAGGGATGTATCCAGATAGGTGTCGAGGTCCCATCCCTTTCGCCTGATATCGTGGTGGATCATCTCGGCCCGTTCGTCGAGAGAGATGAATATCGCCTTTTCCCCCTGTTTCAATCCTTCATAAATGAACTGGAGAGCGAAGGTCGTCTTGCCGGTGCCGTAGGTCCCCACGATCGCACAGATGGAATCGTGGAACAGGCCGCCGTCGAGCATGTCGTCGAGCCCCTCGATCCCGAACTGCGCCCTCTCCTCATCGTCCGGGTTCATACGACCACCCTGATATTGGAGACCTCGAATCCGCCCCCTGCGGTGATCCGCACGCCGAACTTCACCAGGTCCTGCTCTTCGAGGTGCGGCATCACTCCCCTGAACTTCCTGAAGTACATCGTCCGCTGGCGCCGCATCCCCTGCGTCTCCTCCCACTGGAAGAGGGTGACGGCATCGGCGATGTCCTGGATCTCGATCTCTTTTGCCGTGGACAGGACGCCGCGCGTGAGGGGCAGGTAGACCACCGACCCCCACCGTTTTGTCACCCGCTGGAGGCCGCGGAGAAAGCCGGTGAACGCTTTCCAGTCCTGCGGCGTGTCGGCCTGCGTGGCAAGGTCGGTGAGCGAATCGATATAAATGACACTGCCGGGCGCCGCCCCGGAGAGAATCGTCGATAGTTTTCCAAGGACATCCTCCCGTGACGAATGGCGCTGCATCCTGGTGAGGATGTCGTCCCCCGCGTACCACTCGATCGGGACGATGCTGGCATCAAAATAGTGTTCTGACAGGTCGCTGAACCTGATGCCTTCTACCATGGCGGCGTAGAGGTCCGCGCTCACCGACCCGGCCACCTCGCGGAGGATATCGTCCCTGATCCGGGTGACGGTGACGTACAGGAGTTCTCCGGCGGGAAGTGCGGCATCTCCTTTCTCTTTTTTCTCCTTCGATAGAAATATTGCCGATGTTCTGATAAAATCGTTGTTTCCTGCCCCGATATCCCCGAGAAGGAGTATCATCGACCCCGGCGGGACGCCCCCGTCCAGCACCGGGTCGAGGGAGGCGATCCCGGTCGGAACCCTCAGATCTGCTCTGTCCCTCATGTTCTCTCTGAGAACAATCGACACGCTTCTATAAAATGGTTGCAGATTCATCGTTCAATAAAAATAAAGATAAATAGTGGAGCTGTTCTACCCTTCACAAACTGGAGTCTGCACATGAATTTGCCGTTTCTCGGGAAACATCCTGAGCATTCAGAGGTATTTGTCGATTACGATCCGGAAACCGAGCCTGCCCTGGTCGAAGCGGAAGTCCCGGACGACTATGATCTGATCGACAGTTACTGGGTCGATAAAGGACGATCACTCGTCTGCATCCTCCTCAACCGGCATCTCGGCCAGACCGAGTATCACCTCATGGAGCCCGTCCTCTCGGCATTCGAGTACGAACTCCTGGAGCGCCTCCACGAAGACCTGCGCGACACCCTCATCCTTTCTGAGGAGGAGATGAAAACAGAACGCACACATGTGCTCATCGGGTGGATGAACGATCTGATAAAGGAATACGGGGTCCGGGTCGATCCCCTCTCCCGGCGGAAGATCGAGTATTATATCCTCAGGAACTTCCTCGGCTGGTCCCGGCTGGAGGGGCTGATGCGGGACACCGAGATCGAGGACATCTCCTGCGACGGCACCGATATTCCTCTCTTTCTGTATCACCGGCGGTTTAAGAACATCAGGACGAACCTCACCTTCTCCGAGACCGAGCTGAACTCCCTCGGCATCTCCCTTGCCCAGCGGTCGGGCAAGCACGTCTCGATCGGAACCCCGGTGCTGGACGCCACCCTCCCGGACGGGTCGCGGCTCCAGCTCACCTTCGGCAAGGAGGTCTCGACCCGCGGCACCTCGTTTACGATCCGAAAATTCCGGTCCGAACCGTTCACCCCGGTCGAACTCCTCGAACTCGGCACCTTCTCCCCCGAGGAACTGGCCTATTTCTGGATGTCGATCGAGAACAACAAGAGTATGCTCTTTATCGGCGGAACGGCCTCTGGCAAGACCTCCTCGCTCAACGCCGTCTCCCTCTTTATCCCGCCCCTGGCAAAGGTCGTCTCCATCGAGGACACCCGCGAGATCACCCTCTTTCATGAGAACTGGATCGCCTCGGTGACGCGGGATACGATCGCAGGGGAGGTGTCGACCTCGATCTCGATGTTCGATCTCCTGAAGGCGGCGATGCGGCAGCGGCCCGAGTACATTCTGGTCGGCGAGGTGCGCGGCGTCGAGGCCCAGACCCTCTTCCAGGCGATGAACACCGGGCACACCACCTTCTCCACGATGCACGCGGGAAGTGTCGACGCCGCCATCCATCGTCTGGAGAACGAACCCCTCAACGTTCCGAGGAATATGGTGCAGGCCCTGGACATCGTCTGCGTGCAGGCGCTCATTTTCCACGGCACCGAGCGGGTCAGGCGCTGCCAGGAGATCGTGGAGATCGCCGGCATCGATCCGGGCAGCGGCAACCTCAGAGTGAACACCGTCTTCACCTACGACTCCGTCCACGACGTGATGCGCTACGCGGGCGGGTCGCTCGTCTACAGCAGGATCATGGAGATGCGGGGCTGGACGCAGGAAAGACTTGAAGAGGAGATCGGGGAGCGGATCCGGATTCTCAGGTCGATGCAGGAGCAGAAGATCACCGATTACCGGAAGGTCTCCCGCATATTGCACGCCTATGCGATCAACCGGAACACGGTGATGGAGAGCATCGACGATCTTTCAAGGCTGTATTCATGAGCGACGAGAGCGGACCCGGGTTCTTCAGGCGTGTTGTCGAGGCCGTCGTCCGCCGCGACCCGGTGAAATACAACAATCTCCGACAGGACCTGATCTCGGCGCGGCTCGGGATGACGGTCGAGAGGTATGTGGGCCGCTCACTCCTGATCTCACTGTTGATGGGCCTTTTCTTCGGCCTTCTCGTCTATTTCATCTCGGGCTTCGTACAGTTTCCGGCGGGCAGCATCGAGATCGTCAACGTCCTTCGCCTGCCGATGCCGGTTCTCGAAACGGGATCGTCTGTATGGTATATTTTCCGCGTCCTCGCTTTTCTGGTGGCCGCACTGGTTGCCGGGGTGTTATCCTATATCCTTGTCCTCAGGTACCCGGCGCTGGAGAAGGGAAACCGGGAGACGAAGATCAACCTCTCCCTCCACAACGCCGTCTCGTATATCTATGCGATGCGGCGCGGGGGCGCTGAGATCATCGAAATTTTTCGTTCTCTCTCGGAGAACGCCGAGATTTACGGTGAGAGCGCCCTCGAGTTTCGGCAGGTGGTGCGCGACGCCGATTACTTCAGCCTGGACGTGATATCGGCGACCCGTCACCTTTCCGAGACGACGCCGTCGAAAAAACTCAAAGAGTTTCTTGAAGACCTTCTCTCGGTTATCGAGAGCGGGGGCAACCTCTCCGATTTTCTGGCGACCCGCGTGCGGATCTACCAGGACGATGCGCGCTTTGAGCAGACACAGTTTATCAGCACCCTGGAATTCGTTGGAGAAACCTATGTCACCGCATTTGTGGCCGGCCCGCTCTTCCTCGTGATCGTGATGGTGGTGATGGGGCTGATCGGGGGGTCGGCGATCACCCCGCTCTCGGTCGTCGCCTATGCCCTGATCCCGCTTGGCTCTCTGATCATGATCCTCTTCATCGACCTGATCTCGGTCGGGGAAGAGGGCGCCGAGCGGTATACGAAGACGAAGGTCCTCGACACCTTCAAAGACGTCAGGGTGGTCGACACCAATGGAGATGAACCCCTGTTCAGGCAACTCGCCCATTACGACAGCGTCCGGGGGATCAGGGCATTCGTCAGAAGGCCGTTGCGCGGCTTCGTCGTGGATGCACGGCGGACCTTCATCGTCACGGTGCCGGCCGCCCTTCTCTACCTCCTGGCGGTCTACCTGAACCTCCCCCCCCATCTCTCGTTCGAGGTGTTCGTCGCCGCTGTCGACGACCATGTCGTCATCGCGGTTCTCCTGGTTCTGATCTGCTATGCGATCTGTTTCGAGGTCTGGCGGCGCGAGGTCATGGGAATAGAGGAGGCGATACCTGAATTCCTTGCCCGTATGGCCGCTATCAATCAGGTCGGCCTGACCATCGCCCAGTCGATCGAGATCCTTGTGCGGACAAACCTGGGCGTCCTTTCCTACGAGATCAGGCGGATCAGCAAGGACATTGCATGGGGGGCGAATGTCATGGACGCACTCGTCCGTTTCGAACACCGGGTGCGCACGCCGGTCGTCTCCCGTTCGGTCACCCTGATCACGACCGCAACCAGGATGAGCGGCAACATCTCGGAGATCCTGACGATTGCCTCGAAAGACGCCCATATGTCCCAGGTTCTCAGGCAGGAACGAAACGGGGCGATGCTCCTCTATCTTGCGGTCATCTACATCGCTTTTTTCGTCTTTATCTTCGTCGTCGTCGTCATTTCGGCCCAGTTCCTCCCGCTGCTCGAGAACGTCGGTACAGAGGCCAGCCAGATCGGGGGATCCTTCGGCAGCATCGGGACAGAGTCACTCCTCCCGATCAGGAGGCTCCTGTACCATGTCTGCCTGACCCAGGCCTTATTTTCCGGTCTCGTTGCAGGGAAGATGGGCGAGGGTTCGGTGCGGGCCGGGGCGAAACACGCCGCGATCATGCTGATCATCGGGCTGGCGGCGTTCAACCTGATGGTGTGATCGGCCCTTCTTTTTTCCGGCTCGAACGTCCCGGCTCCAGAACCAAATCCTTATATTCCATCCCGGACGTAACTCTCATCTATGTGCTCGACCGGCGGGGGCCCGGACATAGAGATCGAAGAAGACGTAAAGGAAGGCAAAGGAAAACGTTACCGGTGCCGCGAGTGCGGTTATACGTTCTCGTCTATGAGCCGGCACCCGATCTGTCCGTCCTGTCAGTCCGAAGACTTCGAACAGGTATGATCCTCGAACCCGGCGCCGGCGATCTCTTCCTGATCCGCGGACCTTCGTCTTTTCTTCTCGGTGGCGTTGCGCGGGACCGGTTCGCCCTCCCGGTGAACACAGCGGAGGATGTGTATTTCGAACCGGTTCGTCCGGGCGATCTCGTCTGCGTCTCGGCCCCGGAGGGCGGGCCCCTGCGTGCGGCGGCGATGCTCCTTCTTCTCGTCCGGGACCACCACTTCCCGGTCTTCGCCCTGCCGAAGGGCCATCCGGGATCGGCGTGGGTGCCGATGGTCATCTCGACCGCTCCTTTGATCGCCCTTTCCTGCGGGATCGTCAGGGGCACGCACCCCGACCAGCATCTCCTCTGTTCCTCGGCCGAACTTGCCGGGATCGTCCTGCGGGGCGGCGGTGGGGCCGTCGCCGTTGAGGGCCTTCCTGCGGGGTGCACGATCTCGTGTATGGGTGTCGACCGGGCGCTCGCCGCAAAATAACAACAAATATAAAGGTAATTTTCATCAAATATTGTAAGCCGTGAGAGGAGGGTTGGATGAAGAGTGAGGTTTTGAAAAGCATCAAGCAGGCAGAAGAAGAGTATACGTCAATGGTCAGCGCCGCAAAGGCTGAACAGAAGCAGAAAATTGCGGACGCCAGGGCGGAGGCCGATCACATCGTTACAAAGGCCGCCGCCGATGCAGAGGCCCATAAAAAGCAGCGACGTGCAGACGCCGCATCCGAGGCCGCAAAAAAACGTGTCCTGATCCTGAAGGAAGGCGAAGTGCGGGCAGCGAAACTCAGAGCCGACAGCCTTGCAAATCTCGACAGGGCGGTCGATCTGCTCGTCTCGCGTTTCAAGGAGCAGCTGCATGTTTCAGCCTGAGCGGATGAGTCGTATCCTGATTGCAGGGTCCAGGGACCAGATGGATACGATCGTCCGCGAGCTGTATCACCAGAATGCGTTTCACATTGAAGATTTTGTCGAGAAGGAGGACGAAGAATTCGAAGGGTTCAGGATCGGGACGCCTCTTGCGGGCGCAAGCGAAGCGTCTTCAGAACTGATCAGGATCCGTTCGATGGAATCGATGTTCGGGCTCTCTCCCGAGATCGTCGCGCCCGGCCGGGCGCGCTCGTCCTCTGAACTCCAGGCCGGAATCGACCAGAAACTTGCCGCCCTCGTCAGGGATGTCGAAGACATCGTTGCACAACGGTCAACCTGTGAGGCGCAGGTGAAGGCGCTCGAAGCCAGGGCAACCGCTCTCGAACCCTTTGCCAATGTCCCCCTCGATATGGACCTGTATCACGGCTATGAGGGTGTCGTCGTTTTTGCAGGCTACGTCGAGTCCGATGTCGAGATCCCGGTCCCCCATGAGAAACACTATGCACCCGGGGGCAAGGGGAGGCAGAACTTCATTGTGGTCTTTGTTCCTGCATCCGACGCAGAAGCGGCTGACCGCGCCCTGCTCGAAGCACGGTTCCAGGCGGTCCCCATCCCCGAAGGGAGCGGGCCGGTTAACGATCTGATCTATGATACCCGGGGCACGATCGCCCGGATCAACGAGCGGATCGAAAAGATCGAACGGAACCTTGAAGAAAAGAAGTCTGAATACGGCGAATTCCTTGTTGCCTATGACGAGTATTTCACGGCCGTCGTGGAGCAGGCTGAGGCCCCGCTCAGGTTTGCAACAACGAAGGACGCCTTTGTGGCGGAAGGCTGGGTCCCCTCGGAGCGGGTCGAGGCGATCATTGCGGCCCTCACCCATGCGACCGGCGGCAGGGTTTATGTCACCGAGCTCGAGATCGGCGATGACGCAACGGTCGTTCCGGTTGAATACGACAATCCGAACTTTTCGCACCCGACCGAGCTCCTCATGGACATCTACTCGCGCCCGCGCTATGACGAGTTCGACCCGACGCTGCTCGTCTCGATCATGTTCCCGATCTTCTTCGGCCTGATCGTCGGCGATGTCGGCTACGGTATCGTGCTGCTGGCGATGTCATTCGGCCTGAGAAGGTTCTTCTCCGGAAAGGCCGGGAATCAACTCCTTGACACCCTGCGGAACGCATCGGCAGTGACCATCATCTTCGGCGTGCTCTATTCCGAGTTTTTCGGGACGATGCTCCCCTGGGAACCGATCTTCTTCACCAGACACCTGAACATCGGCGGTCACGCCGTCCACCACCCGATGGTGGCCGAGTTGCTGATCTTCTCGGTCTGGATCGGTCTCCTGCACATCACGCTGGGGCGGCTGCTCCACGTGAGAAACATCAGCCGTGCCATGCACAAAAGCCATCACGCTACCAGGGAGATCCTCGCCCAGTTCGGCTGGCTCTCCACGATGTGGGGCATCGTCATCGTGATCTGGTCCATGTTCCCCATCCCCCTGATGGTCGACCTGACCGGGTTCGCGCCGGTGGCAATGGGCCTGAACGCGGCGGGCATCTTCGGACTCGTCCTTGTGGCGCTCGGCATCGTGCTGATCGGTCAGGAATCTCCCCTTGAACTGATAGAGGTCCCGACGATCGTCAGTCACGTGCTCTCGTACACCCGTCTCGTTGCAGTCGGTCTCTCGTCGGTCGCCATCGCGATGGTCGTAAACTTTATCGCAATCGATTTGATTATCGACCCGCAGCTGGAGTCGCTCTCCATCGTCGGCGTCGTGATCGTCCTGATGGGTATTGTCGTTCTGCTCCTCGGTCACGTGCTTAACACGGCACTTGGCATCCTTGGCGGCAGCCTGCACTCGATCAGGTTACACTATGTTGAGTTCTTCACCAAGTTCTACAATGGTGGAGGAAAGAAGTACAATCCATTTGGTATGAAACGGAAATTTACGGAGGATTAAATTATGGCAGATCCAGTAGTTGCAGAAATGACTCTCGAAATGGTTCAGGCATCGCAGATGGGACTTAAAGCCGTCGGTGCAGGGCTTGCAGTCGGCCTTAGCGGTATGGGTACCGGTATTGCCGAACTGGGCATCGGCGCCGCCGCAGTGGGTGCGACCGCCGAGAACAAGGATATGTTCGGTCTCGCACTGCTCTTCACCGTTATTCCAGAGACTATCGTCATCTTCGGTCTTGTGGTCGCTCTGCTGCTGCTCTTCTGAGACGGAGTGAACGATGGGATTGGAAGCTGTCGTTGGAGATATCAAGGAAAAAGGCGAAAAAGAGGTCGCCGCAATTCAGGCAGAGACCCGGGCAGAGATGACGCGCATCCTTACGGAGGCGCAGGAGCGTGCAGCATCGCTCAAGCAGCAGGCCAGCGAGGAGGTGGAGCGTGACGTCCGGCGGATCATCAACCAGGAGGTCTCGGCCGCCAACCTTGCGGTCAAACGTGAGATGCTCAATGCCGAGAAGGACACACTCGGCCGGGTCCGCGAGACCGTCATCAGCAGGATCACCGATCTGCCTGCCGCTTTCCATGAAAAGGCCCTTCACGCTCTCCTTCCGGAGGCGGCTGCATCCGTCGGGGGCGGCATGGTCTATTGCAATGCCCGTGATATCCCCACCGTAAAGAAGATCCTTGCAAAAGACAGGGATCTGGCAGAGTTCTCGGTCGGCGAACCCGTACCCATCGAGGGCGGAGTCGTGATCGAGAGTGCCGATGGCAGGATGAAGATCGATTATAGTTACCGTACCTTCCTGGAGACGGTATGGGAGTCAGGGCTCAAGGATGCGTCGGATGTCCTGTTTCCCTGAGGAGGCCGGTGCATGGCTGACGTAGGGGGCCCTGCCCCATATATTTACGTCTCAACGCGCATGCGTGTGCGCAAAGCAAAGTTGATCCCGCGGGAGGAATACCTGCGGATGCTCAACATGAGCCTGCCCGAGCTCACCCGCGTCATCGGCGAAACCGAGTACAAAAAGGAGATCGACGAACTTTCGTCGTCCTTCTCCGGGATAAACCTCATCGAGGTTGCTCTTTCGTGGAACCTCGCCAAAGAGTATCAGAATATCCTGGAGATCACCCCATCCGGATTGATGCGGTTCGTGCAGATTTATCTGCGCCACTGGGACATCCAGAACGTCCTCACCATCCTCCGCGGGAAGGTGCAGGGCATGAAGTCCGGAAAGATCAAGGAGGTGCTCATCCCCGCAGGCGAACTCGACAGAGCCTTCCTCGACCGTCTCCTTGCCGAGGACTCGCCCGAACGGATCGTCGATTCGCTCAAGGGTCGGTGGCCCGGGGCGGTGCTCGCTGCAGGGATCAACGAGGCGCTGGAAACCGGTTCGTTTGCAAAGATCGAGAACGAACTCTATAAGCACCTCTATGCCAGGATGATCGCCGAAGCCAGGGAAGGGATCAAGGGAGGCTACGAGTTCCTCGGTTACATCCAGATGGCGATCGACCTGAAGAACCTCATCAACCTCTTCCGCTTCCGTGCACAGAATGCCGGCGAGGAGATCAGGGACCTGCTCATTCCGGGCGGCAAGGCCTTCGCGGTCGACGAACTCCAGCGAATGAGCGCAATCGAGAACCTCGACGAATTCATCGATGCCGCCAGAAAAAAGACGCGTGATCCCGAACTGAACGCGCTCTTTGAGGAACTCGGTCAGAAACGCCCGGTCCACGAGGTCGAGGTGCTGGTGACGAAGTACCAGCTGAAGCAGATGGAGAGGCTGTCCAAACTCTACGTCTTCTCGGTCTTCCCGATCCTGGCGTATCTCGAGATGAAGAAGTACGAGGTTGCGAACCTCCGTGCGATCGCGCGGGGGAAGGAGTACGGCCTGCCGAACGAACGCATTCAGGGATACCTGGTGATGTAAATGGTCGAAATTGCAGTTGTTGGCCAGGCTGAGTTCGTCATCGGGTTTCGGCTTGCGGGCATTCAGAAGACCATCTCCGTCGAAGGCGACGAGGCACTGAAGGACACCGTTACAAACGTCCTCAGGGACGGTTCGGTCGGGATTCTGGTGCTGAGCAGCAGCGATATGAACCGGCTTCCTCCAAGGCTGCGGAACCAGCTCGAGGAGTCCGTGAAACCGACGGTGATCGCAGTCGGCGAAGAAGAAGGAGGACTCTCCATGCGGGAGAGAATAAAGAGATCGGTCGGTGTTGATCTGTGGAAGTAAAAGGAGAATCGAAGACAGGCACTTCGACAGGGGTGCTCAAGAGAATTTCAGGCCCGGTGGTGACGGCTGTCGGTTTCAACGCCCATATGTATGACGTGGTCAAGGTGGGCAACGAGAAACTGATGGGCGAGGTCATCAAGATCACGGGCGAAAACGTCATTATTCAGGTCTATGAGGCCACCGACGGCATCAGGCCAGGCGAGCCCGTGGAGAACACGGGCATGTCGCTTGCGGTCGAACTCGGCCCCGGCCTGTTGAATAGCATCTACGACGGAATTCAGCGCCCGCTCGAGGTGCTCATGGAGAAGATGGGCAGTTTCATCGAGCGCGGCGTGACCGCACCCGGCCTCGACCGCACCGTGAAGTGGGACTTTGTCCCGGTCGTGAAGGCGGGCGACAGTGTCGGGCCCGGCGCGGTCATCGGAACGGTTCAGGAGACCGAATCGATCCTGCACAAGATCATGGTCCCGCCCAACATGAAGGGCGGCGTGGTCAGGGAGATCAGGGGCGGTGCGTTCACCGTCGACGAGACGGTCTGCACCCTTGAGGACGGGACGACCCTCTCCATGATGCAGAAGTGGCCGGTCCGCGTGCCGCGTCCGGTGACCGTGAAGATGAACCCGGATATTCCGCTGGTCACCGGCCAGCGTATTCTCGACTCCCTCTTCCCGATCGCGAAAGGGGGTACCGCGGCAATTCCCGGTCCGTTCGGCTCGGGCAAGACGGTCACCCAGCAGGCGCTCGCGAAGTGGTCGGACGCGCAGATCGTGGTCTATATCGGCTGCGGCGAGCGCGGCAACGAGATGACCGAAGTGCTGACCGAGTTCCCGGAACTGGAGGACCCCAAGACCGGCAGGCCGCTCATGGAGCGGACGGTGCTCATCGCAAACACCTCAAACATGCCGGTGGCAGCGCGTGAGGCGTCGGTTTATACGGGGATCACCCTGGCGGAGTACTACCGCGACATGGGCTACGATGTCTCGCTGATGGCCGATTCCACCTCGCGGTGGGCCGAGGCGATGCGTGAGATCTCCTCCCGTCTCGAAGAGATGCCCGGCGAGGAAGGGTATCCGGCATATCTCTCCGCGCGTCTCTCCGAGTTCTACGAGCGTGCAGGGCGCGTCACCTCCCTCAACAACGAGCAGGGTTCGGTCACCGTCATCGGTGCGGTTTCCCCGCCGGGCGGCGATTTTTCCGAGCCGGTCACCCAGAACACCCTCCGTATCGTGAAGGTTTTCTGGGCGCTGGACGCGAAACTTTCGCAGCGTCGTCATTTCCCGGCGATCAACTGGCTGGACTCGTACTCCCTGTACCTCGGCGTGCTCAACGACTGGTACGACACGAACGTCTCCCCTGAGTGGAACACCCTCCGCACCTGGGCGATGGCTGTCCTCCAGAAGGAGTCTGAACTGCAGGAGATCGTGCAACTCGTCGGTTCCGACGCTCTCCCCGAGGAGGAGCAGATCACTATCGAGGTCGCCAGAATGCTCCGTGAAGTGTTCCTGCAGCAGAATGCCTTCGACCCTGTCGACACCTACTGCTCCCTCGAAAAGCAGTTCGACATTATGAAGGCGATCCGTCTCTATGCCGATCTTGCCGCCGCAGCCCACACCGCCGGTGTGATGCCGGCCCAGATCCTGGCAGTCAGGGCGAAGAACGATCTGCCGCAGATCAAGTTCACCGTGGACTACAAGCCCGAGCTTGAGCGGGTCCTCGCGCAGATGAAGGACGAGTTTGCCGGACTGAAGGCGGGTGCAGCATGAAGGAGTACAGAACAATCAAGCAGATCGCAGGCCCGCTCGTCTTTGTCGAGAAGACCGAGCCGGTCGGCTACAACGAGCTCGTGAACATCGTCCTCACCGACGGCTCTGTCAAGAGGGGCCAGGTGCTCGACACCAGCGACGAACTTGTGGTCGTCCAGTGTTTCGAGACCACGGCCGGTATCGGCCGCGACTCGGGCGTCAGGTTCCTCGGTGAGGCGATGAAGATGCCGGTCGCAAAGGAGATGCTCGGTCGTATTCTCTCGGGCGGCGGCAAGCCGATCGACGGCGGTCCTGAGATCATTCCGGAGAAGCGGCTCGACATCAACGGCGCCGCGATCAACCCGTACGCCCGCGCGTCGCCGGCGGATTTCATCCAGACCGGTATCTCGACAATCGACGGGACGAACACCCTGGTGCGCGGTCAGAAACTTCCGATCTTCTCGGCGGCCGGTCTGCCGCACAACGATGTGGCCCTGCAGATCGCCCGTCAGGCGAAGGTGCCCGGGTCCGCCGAGGAGTTCGCCGTCGTCTTCGCTGCGATGGGTATCACGAAGGAGGAGGCCAACCATTTCATGGCCGATTTCGAGCGCACCGGCGCTCTTGAAAGCGCGGTCGTCTTCCTGAACCTCGCCGACGATCCGGCTGTGGAGCGGATCATCACCCCGCGTCTTGCCCTGACCACCGCCGAGTATCTCGCCTATGAACTCGGCTATCACGTGCTCGTCATCCTGACGGACATGACCAACTACTGCGAGGCGCTCCGTCAGATCGGCGCGGCCCGTGAAGAAGTGCCGGGCCGCCGCGGCTACCCGGGCTACATGTACACGGACCTCGCTTCGATCTACGAGCGTGCGGGTATCATCAAGGGCAAAAAGGGTTCTGTGACCCAGATCCCGATCCTGACGATGCCGGGCGACGATATCACCCACCCGATCCCGGACCTCACCGGCTACATCACCGAGGGCCAGATCGTGGTCTCCCGTGAGCTCCACCGGAAGGGCATCTACCCGCCGATCAACGTCCTGCCGTCCCTTTCCCGTCTGATGAATCTCGGTATCGGGAAGGGCCATACCAGGGAGGACCACAAGAAGGTCTCCGACCAGCTCTATGCGGGCTATGCGGAAGGCAACGATCTGCGCGGTCTCGTGGCGATCGTCGGGAAGGACGCGCTCTCAGAGCGAGACCGCGGCTTCCTGGAGTTCGCCGATCTCTTCGAGGGCAGGTTTGTCACCCAGGGCATCGACGAGAACCGGACGATCGAGGACACCCTCGACCTGGGCTGGGAACTCCTGGCGACGCTGCCGGTTGAGCAGCTCGTGCGTATCGACCGCGAGCTGATCCAGAAGTACCACCCGCTCTATCGCAAGGGCGCACAATCCGCAGGGGTGTAACCGCCGATGGCGCTTAGAGATGTCAAGCCGACTCGTTCCGAGCTGATCAACATCAAGCGCAGGATCAAGCTCTCTGAGCGGGGCTACAACATCCTCAAGATGAAGCGCGACGGGCTGATCCTTGAGTTCTTCAAGGTGCTGAAGGAGGCGAAGGACACCCGGGGCGAGATGCTGCGCAAGTACCGGCACGCCCAGGAGATGATCGCCCTTGCAAACACGGTCGAAGGGACAATCGGGGTAAAGGCTGCGGCCTTCTCCGTGAGGGCGAACCCCGAGATCACGCTGAAGTCCAAGAACATCATGGGCGTCGTCGTGCCAGAGATCGAGGCCTCGAAGGTGAGAAAGAGCCTTGTCGAGCGCGGCTACGGCGTGCTCGGATCCCGTGCGGTCATCGACGAGACGGCCGAGGCCTACGAGGAACTGGTCGAGGCGATCATCGAGAGCGCCGAGATCGAGACGAAGATGAAGCGCCTGCTCGACGAGATCGACCGGACGAAGAGGCGCGTGAACGCCCTTGAGTTCAAGGTGATCCCGGAACTGAAGGAGGCTGCGGCCTTTATCAAGATGCGGCTCGACGAGATGGAGCGCGACGAACTCTCCCGCCTCAAGCGGATCAAGGCGAAGAGTGCGGCGTAGTTCCGCGTACATCTTCTGCCTCTTTTTTTGTGGTTGTATCCCGCCCCTGCGGCCGCTCCGGATCGGACGCGCTCGATCGAGGTCGGCTCTTCCCGGTACCCGGAGTTTCCCTCCTCGATCGCGCGCAAGGGGGGATCGATGCACTCTTTCGTGCATCGTGTCGGCTCGCAGTCGCGTACAGCAGGGGATCCGATCCGGGTGTACCGGGATGCAGGATCAAAAGGCGGATCGGAAAGCCCGCGCGGACAGGTGTCTGATTCGTATGATCCCGGATATGCTCTGAGTTGATCTGCCTGTACCGGGTGAAATGCAGTTCGCACGTTTTCGTGCAGGCCTGTCCCTTGCGCGCGGGTACAGGGGGGGGCATGCCGGTTCACGGGCGTGTCTCCCCTGCATCGTCGATGAGATCGGCAAAGATCACCGGTCCGGCATTCTCCGGCCTGAAACCCGGACAGAACCCCCGGGCGCGGTAGAGTACGTTTCCGATGCGGAACCGGTGCGATCCTGTAACGAGGGCACCGTCCCGCCTGAGGAACTCGGGGAAGGTCCGGTCCATGATGGATCGGCCGTGGTCCCTGAGCACGTTCTCGATGATGCCGCTTGCCACCCAGAGGATCGCCGAACCGTCGGGCCGCTCTTCGAGGTACAGGCCGTACCTGGGGAGCCCTTCCCGCTCCGTGCTCGTCGACAACGCGGAAAGCGTTCTTTGCAGGGCCTCGGCGACCGGCTCCCACTGCGACCCGGCCCCGGACGGCCCGGCCCGTTTTGCGATCTCAAACCAGTAATCCCGGATCGCCCTGAAGTCCCTGCCGTTGGCGTCAAGGGCGTCTCCCGGGTGGGCGGCAAGCCACCGGTCGTTCAGCGTTCCCGGTCCGGGGTCGGCGAGTTCCCTGTTCTGGAAGATCAGGCGGCCACCGTCCGTCAGGTCGACGAGGTAGACCGGCGGGTCGCTCTCCTCGAACAGGACCACCGTCGTCCGGCGAGGATTTGATCGTTTCGAAGAGCTCCAGGAGGGCGGCCCGGATCGCTTTTTGGTCAGGGGGGACCGCCTCGTGCAGCCGGGTTGCGAGCCGGCCCGGGGCGCGGGGATCGATCCCGGGCAGGGTGGCCGACCGGTCTTCGACGGTCGTCTCGCCGCCCCGGCCGAACGACGTGACCCATCCATCCCGGCCGGCTGCGACGGATATTGCGATCCCTTCGAGAAGCGGGAGCGGGCCGAGTGATGTGGCCCGTGAGAGGGCAGGCTGTGCCTGCGGTTTTTTCGCCATCAGGCCGGCTCCGCCATGTGCTGTATTTTTCTTGTTTCGGGTTCTGTCTGCAGCCATATCCTGCGCCTCTGCAGAGCAATAGAACGGTTCCCTCTATGGGTCATTCTTAACCGCGCCCTCTCGGTCCCGGTCTCCTTTTTTACAAAATTCTCATCAGCCCTTCTATTTTGCTTTCTCGATCCAATCAATATAGAGAATCCTGAGGATCTAATTATAAGGGGTTTGGGAAGATCTGTGACTGCTCCCCCGACTGAAGTCGGGGGCATCCTGGGATGTTATCCCTGAGATTGCAGCCCCAATCTCATGATATTGATCGCCGCATTCTGGTCGCG
>JASGMW010000022.1 GCA_030156225.1 Methanofollis sp.
CAGTACTTCTCTAAAATTTTACTCTGAACCCCGTTGCAGTTGACCATGATCGCTCAAGGAAAGATCTAAATACTCTGCGGGCGTCACACTATGGCCAAATGCCGCAAATATGCCTGCGCAATAGTACACACTCTTAGAGCACAAGAATGTTCTGCTCTTGCAGTCACCTCCCTGGACCGTCACCTCACCATCCCGATCAACGGTAACCTAACCCAGAAAACCCTGTTTCAGGGGCTGATCGGGATGGCGGTGAACCGGCTGTCCATCCATTCTCTCCGAAAGGTGGCAACAAACGTTCCCTGTGAGACCTCATTCAGGTATCACCTCTCGAAAGTTGCTCTCCCGACTCTGGAGAGGATCAATTTTCAGATCCTCCTGTCTGTAGCAGGTCAACTCCTGAAAAAGGGGCATAAATATCAATTCGCAATCGATCTGACGAACGATCCCTATTACGGCGATACTGACGAGACCAACGAGGACTACATCCTCCGCGGGAAACAGAAGAAGTCAACAACCCGGTTCTATTCGTATCTCTCCCTGTACACCATTCATAAAGGTGAACGGTTGACCTTTGCCGTCTTCCCGGTGAAGCAGGGTGTTCCGATGGTCGAGTCTCTCCGGCGATGTCTGGCCATCATCCAGGATCTGGGAGTAGAAACAGAAGTTCTCTGTCTGGATCGAGGGTTTTACGCATACGATGTGTTTTCTCTCCTTCAGGACGAGGGGATCCCCCATATCATGCCGGTGAAGAAACAGGGAAATGAGATGCTGGCCCTTCTTGAGGGAAATCGTGCCCGGTATGCAACGTATACGATGAAACGAAATGGCAGACCTCTGGACCTGAACATCGCGATCGATGTTCACTACCTGCAGGGAAAGAACGGCGAGTACGGGAACGTGAACCTCGGATATGTGGTCCATGGCATCGACTGGAAACCCAGAAAGGTCTATAACGTTTACAGGACGAGATTTGCCATCGAAGCATCGTATCGCATCCGAAACACCGTGAAAGGGAAGACCAGTACGAGAAATGTGGCGATACGGTACCTCTACGCCATTATTGCTCTCATGCTCAAGAACATCTGGGTCTTTCTGCAGTGGAGATATTTCTCGCCGATGAAAAGAGGACCGAGGACCATTGACGAGGATAGGTTCAGATTCGATCAGTTCAGGATGTTTGTCCGGGAAGGGCTGCGAAGGGTGTTGAGGCCAAGGACCGAAATTCCGGTGTTAAGGTCTTCGGGATAGTGATTGGGGAGAGGGATGCAGAGATTTGGAAATGATCATGGGGGGAAATTAGAGAAGTACTGGATCCTGAAAAATGGAAATTATGCCCGGTCTACCGGTAAACATACCATGGAACGAACCTCGATACGCGGCGTAGAACAGGTGACCGGCCACCATCGGGACACCGTTTCCCGGTATTACCGCCTCATTGGAGAACATGCTGGACTCCTCAATGAATATGACCTTCATGAGACCCCGCCCGTCCGGACATTCGTCAAAAAAACATTGTGAAAACCCGTCCGAAGAAGAAGTGGGGGATCATTGGATCGTGGTGTAGAAACGAAAAATCGTTGATCCGGGAGGATGAGGCATCACCCCGGGATCAGTATTCAGTGGCAAATACTTCCTCAATATGGACTTATATATCCAGTTTCTTCTTGCTGAGGGCCTCGATGTACTGAACCTCGGTCCCGGCCTCCATTGCGGCGATCTTGTCCTCCGGAACCTCGATCTCGAACATCGTGAAGTCCTTGACATCCATCAGCTGGGCGACAGTCCCGGTGATCGAGATGACCTGCGCCACTTTCCGCTCGACGACCGGCACATAAACCTTGGTCGACACGGGCTGCACAATCGAACGCTTCTGGCCGTCGAAGAGACCGACGACATCGATACGGGCTTTTGCCGCACCGTGCTTGCCCGGCTTGGAGGTGGCAATCGTGAGAATCTTGCAGGGTTCGTCATCGACCACAACGTAGCGGCCTTCCTTTAATTTTCCAGTTTCAGTCTGTTCCTTCATGGAGTTCACGCTCGCAGTAGTAATTTATCTTTATAGCAATAGATAAATACAACGCAAGGACGGATTCATGGACTTCATCAAGTGGTGCGGCGATCTCGCCGAACAGGTCGGGGAGGCGGTGAAAGATCTTGCCGACAGTCCGGCGGGTGCACAATATATCAGGATGGGCGCAGACGGGACGCCGACCGAACGGATCGACCAGGCTGCTGAGGAGTGCGTGGTGGCGGCCCTGCGCGAAGATCCGTTCTGCAGCCGCCTGATCTCCGAAGAACTCGGCATCGTCGAGATCGGAGGGGATCGCGGCACGGTGTACCTCGATCCGATCGACGGCACCTACAACGCGGTCCACGGCATCCCGTTCTATACCATCTCGATCGCCTACGGCGAGGACGGCACCCTCCGGCAGGGTTTCGTCAGAGACCTCTGCAACGGCGAGACGTTCTCGGCCGTGCGGGGCCGGGGCGCATACCTCGACCGAAGGCCGATCCGGGTCTCGAAGATCGCACTCCTCGAAGAGAGCGCGCTTTCGGTGTACGGACGGAAGTTCGATCCGTCGACGGTGCTGCCCCTCGGACAGAAGATCCGGCGGTGGCGACTGCTCGGCGCGTCCTCTCTCGAACTCGCCTATGTGGCCTGCGGAAGACTCGACGGTTTTGTCGACCTGAGAAACACCCTTCGCATCACCGACGCAGCCGCAGGCATCGTGCTGTGCGAAGCTGCGGGAGGTACGGTGACCGGCATCGACGGTGTCCCCGTACGATTTCCCGACGAAGTGAGCACCGGCCGCTGTCTGATCGCGACGAACACCGTTCTCCATAGAAAGATCATCGAATATCTGAGGTAGATACATGAAGGCGCTTCTGATATCAAGGATCGATAGCCCTGACGTGCTCGCCTATGCCGACGAGATCAGGCACCTCCTCCTCTCTCTCGGCTACGCGGTCGCCCTCGAAGAGGGGACGGCGAACGCTCTCGGCGAAACAGGCGAGTCCCTCGGCGAGACCGATGCCGACATCGTGGTCGCCTTCGGAGGTGACGGCACGGTTCTCCTCGCCATCCAGACGATGAAACGCCAGATCCCGGTGATCGGGATCAACCGGGGGCATGTTGGCTTTCTCGCCGACCTTGAAAGCAGCGAAGTGCCGGAATTTTTCAGGAACCTCGGCAGAGAGATTCATCTTGACCGGCGGATGCGCATCTCGCTGTTCCACAAAGGAAAACTCCTTGGCGAGGCCCTCAACGAGGCGGTGATCGTCACCGCACGCCCGGCGAAAATGCTCAGGTTTACGATCATCATCGACGGCGTCGAAGTCGAAGATTTCCGGGCGGACGGCCTGATCATCGCCACGCCGACCGGGTCCACGGCCTATGCGATGAGCGGCGGCGGACCGATCATCGACCCGAAGTTCGACGGATTCCTGCTGGTGCCTCTCGCTCCCTACATGCTCTCGTCACGCCCCCGTCTCATCGACAGCAGCAGGGATTTGAAGATCAGACTTGAAAGCACAAAACTCGCCCAGCTCGTGCTTGACGGCAGAAGCGGCATCACGCTCGGCAGCGGCGCGGAGATCTCGGTACGGAGGGCCGAGGTTCCCGCCGTATTTATCGACGCCGGCAAGAATTTTTTCCTGAAAGTGCGGGAAAAACTCCACAACCTCTGACCCTTGCGGTGAACCACAGGTTTATCTTTTCTGCAGGAGAGCATACAGAACCTGAGGAATTGAACATGAGTGATATGCGAACCGCAATCGATTACACCGCAGTATCGGAAACCCTGAAACACTATCTCGGCCTCTCGGGTTCACCCGTGGCGGTCAAATTCGTCCAGACGAAGGAGCAGATCCCTGATGGAATGGAAAAACTCTCCGAGGCCACCCGTCACTGCCAGATGGTCAGCTGGGCACGCAAGGACGGAAAAATATTCTATGCGACTGCCGACAGGCACGCCTGTCAGGGCGGGGCATGGGCGCTCGGCCTCAAGGAGATCACGCCCAGCCTGAAAAGCGGCGAGTTCTACTTCAAACTCGGCAAATTCGATACCTGGGCGGCGTGCAAGCGCACCATCGACCAGATTCCGCACGTCGAATCCGGGACGACCTATGCAACGCTGTACGCGCCGCTGGAGAAGACGCCCTTCACGCCGACGGTCGTGCTGATCGTCACCACGCCGCGGGCGATGCTCAAACTCGCGCAGAGCGTGCTGTACCGGATCGGCGGCCGTATCGAAGCGAACTTTGCCGGGATCCAGTCGGTCTGCGCCGACACCACCGCGCAGACCTATCTGAACGGCAGCGTGAACTTTTCACTCGGCTGCGACGGGTCGCGGAAATTTTCCGGGATCGCCGAGGAAGAGATGGTCATGGGCATCCCGGTGGAGATGCTCGCCGAGATCGCCGGGGCGATCGCGGTCGTCACTTCAGCGCCGGGTTCGGTCTGAGACCGATTCTCTTTTTATTTCTTCAAGCACCATCCTGCATGCGATCGGAACGGCCGCCTTCACCTCTGGACTCATCTCTCTGGAAAACGCCTCGATCTCCCCCCCTTCGATCCCGATGACGACAATCTCGGCGTTGATGCCTGTCTCCCTGGCGAGGGCGATCGCCTCCGCGATCCCGAAGTCGTGAAGCGACATGGGAAAGAGCGACGACGGCGGCACCTCGCGAAAGACCCGCACCTCGCCGGGTCGCCCCATGCCGGTGGTGGCGTCCACGATGACGACGCGGTCGCAGCCTTCCATCAGGAGAATGAGTCCGAACCCGCCCAGACCCCCGTCGACGATATCGATCTCCGGGTGATCCGCCGCCAGCCGCTCCATCACCGCGAGGCCGGCGCCGTCGTTGCCCATATAGGGGTTCCCGCATGCAATGACGCGGACGTTCATGAAAAAAAGAGGGATGTTCTTCCGGTTATGCCTTGCCGATCCAGCCGTCGACCTGGTCCTGGTGGGCATCGACCCAGTTCTTCGCGGCGACGTCTTCAGAAGTCCCGTTCTCGATCTGGAGCATGACCGATTCCATATCTGCGGTCGTCCAGTTGAAGCGCTTCAGGATCGCATACGCCTCAGGCTTGTCCTGCTCCAGGCCCTTGCGGGCGAGCGTGGCGATATACTCCTCGCCGCCGTACACCCCCTTCGGGTCATCGAGGTACTTGAGATCCCAGCGGGCGAACATCCAGTGCGGCGTCCATCCGGTGACCACGATCCACTGGTTCTCGCCGATCGCCTTGTGCAGGGCCGAGGCCATGCCGGCGCTCGAACTGTAGGTGAGTTCGTAATCGAGGCCGTAATCGGCGATTGCGGTCTCGGTCGCGGACATGATGCCGGCACCGGGCTCGATGCCGATGATCTTCCCGTCGAACTGATCTCTGGTGGCATTGAGTTGATCGATCGAGTCGATGGTCACGTACGTCGGGACGACAAGACCGATCTTTGCCCCCTCAAGATTTTTCCCGACCCGCACGATCGAGTCGCCGTACTTTTCCATGTAGGCCTTGTGGGTGACGGGCAGCCACGACGAGACCGTGCAGTCGAAATCGCCGGCTGCAAGTCCCTGATACAGAGGTGCGGCGTCAACGGCGGTGATCTCCACCGTATAACCCGCCTCCTCGAAGGCCTGCTTGAGTACGTTCGTGCTCGCGATCTCAGAATCCCACAGGACATAGCCGATGCTGATCGATTTCTCTTCTGATGCCCCTCCGTCGGATCCGGTGCATCCTGCCGTCAGGATGAAACACGCGACGACAATACTGAAAACAACAAGTGCAGATACTTTTTTTCGCGTCATATCGATACTCCGTTTCATGGCCGCTCTCTCTGCTCGACGGCAAAGCCCTGGGTCACGCGGTCAAGAATGATCGCGATGATCACAATCGCAAGCCCTGCTTCGAAGCCGGTCCCGATGTCGAGCCGCTGGATCCCTTCGAGCACCTTGTAGCCGAGCCCCCGTGCACCGATCATGGCGGCGATAACCACCATGGAGAGCGCCATCATGATGCACTGGTTCACCCCGGCCATGATCGTCGGCATGGCAAGGGGAAGCTGTACTTTGACAAGTTTCTGCCGTTCGGTCGTCCCGAACGCCTCGGCCAGTTCGATCAGTTCTCCGGGCACCTGCAGAATGCCGAGGGCCGTAAGCCTGATCACCGGCGGCATGGCGAACACGATCGTGGCGATCATGCCGGGCACGTTGCCCAGACCGAAGAAGATGACGGCCGGGATCAGGTAGACGAACGCCGGCATCGTCTGCATGAAATCCAGAACCGGTTTGATGGCCCGGTTCGCCGTCTCCGAGCGCGCCGCCAGGATCCCCGCGGGGATCCCGATGAGAAGGGCGAAGAACGTCGAGGCAATGACAAGCGCCAGCGTCTCCATCGCCAGGTCCCAGAGCTGCAGGTCCCAGACGAGCAGCAGGCCGAGGGCCGATCCGACGGCGAGCCTCGTGTTCCGGCGGGCAACAAACCAGATCGCAACGGCGGCGAGAACGACGAAGACCGGAGGAGGCAGGATGAGCAGGGCGTCTCTGAGACCGGTGATCATGAACCCGAGTCCGCCGCTGATCCAGTTCAGGAACCCGCCGAGCGTATGCTCGATCCATGAGACAAGCACCTCGACGGCGGCGCCGAGAGGGATCTTCGGAAGATTCATGCGCCCCCCTCCTTCTCATTCGACTCGTCGGAAGCCGCCAGGGCACCGAGCAGCGACCCCCTGACAATGACTCCCCTGAGCCTGCGGCAACTGTCGACCACTGCAACCGGGTACTGGCTGGTGGCCACCAGTCCGATCAGATCGTGCACCGGGGTTTCGAGCGTCGTCACCGGGATGTCGGTGATGAGGATCTCTTCAAGGCTTTTTTTTGCTTTTGCCGCCGCCACAGCGTCTTCCGCGACGATCAGCCCCATCAGGACTTTTCCCCTGGTGACGGCGAATATCGAGGATATGCCGTGCTCTTCCATCAGTTTGAGCGCAACCCTCGGTCCGGACTGGAGCCAGATGATAGGTTCTGGGGGTTTCATGACGCCCTCGGCGGTGAGCACCCTGGTCAGATCGACGCCGGCAACGAACCTGGCGACATAATCATCTGCCGGGGCGGTCAGGATCTCCTCCGGAGTGCCGACCTGAATAATGCGGCCATCCTTCATCAGAGCGATCCTGTTCCCGATCTTCAGGGCTTCGTCGAGGTCATGGGTGACGAACACGATCGTTTTGTTCAGTGCGTTCTGGAGATCGATGAGTTCGTCCTGCATCTCTGCCCTGATGATCGGATCGAGGGCGCTGAACGCCTCGTCCATGAGCAGGATATCGGGATCGTTCGCAAGGGCGCGGGCGAGGCCGACCCGCTGTTTCATGCCGCCGGAGAGTTGATCGGGCATGCTCTCCTCATAGCCGGAAAGCCCCACCATTTCAATGGTCTGCTTTGCTTTTTTCAGCCGTTCGTGTTCTGGAATCTCCTGGATCTCCAGTCCGAAGGCGACGTTTTCGATGACGCTCCTGTGCGGCAGAAGAGCAAAGTTCTGGAACACCATGCCGAGTTTCTTCCGCCTGACCTCGCGGAGTTCCTCCTCGTCCAGAGAGGCGATATCGATTCCGTCGAGCAGGATTTTTCCGGACGTCGGTGGGATCAGACGGTTGAGACACCGGAGAAGCGTGGACTTGCCCGAACCCGAGAGTCCCATGACCACAAAAACTTCGCCGTCGAAAACGTCGAGATCGATCGCCTGAAGACCGACGGTCTGACCGGTTTCTTCCAGTATTTCCTGTTTGGATTTGCCTTTTTTGAGGAGAGAAAGAGCCGTTGCGGGACGTGTTCCAAATATTTTATACAGAGAGCGGATGATAAGTTTCGGTTTTTGATTTTCCTGATCCATGAACACCTCCGCTGAGGGAATGAGAGAGGGATCCCCGGGACAGGGCGATAACGCTGTCGACGATGCCGGCGCACTGCCAAACCCCATTCGAATCAGAGGGACACCCATTTCGGGCGGCCATAAACAAGATGATTCTTGCATTCGGACGGTAAGCAGGGACCACTTAACCCTATACTCCTGTGCGGCCATCTCATAAATATATTATACCTCTCATACACTGCGATGAGGTTGCCGCCGGCGCCTGGCGTTGACGCCGCCCCACAATAAAAGGCTTATCTTGCGGGGGTGAGAATAGTACACTGGTGGTTTGTTGCAGGTTTCCATGAAGATCGAGGTGAAAGACGCCCCCGGTCAGCTGGTGGCATCTCTCAAGCCGATTTCCGAGGCCGGCGGAAACGTCATTGCGGTCATCCATGAGTGGGACCCGACCCTCCGCCCGAAGACCAGAATCGTCCATGTCGTCCTCGACCTCCCGGATGACCGGATCGACGGCCTTGTGGAGAGCCTTACCTCGAAAGGCGTGTCCATTCTGAGGATGGGTGAAGAACGGCTCCTGATGAAGCGGAGCGTCATCATGATCGGCCACCTGATGCATACCGACATCTCCGACACGGTGGACCGGATCGACTGCACCGGTTTCGCCGAGGTGGTCGAGATGCATATGACCATGCCCGGGATCGCGCAGCGCTCCTCTGCCCTGCTGACCATATCGGCGACGAACCGGGCGCACATGGAGACGGCGATGGAGATCCTCAGGTCGGTGGCGAAGCAGAAGGAACTGCTCCTGGTCGAACCGATGGAGGAGAGCATATGAAAGTCGCGATTCTCGGGCTCGGCTCGGTCGGGAGAGGGGTGATCTCGGTGCTGGCGAGAAAAGATCTCGGGATCGTCGTCACCGGGATCGCCGACTCCAGGAGCGGCGTCATGGACCCGGCCGGCATTGACCTTGCGGCGGTGCTGACGCGCAAGGCAGAGACGGGCCGTTGCGGCGAGCCCGATATTCTGGGCGAAGACATCGTTAAAAACGGCGACTACGACGTCCTCGTCGAGGTGACGCCGACCGACATCGTGACCGGCGAGCCCGCGCTCACCTCCATCAGGACGGCGCTGTCGAGAGGGAAGCACGTCGTCACCTCCAACAAGGGGCCGCTCGCCCTCCAGTATACCGAACTGATGCGACTCGCAGAGGAGAACGGCGTCCACATGCGCTACGAGGCAACGGTCTGCGGGGCGATCCCGATCATCCAGACGCTCCAGCACGGCCTTGCCGGCAACAAAGTTCATGCCGTCTACGGCGTCCTCAACGGAACCTGCAACTATATCCTCACCAGAATGGCGGACGAAGGGCTCACCTACGATCAGGCTCTCGCCGAGGCGCGGGAGATGGGCTATGCCGAGGCCGACCCGACCTCTGACGTAAAAGGGATCGATACCGCTCTCAAACTGGTTATCCTCGCAAACACCATCTGGAAAAACGGCGTCACCCTCGGAGACGTCGACTGCACCGGCATCGATCTGCTGACCGCAGAGGCCCTGACTCTCGCCGAAAGCCAGAACTGCACCATCCGCCTCATCGGCGAGGTCGTTCCGGAGAGAGATCTGCTTCGCGTCTCTCCGTGCATTCTCCCGAAAAAACACCCGCTTGTCGTCAGGGACACCCTGAACGCCGTGACCGTCGTCACCGACATGGCCGGCGCGATCACGCAGGTCGGCAAGGGTGCAGGATCGGTCGAGACGGCGAGCGCCGTGATCGGGGACCTCCTCTTCATCAGGGACTGTCATGTCAGGGGTGATTGAACGGCGGCGAGAAATTCTCGCCGAGATGCGAAGGGCCACGATCGATAAGGGATATTTCACGATCCCGGAGATCGCGGAGCGGTGCGATCTCCCGAGGAGCACGCTTCAGGACTGGGTGAGCCGGCTCCTCGACGAAGGATGCATTCTCCTGAAGGACGAGCGGCGCGGCCGGCATCCGGCGACGTTTGCAGCGCGGTCGGCCCTGCCGGTCTCTGCGTGCAGGCGGATCTTCACGACGGTCGACGGGGACCGCGTCGAATGTTATCACGAATGCCTGAGCAGCGGATGCGCCGCCTTCTGCGCGTACCACCATCTGCGCGCGGGCGGGGCGCTCGTCCATGTCCAGCGGGACGGCACGCTGCTCAGGGAGTGCGGCGTGCTGACCGAAAACGACGTTGAGATCGGGCTTGCGCCGAAACCTGCCGTCGGCGTCGCCGCCATCAGGAGGGAAGGCGACGAGATTGTCCAGACGATACGGTGCATCGGCGGCCCGGCCTACTCTCTGACCGATCAGATGGGCGAGGCCAGGGGCGTCTGCTCGGTCACGGCGCGAAAAACCGGCGGGATCATCGAGGGAGAGGTGCGGACGCGTGCCCTCGTGCACGTCGGGATCGGACTCGACGACACCGACGCGCCCGAAGGCGGAGCGACCTTCGCCCTCGCCCTCGCCCTTCTCCAGCACCTCGGCACCGGCGAGGGCATCATCCCGATCGGACACCGGGTGGCGATGCTCAAGCCCGACCTCCCCGGGCGGACGGCCGGGAACTCGTGCAGTTACATCGAGTTTGCCGCCGAGCCAGGATCTGTTTCAGATATTGCAAAGAGGGCGCAGAGGTTCGTCTCGTCTGAATCTCTCTCGCCTGAATGGGGGATCGCCGTCAGGCTGGGCTTCAGGATCCTGCCGGAGTTGAGCGCCTACGGCATCAGGGTGCGCAGAGAGATCGTCGGCGAAGAAGAGGCCCGTGCCGTTGCAGGGCGGAACGGCATCCTTCTCTGCGGAAGCCGCGGCGTGATCGGGGCGCTTGCGGCCGTGGCGCTGCGGGGCCTGCAAAACCGCGTTCTCCTCGACCCATATGCGCCGATCGAGTTTCGCACCCCGGAATAGGGCGATCGGCCGGACCGTGCTCACCGCCCGGCACGTCGATATCTGTCTGCGGCGAGCGCCTCCCGCCAGATGCGTATTTTTTCTTCCCGGGCGAGGCGGGCGTGTGCGGGGCTGGTGGAGGGGAGGCCGACGACGGCGACGTCCTGAAGATCCAGGATGCCGGGGTGCTCGCGCCGCAGCCAGATCTCCGCAGCCCGCCCGTTCAGGGCGACGGTCCTGATCGAGGGGCGCTCCCTGAGAAAGCCCGGGATATCGTTTGCCCTGCCGTCCCTGATCGAGGCGTCGCTGCTCCCCTGACGACGGCACGCCGAGAGGACGTCCCAGAGTGCGATGCCGCATGCCGTCAGCGCGGCGGTCCGTTCGCCGTAGGGAAGACCGCAGGGCACGCCGAAGACCGCCTCCATCACCAGCCAGAAGGCGTTCTTCGGGTTTGCATAATACTCGCCGGCCGCAAGAGAGACGGTGCCCGGATAACTTCCGAGGATCAGGACGATCGGGGCCTCGCCGGAGATCGGTGAAAGCCCGCCGCGCATGTTTTCGGATACCTCCCGGAACCCGTGATCGTCCGGGGCGTGCGCGGGGTTTCTGCAGATCGTGCCATCCATGTACAGGCAGTATCGGGCTGCAGGAGAATAAAGGTCAGGCAGGGATCTGGAAAAATCGGGAAAACCCCTGCACGGATGCGTGCCGAACGCGAGCCCCCGTCGGAGGACTGCTGAACCGTCGGGGAGTCTTTTGATCACGATTTCAGAGCAGAACAATCCAGGGATCCGGCCCTGGCCGAACACATTCATGTCACGGTCCGCAGGCATATTAGGAGAGGCGACAGATGATCAGGCAGGATGAAAAACCTCGTGATCAAGGGTGCGCGGGAGCACAACCTCAGGGACATCACGGTCGAGCTCCCGAGGGACAAACTCATCGTCTTCACCGGCGTCTCGGGTTCCGGGAAGTCGACCCTCGCCTTCGACACCATCTATGCCGAGGGGCAGCGGCGGTACGTGGAATCGCTCTCCGCCTATGCGAGGCAGTTCCTCGGCCTGATGAGAAAGCCGGACGTCGACTCGATCGACGGGCTCTCCCCGGCCATCTCCATCGAGCAGAAGACGACCTCGAAAAACCCGCGGAGCACGGTTGGCACGGTCACCGAGATCTACGACTACCTCAGGCTGCTCTATGCCCGCATCGGGATCCCCTACTGCCCTGAACACGGGACCAGGATCGAGTCCCGCTCGCCCGAAGCGATCGCCGACTCGATCGCCGCGTCGTTCCCCGACCAGGTGACGATCCTCGCCCCGATCGTCCGCCAGAAAAAAGGAACCTACGGACAACTCCTCAAGGACCTCGACGCCGGCGGCTACAGCCGCGTCCGCCTTGACGGCGAGATCGTGCGGACCGACGGAGACCACCCCCTCGAACGCTACGTCAAGCACGACATCGAGATCGTGATCGACCGTCCTGACCCTGGCGAACGCTCCCGTCTCGTCGAGGCGGTGGAGGCGGCGCTCGAAAAATCCGGCGGACTCGTCATCGCCGTCGCTGAAGACGGGCGCGAAGAGACATGGTCCGCAACGATGGCCTGCCCGGTCTGCGGCCTCTCCTTCGAGGAACTCCAGCCCAGAATGTTCTCCTTCAACTCACCCTTCGGCGCCTGCGAGGAGTGCAACGGCCTCGGCATCAGAATGGAGTTCGATCCCGACCTGATCATCCCGGACCGGAGCAAGAGCGTCGCCGACGGTGCGGTCGCCCTGTACCGCAACTTCGTCGACGGCTACCGGGCGCAATACCTCGGGGCCGTCGCCCGCCACTTCGGGTTCTCGGTCTTAACCCCGATCCGCGACCTCACGCCCGGGCAATACCATGCCCTGATGTTCGGCTCGGCCGACCGGATCAGGTTCGCGATGGAGATGAAAAACGGCGATGCGAGCTGGTCGCACACCGGGGAATGGGAAGGGCTGCTCCCGCAGGCCGACCGGCTCTACCGCCAGACCCGGTCCGAGTACCGGCGGCAGGAACTCGAAAAATTCATGCGCGTCTCCCCCTGTCCGAAATGCGGGGGAAAACGCTTGAAGGAAAAAGTGCTCGCCGTAAAGGTCGGTGGGAAAAATATCGTCGAGGTGACCGACCTGCCGGTCTCCGAAACGATCCGCTTTTTTGCAGACCTCAGGCTCACCGAGAAGGAGACCGGGATCGCACGGCAGGTCCTCAAGGAGATCAGGGCGCGCCTGTCCTTCCTCGAAGAGGTCGGGCTCGGCTACCTGACGCTCTCGCGGGGCGCAGGCAGCCTTTCCGGGGGCGAAGCCCAGAGGATCAGGCTCGCCACCCAGATCGGCTCGAACCTCACCGGCGTGCTCTATGTCCTGGACGAGCCATCCATCGGGCTGCACCAGCGCGACAACCAGCAACTCATCGAAACGCTCCAGAAACTCCGCGACCTCGGAAACACCCTCATCGTGGTCGAGCACGACGAGGAGACGATCAGGGCGGCCGACCATATCGTGGACATCGGTCCCGGGGCGGGCGTTCACGGCGGGCACGTCGTCGCCGAAGGGACGCCCGACGCCGTGGCGGCGAACCCCGCCTCGATCACCGGGCGCTATCTCTCCGGCGCCCTCGCGATCCCGGTGCCCGAACGGCGGCGGCGGTCGGAGCACTGCATCAGGATCACCGGGTGCCGGGAGAACAATCTCAAGGGCATCGACGTCGCCGTCCCGATCGGCACGTTCACCGTCGTCACCGGCGTCTCGGGCTCAGGCAAATCCACCCTGATCTACGACACCCTCTATCAGGCCCTGTCGCGGGAGATCTACGGCTCCCGAACCACCCCCGGGGCATACGACACCCTCGCCTTCGACGCGCCGGTGGACAGGGTGATCGTCATCGACCAGAGCCCGATCGGCCGGACGCCCCGCTCGAACCCGGCCACCTACACCAAGGTCTTCGACGAGATCAGGAAAGTCTTCGCAGAGACGAAGGAGGCGAAGGTGCGCGGCTACAAACCCGGCCGGTTCTCCTTCAACGTGAAGGGGGGGCGGTGCGAGGCGTGTCAGGGCGACGGCGTCATCAAGATCGAGATGAACTTCCTGCCCGACGTCTACGTGGAATGCGACGAGTGCAAGGGCAGACGGTTCAACGCCGAGACCCTCGACGTGAAATACCGCGGGAAATCCATCGCCGACGTACTGGACATGACGGTGGAGGAGGCGAAAGAACTCTTCGCCAACATCCCGGCGATCAGGAACAAGCTCGAAACGCTCTCGCGGGTCGGACTCGACTACATCAAACTCGGCCAGAGTTCCACCACCCTCTCGGGCGGCGAGGCGCAGCGGATCAAGTTGACGCGCGAACTCGCGAAACGGGCGACCGGGCGGACGGTCTATCTCCTCGACGAGCCGACGACCGGCCTCCATTTCCACGACGTGAAGAAACTGATCCGTGTCCTGGACGACCTCGTGGAGAAGGGAAACACCGTGGTAGTGATCGAGCACAATCTGGACATCATCAAATCCGCAGACCATGTCATCGATCTCGGCCCCGAAGGCGGGGATGCAGGGGGCGAGGTGATCGCCACCGGCACGCCCGAAGAGGTGGCTGCGGTGAAGAGCAGTTACACCGGCCGGTTCCTCCGCCCCATGCTCGAACGAAAAAGGGCCGTGCCTGTGGCATCCGTCTATGCGGTGGCCGACAGCGGCAGGAACGGGGCGGCGACCGCAGAGCACAGGACAGGATGAACAACACCATCGGCTGATGCGATGATCGACTACTCCGTTTTTCCGGAAGCGCCGGGCTGTTACCTGTACAGGGACGCCCGGGGAGAGGTGATCTATGTCGGCAAGGCAAAGAACCTGAAGAAACGGGTGTCCAGTTACTTCCGGAAACAGGAGCGCGACCCGAAGACGAGCCGTCTCATCGCCGCGATCGCGGCGGCCGACTATATCGTCACCGGCTCTGAGACCGAGGCCCTGATCCTCGAAAACACCCTGATCAAGAGGCACCAGCCGAAGTACAACATCGACCTGAAGGACTCGAAAAACTATGCCTATATCCACCTGACCGCGGAGCCGTATCCGCGGATCGGGATCGCACGCAGGGCGCGGGGAGCAGGAGAGTTCTTCGGCCCGTTCGTCTCGGCGAAAGAGCGAGACTATGTGCTTTCGGTTGTAAAAAAGAGTTTCGGCCTCAGATCCTGCCGCAAGATCCCGAAACGGCCGTGCCTCAGATCGCACCTCGGGACGTGCTCGGCGCCGTGCACCGGCGAGATCGACGAGGCGGCGTACGCCGAACGGGTCAGGCGGGCGCGAACCGTGCTCAGGGGGCAGGCGAAAGAGCTCGCCGGAGCGCTCAGGGGAGAGATGGAGGAGCACGCGCGGAACCTCAGGTTCGAGAAGGCGCTCGAACTGCGGGACGAGATCGCCGCCATAGAGCACCTCGCCGACCGCCAGCAGATGGTGCGGAGGCCCGAGCACAACGAGGACATCATCGCCTATCAGGTGAATGGGGAAAACGTCTATTTGATGATCTTCTCGGTGGTGAAAGGGACGCTCACCGACAAGCAGGAGTTTGTCTTCGAGGTTTCGGAGGGGTTCTTCGAGGAGTTTCTCGTCCAGTACTACGGCGAGCACGAGCCCCCGAAGGAAGTGGTCCTGCTCGAAGAGGTCGGGGAGGCGGTGGCCGACTACCTCGCCGAACGGCGGGGGTCGAAGGTCGCCGTGACCGTGCCCAGGCGCGGCGACAAGAAAAAACTCCTCGACCTTGCAGTGAAAAACATCGAGCTCACCTTCTTCGGCGACCGCATGAAGACGGAAGCGCTGCAGCTGGCCCTGCACCTCCCTGAACCGCCGGATGTGATCGAGTGCTTCGACATCTCCCATCTCTCCGGCACCGCCATGGTCGGATCGATGGTGATGTTCAGGGGAGGGAAACCCGACATGCGGAATTACCGCCGGTTCAGGATCAGGTCGGTGGAGGGCATCGACGACTTTGCGGCGATCGCCGAGGTGGTCGGCCGCCGGTACCGGCGGCTGAAAGAAGAGGGCGGGCCGTATCCTGATCTGGTGATCGTCGACGGCGGGAAGGGGCAGCTTGCGGCCGCGATGGGGACCCTCAAACGGCTCGACGTGCAGATCCCGATCATAGCGATCGCAAAGCGCGAAGAGGAGATCTACGTGCCCGGCTTTCCGCATCCCATCCCTGTCGGCCGGGACGAGAAGGCCTCCCTGTTCGTGCAGGAGATCAGAAACGAAGCCCACCGCTTTGCGATCACCTACAACCGCCTGCTGCGCGGGAAGGCGATGACCGAATGACCGGGTTCAACCTCAGGGCGGACTTCAAACCGAAGGGCTCCCAGCCCGAGGCGATCAGGAAACTTGCCGACGGCCTGTCGGCGGGCGAACGTTTCCAGACCCTGCTCGGGGTGACCGGATCGGGAAAAACGTTTACGGTCGCCAACGTGATCGAAGATCGCCAGAAACCGACTCTGGTGCTGGCGCACAACAAGACGCTGGCCGCCCAGCTCTACAACGAATTTATCGGTTTTTTCCCGGAGAACCGGGTGGAGTACTTCGTCTCGTACTACGACTACTACCAGCCCGAGTCCTATATTCCGGCAAGAGATCAGTATATCGAGAAAGACGCCTCCATCAACCCGAAAATCGAACAGATGCGGCTCGCCGCGACGGCGTCCGTGCTCTCCAGACCCGACACCGTCATCGTGGCCTCGGTCTCCTGCATCTACGGGCTGGGCAACCCCGCAAACTTTCAGGGGATGGGCTTCGAGCTGAAGGTCGGAGACCGGATCCGGCGCTCCGATCTCCTCGAACGCCTGGTGGACATCCTGTACCAGCGCAACGACATCGAACTGATGCCCGGGCGCTTCAGGGTGAAGGGCGACACGATCGATCTGATACCCGGCTATTTCAACGACATCATCAGAATAGAACTGTTCGGCGACGAGATCGAGCGCATCGTCGAGATCGAGAAGCAGACCGGACGCCGGAAAGAGACGATGGACTACTTCTACGTCTATCCGGCCCGTCATTTCGTCGTTCCCGAGTCCGAAAAAAAGCGGGCGATCGCCTCGATCGAGCAGGAGCTCGCGGAGACACTGCCTGGCCTCGGCATGATCGAGGCGCACCGGCTGGAGCAGCGGACCCTCTTCGACATCGAGATGATCGAGGAGACCGGGAGCTGCAAGGGGATCGAAAATTATTCCCGCCATTTCGACGGCCGGAACCCCGGCGAGAAGCCGTACTGCCTCCTCGACTATTTCCCTGAAGATTTCCTGATGGTCATCGACGAGAGCCATCAGTCCCTGCCGCAGGTGCGCGGAATGTACAACGGCGACCGCTCCAGAAAGGAGGCGCTGGTAAAATACGGGTTCAGGCTGCCGTCTGCATTCGACAACCGCCCCCTGAAGTTCCCGGAGTTCGAGGGTTACATGCGAAACGTGATCTTCGTCTCGGCGACGCCCGGCGACTACGAACTGCAGCACTCGGCGAGAGTCGTCGAGCAGATCATCAGGCCGACCGGGCTCGTCGACCCGGTGGTCGAGATCAGGCCGATCGAGGGGCAGACCGGGGACGTGATCCGGGAGATCAGGGCGACGATCAGGCAGGGCGACCGGGTGCTGGTCACCACCCTCACCAAACGGCTTGCCGAGGAGATGACCGACTACCTCGCGGAGCACGGGATCAGGACCCGCTATCTCCACTCGGAGATCAACGCCCTCGAACGGACTGAGATCATCCGCCAGCTCCGCCTCGGGAAATTCGACGTCCTGGTCGGGATCAATCTCCTGCGGGAGGGGCTCGACATTCCTGAGGTCGGGTTCATCGGCATTCTTGATGCGGACAAGGAGGGGTTCCTCAGGGACGCACGGAGCCTCATCCAGATCATCGGGCGGGCGGCGCGGAACGTCAACGCGCACGTGGTGCTCTACGCCGACAGACGCACCGCCTCGATCGAGACGGCGGTGGCCGAGACCGGACGCCGGCGGCAGATGCAGATCGCCTACAACAAGGCGCACGGGATCGTGCCGCAGACGATCATAAAACCAGTGGCGGCAAAGGAGATCGAACTCACCGACACGAAGCACGTACCGAAGGCCGAGATCCCGAACCTGATCATCGAACTGGAGGCGCAGATGCACGAGGCTGCAGAGGCGCTGGAGTTCGAACGGGCGATCCAGCTGCGGGACCGGGCGAACAGGCTGCGCGGGGAGGCCGGACAACCCTGAAAATGCCCTGTCGGGCGTGTCCGGGCCGGGCCTGCACGCAAAAGACTCCCGAATGCCCCTCTCTCACGGGGCAGGCTGCTGCTGGCTGATGCAATGGATGGCGCCGAGGCCGTACACCATCGCCCTGCAGTCGATCCCGACGACGGCGCGGCCCGGGAAGAGATCTTTCAGGATGGAAAGCGCCTTTTCGTCGTTGCGGTCTCCGAAGACCGGGACGAGCACGGCGGCGTTCCCGATATAGAAATTGGTGTAACTCGCAGGCAGACGCACCTTGCCGCCCACGCGTCCTGGCATCGGGATCCTGACGACGTTCAGGGGATTGCCGTCCTGGTCTGTCGAACGCTTCAGGATCTCCAGATTTTCCTGCAAAGGCGCGTAGTTCTCGTCGTCCTGATCCTCTTCGACGGCGCAGACGACCGTTCGTTCGTCGACGAACCTGGCGACGTCGTCGATGTGGCCGTCGGTGTCGTCCCCGGCAATCCCGTCGTTCAGCCAGATCACGCGGTCGGCTCCGAGATACTCCTTCAGGTACTCTTCGATCTCGGACTGCGAGAGGTCGGGGTTCCGGTTCGGGTTCAGCAGGCATTGTCTGGTGGTCATTGCCGTTCCCTTCCCGTTGACGTCGACTGACCCCCCCTCCAGCACGATACCCGGGGAAAAGACCGGGACGTGCATCGCGAGAGCCATCGTCGCGGGAATGCCTGAGTCGCGCATGAGTTCCTCGTATTTTTCTCCCCATGCATTGAAGATCCAGTCGACCATGGCAAGGGACCGGGTCGTGCGGTCCACGACAAACACCGGCCCGTAATCCCTGAACCATACGTCGGCATAGTCGATCAGGTGGAAGCGGATGCGGGCGAGGTCGATGCCTGCCGCAAGAAAGAGCGCGGTCGCCCTCTGCCGCATCAGATCGTCCGCGACCAGCAGGTCGACGCACTCGTCCCGGTGAAGCGCCGCCGCGATACGGACATAGGACGCCTCCACCTGCGAAAGTTCGGGAAACGTCTCCCGGTCGTGCGGCCACGAGAGCCATACGGCTTCGTGACGCTCCCATTCGGCCGGCATGTGATAGCCGCATTTTTTCGGCGTGTCAGGGCGGCGTCCTGCGGGGCAGCGGTAGCCGCCGGAAAACGCCGCCGTCGGGAGGGTGAGGGCGCCGTAGGTCCCGGGCCTCCGGTTTCGCAGAAAGCCCCACCCCTCCCTGACATCCTGATTTTTCGAGAGATCGATCGCGGTCACGAGCACCTCTTCGCCCTCGCCGGCCCGGGCGACGACGACGCCGAACGAATCGCAGACAAAAGAACTCCCCCAGAAAAGGATCTCTCCCTCTCTTCCGACCCGGTTCACGGCGGCGACATGGACGCCGTTGGCGATCGCATGCCCCCTCTGGACGGTCTCCCATGCCTCGCGCCAGTCCCCCTCGGCCGGATCTTCCATGCCGCGGATCCGTCCGATGGCGGTGGGATAAACAATGAGTTCCGCCCCGTCGAGCGCAAGGGACCGCGCCGCCTCGGGAAACCACTGGTCATAGCAGATCAGCACGCCGATCCTGCCGTAGGTCGTCTCATAGACGCGGTAGCGGTCGCCCGGATAAAAATATTCTTTTTCGTAGAAGAGCGGGTCGTACGGGAGATGGACCTTCCGGTACGGCGGCATCGTCCGGCCGTCCGCGTTGACGACGACGGCGGAATTATAGGTCCGCCCATCCTCTCCCCTCTCCGGCACCGGAACGACGATCACGACATGGTACCGGAGGGCAAGGGCTGCGAAGGCCCGGGTCGATTCACCGGGTATCGGTTCGGCATACCCGGATGCATCGGCGCAGTGCGCCTGCGGGAAGTAGGGCGAGCGGTACAGCTCAGGCAGGCAGATGATGCGGGCGCCTCTTGCAATGGCGGTCTTCGATGCCTGAAGAGCATGCTCCAGATTCCATGCAGGGTCTTCCGACACCGCCGTCTGGACAAGTCCGATTGTTACGCTGCGATCATCCATGCTCTTCCATCTGTATGACGGTACTGATTCATTATCCCATCCCGGACAGAGCAGGCGACACCTTCTGCAGCGTGATCATGGACTTCTTCTCTCTCGAATGGGTCTTCGATGCCCCCGGCCTGATCGGCATCGCAGGCCCCCTGCTCTTCGTCTCGATCTTCCGGAGCTGCCGCAGATAGACGGCGCACCGTTCAATCCGTCACGGTGAAAAGAATCGAGGGGAGCGCCCGGGCCCATCCGGCGATCACGTTCCAGTCCCGTGCGTCGCCGGGCACGGCCCCGGCCATCTTCATCAGTTGAAGATCGGCTTCGCTCATTCCCTCCACCGCAAACTTCCCGGCAAACAGCCCTTCGGCCTGCGGTTCCACATACATCAGGACTTCGGTCATCGAGGCGCGGGCCGACTTCCTGATCATGTCGCTCTCCTCTTTCATCGAGTAGCCGACGGCGAACACGGCAAGAGGGCGCCCGATCAGGTCGTTTCTAAACTTTTTTACGAAGTCCACCGCTTCGACCAGCCACTTGCCCATATAGATCGGGCTGCCGACGACGACGGCCGCATAGGCCGAGACATCAGAAACGTCCATGACGTTCATGTAGTCGACCGCATACCCCTGTTCCTCCAGCGTCCGGCCGATCATCTCGGCGATCTCTTTCGTCGAGCCGTACCTGCTGGCATAGGTGACAAGGACTCGATTATTCACGTTTTCCACCATCGTTGTGCCTTCCTCCGGTTCTCTTCTTCAAATCCTCTTTTTGTGCAATATATACCTTTGCCATATGGTGGGGGTGATAGCGGAGCTTCGCCTCCCTCAGCCCGGGAACGCCGACGTCGGACTCGCGGTTGATGTAGATATACCTGGCTGCGAGCCGGTGTGCGGCCTCCTGGTTTACCGCTTTGTACACCCCGTCGCACTCGGGAAGACCCTTCTCGAAGTGGACCAGGGCGGTGTCGTCGTTGAGGGCGTCGTAGATGCTGATCCCCCTGATCGTTCCCTTTCCCCGGATCATCAGTCCTGAAAGGTCGAGTGCGGCAAAATGTTTCATCGCATAGAGGACGGCCTCCTTCTCCCGGGCGAGCACCGGCGACTGGTCGCAGTGCCGCCACTCGCACCATTTGTCGAGGAACTCGCCCACCTCCTCCAGATCTTCGGGCCTGATCTCCTCGACGACCGGGTCGCACTCCCGCCTGAAGCGGTGGAGGTGCCGACGGATGGTCAGGTACTGTTTTCCCGACAGCGCGTCAAGGTCGGACGAGAGATAGACGTAATCGGCGAAGTCACGGTCCGACCTGAAGGGCAGACCCGGATAGAGGGAGCGGACCCATGCGAGCGTCTTCTCGTCGAAGACGCAATAAGGGGCAGAACACCCTTCCCGCACGGCGAGATCGAGCGTCTCTTCGAGGACGGCGGGATCACGCGGCCCTATCGGCCCCCTGAAGGTTCGCTCCCCCTCGATGACGCTCATGATCACGACGTCTTCGCCGACGCGGGCCCATGCGTAATTCGCATAATGGTTCCAGCAGGCCATCGTCGTAAAACTCATGTCGGAGTGCTGCTGCGGATATCTCTGCAAGAGATCCAGAAAAAAATCCCGGTCTTCAAGCGTGACCGGGGAAAAATCATCGATCGTGAGCATGGTATTCCCCTAATAACATCGGGACGTGGCCTTCCATGGCGGCAAAACCGCCGCGTTCGTAAAAAGGCACGGTGCCGGGCTGCGCAACGAGGCCGATCCAGGTCAGCTCGCACTCCCTGCAGAAAGAGACGAGCGTGTCCAGGATGGCGGCACCGATTCCTTTTCCCCGGTATGCGGGGAGAACGACGATATCCTGGAGATAAGCGTCTGAACAACCGTCGGAAATTGCACGCCCCATACCGACCGCCTGCTCACCCTCCGTTGCGACGACGAAACAGAAGCTCCCGGCAATCAGGGGGGCGATCCCTTCGGGAGTCCATTGCTCCTTCCACCATCCGCCGGCCCGGTACAGGGCGACGATCTCGTCGGCGTCCCATGAGGAAACGACACGGAGGGTGATTCCGGCGTTCATACGGATCAGTCGCCCTCCATCCTATAAAGATGCCGCGGAAAACAGGGTTATTCGGGCTTTACGGCGTTCCTGCCGAGGTCGAAGGCTTTCAGGTTGAGGTCGAGGGTCTTCGCCGGCACCGAGCGTGCAACCGCCTCTTTCAGGGACGCTTCCTTCAGGGGAAGCAACGAGGATGCGGCGCCGAGCATCACCACGTTCTGGACGATCGGGTTCCCGGCGTCGGCGGCGAGGGCGTCGGCGGCGACGAGGTGGAGGTCTGTTCCTTCAAGGGATCCGAGGAGTTCCCCCCTCCCGGGCATCGGGAGTTTCTGCGTATAGACCGGGGTCGGGACGACCGTCCGGTCGTTCGCGACGATCGAGCCGCCCGCCTTCAGGTAGTGCCGGTAACGCACCGCTTCGAGCAGGTCGAGGGCGAGGATCAGGTCCGCGCCGCCCGGCGGGATCAGGGGGCCGTGGATTCCGCCGATCCGCACGTGGCTCTCCACCGATCCGCCGCGCTGGGCCATGCCATGTGTCTCCACGCCGCGGACCGGCGTCCCTTCGACGAGGCATGCCTCGCCGATGATGTTCGATGCGAGGATCGTACCCTGTCCGCCGATCCCGACGATCAGCACGTCGAAACTGCTCATTTTCGTCCCTCCTTCGCGATTGCGCCGGACGGGCAGATGTCGGCGCAGACCCCGCACCCGCTGCAGAGTTCGTCGATCGTCGCTCTGTCGCCGGCATCGCGGCCGATGGCCGGGCACCCGAAGCGCAGGCAGGCGCCGCAGGCGGTGCACGCCTCCGGGTCGATGACGTAGCGGCCGCGCCTGATCCCGCTCCTTCGAGCGGCGATGACGCAGGCCTGCTTTGCGATGATCACCTTCGCGCCATCTGCGACCTTTGCCGCTTTCAGCGTTTCGAGGGTGGCGGTCAGGTCGTACGGGTCGACGGTCTCGACGAACGACGCCCCGCAGGCCCGGCAGATCCCTTCGAGGGAGATCGGGACGCTCGGTTCGCCCATGACGGTCTCGCCGGTGCAGGGGTTGGGCTGGTGGCCGGTCATGGCGGTGATCCGGTTGTCCAGGATCACGAGGGTCATGTCGGCGCCGTTGTACACGGCGTTGAGCAGCCCCTGTATGCCGGTGTGGAGAAAGGTCGAGTCGCCGATGGTGGCGACGACCGGGTGCGTCTCGCCGGCATGGGCGATCCCGCTGCCGATCGTCACCGAGGCGCCCATGCAGATGGTGGTGTCCACGGTGCCGAGCTGGAGGCCGAGGGTATAGCAGCCGATGTCCGAGGGGAATATGCCGTCAGGGAAGACCCGCTTGATTGCGTAGAACATGGCGCGGTGGGCGCAGCCGGCGCAGAGGATCGGCGGCCGCGGCGGGAGGCCGGCCGCGGGCGCGGAGCGCTCGAAAGGTGAGCAGGGGAGGATGCCGGCCTTCGTCATTGCATCGGCGACCGTGGCCGGGGAGAACTCGCCCTCTTTCGGGACGGCGCCGTTCATCTGTCCGTGCACCTCGACGCCGCAGGCGAGTTGCCTGAGACGCTCCTCGATGATCGGCGCCCCCTCTTCTATGACGAGCACGACGCTGTGCTGCTGCACGAACGCCTGCATCCAGTCGCCGTCGATCGGAAAGCACCCGATCTTCATGAAGGAGACGTTCTCTGGGATCACCTCTTCCACGTACGAGGCGGCGATGCCGCTGGCGACGACGGCCGTCCCGCCGCGCACCTCCGCGGTGTTGTAGCCGAGGTCCATGACGGCCTTTCTGACCATCGGCTGCTTTTCGTTCAGGATTTTATGAAGGACCCGGGTATGGGCCGGGATGACCACGTACTGGCGCGGGTCTTTGACAAAGACGCCGGTGCGGTGCTCGCCGTTCACCTCGCCGAGGTCGATGTCCCCTTTGGAGTGGCAGATGCGGGTCGTCGGCCTGAAGATCACCGGCAGCCCCACCTGTTCGGAGAGGGCGAAGGCGTCGCACATCATGTCGTGGGCTTCCTGCACCGAGGAGGGGTTCATGCAGGGGACCTGCGCAAAGTGGGCATACCGGCGGGTATCCTGCTCGTTCTGGGAGGAGTGCGCGAATGGATCGTCGGCCGAAAGAACGACGAAGCCCCCCTCCACGCCCGTGTATGCGCTCGTCAGCAGGGGGTCGGCGGCGACGTTGAGGCCGACGTGCTTCATGGTGACGATCGACCGCAGCCCGCACCACGAAGCGGCGAGGGCGTTCTCATACGCCACTTTTTCGTTCACCGACCACTCGATGTAGAACTCCCGCTCCCGTTGCGCCCTGAGGGTGTCGATCACCTCGGAGGAGGGGGTTCCAGGATAACCGCTCGCAAAATCGACGCCGGCTTCGATGCAGGCGTGAGCGATTGCCTCGTTTCCAAGAAGATATCGTTTTGCCATGGAATGCGTCCCAGTGCTATTTGCTTCTGCGTGTTCTTTAATGATATCGTTCTCAGGTGGTCCGGAGGCAGGGTTCCGGCGCAACCTTTAAATCAGGAGTGATGCAACAATTATAGGCACCAATACGAGTGTATCAGGGCCCGTAGCATAGTCGGTGGTGCACCCGGCTGATAACCGGGAGGTCATGAGTTCGAGCCTCATCGGGCCCA
>JASGMW010000097.1 GCA_030156225.1 Methanofollis sp.
ATATACTTATTTCACTCAAAAGCATTTAATGTTATGTGTGTGAACCGCAATCCCTCCCCGGCCTAAAGACCGGGGACTCCTTGCGGAGTTAGTTGAAGAAGATACCAGCGGCGATCCCGTGTTGCCGCTCTCTTCCTGCGGACAGATATATCCCTCCCGCACGCAATCCCTTTCTGTCGGAAGGATTGCGATGCCGTTTTTCTGCGTGAGGTGCGGGGAGTGCTGCAGCCAGATGGGCAGCGTCCATGTCGTGGAGAGAGAGTTAGAGACTGGCGGGTTCGTGATGGCGAACCTGTACACCGGAGAGAGGCACGAGGTCGAGATCGATCCGGCCCTGGCCTGCCTCTCTCCCGATCGCCGTATCTTCGAGCGATGGTCCGGGGCGTGCCCCTTTCTCAGAGAAAAACCCGGAACCGGCGAAATCTGCTGTATCGTCCACCGGACGCGGCCAGAGATCTGCCGGGAGTATCGGTGCTGGCGCCTGCTCGTCCTGAATGCGTCAGGGAGGCGGGTCGGGCGGGTCATGGAGCGGCGGCACCTGGCGGCCGACGATCCGGCGCTGCAGCAGTTCTGGGACCGGCACATCGCCGTACTCCGCGAGGATGACGACGCCTGCTGGGACGAGCAGGCGATTCTGCTCCTGACGGAGGGCGGCTACCGGGTGCAGCGGTAGAAAAAAGAGAGAGTTTCAGGTCTCAGGGACCAGCAGTTTCAGGTCTTCAGCCACGGTGGTGTTCTTCCTGATCCCGAAATTCTCGACGAGCACGTTCAGCACGCCGGGGGAGACGAAGGCCGGGAGGCGGGGGCCGAGGGTGATGTTCTTCACGCCAAGGTGCAGCAGGGCGAGGAGCACGAGCACCGCCGTCTGCTCGTACCAGGCGATGTTGTACGAGATGGGCAGGTCGTTGAACCCGACGCCGAAGGCCTCCGCGAGCGCCTGCGCGATCACGACGAGGGAGTAGCAGTCATTGCACTGGCCGGCGTCGAGGAGGCGGGGGATGCCGCCGATCTCACCGAGGTCGAGGCTGTTGTAGCGGTACTTGGTGCAGCCAGCGGTCAGGATCACGGTGTCACGCGGCAGCGCCTGAGCAAACTCCGGGTAGTAGGAGCGCTCGGCCTGCCGCCCGTCGCAGCCGGCCATGACGACGAACCGCTTGATGGCGCCCGATTTCACGGCGTCGATCATGGTATCGGCGAGGGCGAGCACCGCACCGTGGGCGCATCCGGTGATGAGGGCCCTGTTCCCTTCGCTGCCCTTCTCGCCGAAGAGGGAGACCCGGCGGGGTCGGCTGTTGCCGTGCAGATTTTTCGGGGGACGGCACCTCTGTGTGTGTGCGATCACGGCGGAAAAGTCTTTCGTGCCGTTTTCCAAGACAGGGATGTGTGTGCAGCCGGCGAAACCGACCGGGCCGGTGGTGTAGATGCGGTCTTTGTACGAGTCTTTCGGCGGGACAAGGCAGTTCGTCGTGACGAGCACCGGGCCGTTGAAGGCCTCGAACTCCTCTTTCTGGAAGGGCCACGATCCGCCGTAGTTCCCGATCAGGTGCTCGTACTTCTTGAACGTCGGGTAGGCGTGCGCCGGGAGCATCTCGCCATGAGTGTAGACATCCACGCCGGTGCCCTTCGTCTGTTCGAGGAGGAGTTCAAGATCTTTGAGGTCATGGCCGGTGACCAGGATGCCGGGTCGCGTGCCGGGCACTGTCCTGACCCGGGTGATCGCCGGCGTGCCGAAAGCGGCGGTGTTGGCCGTGTCGAGGAGCGCCAGCACCTTCACCCCCACGCCGCCGCACTCAAGCACGATCCCGACCATTTCGTCGACGGTGAGGCTGCGGAGGGTGGACGCAAGCGCCCGCTGGATGAAGGCGGTGATCTCGTCGTCCTCATACCCGAGGGCGGCGGCGTGGTAGTAGTACGCGCCGACGCCCTTCAGCCCGTAGACCAGCAGTTCGCGCAAGGGACCTGACGTCCTCGTCCGCGGTTGCGGTCACGCCGACTTCGTCGGCCTTCGCCGCGATGGCGTCGTTGTCTGTCGGCGTCCAGGTGCAGGCGTCGTGCTCGGCCTCACCGGCCGGGGGAAGAGCGTCGCGGATGGCGATCGCCGTATCGATATATTCATGGAAGCGCTCTCTGTCGAAGTTGACGTTGGTCAGGGTCGCAAAGAGCACCTCGGCGATGAACGTTCCGGCCTCCCGGTTCCCTTCACTCTTTTCCATCGCCGCGCAGTTCCGTACCGCAATCCCCTTTGCCAGATAGATCAGGACGTCCTGAAGTCCGGCGGTTGTGGCATCCTTGCCGCAGACGCCTGTCGTCGTGCAGCCGCATCCCTTCGCGGTCTCCTCACACTGGTAACAGTACAATATATTTCATCTCCCTGAATGTATCTTAATGATACAAAGTATACAATTGATACTAACGTATATGGAGTGAGAAGTTTCCACAACTATACCATGCAGGAAGGGTGCACCGTCAATATGACGGTGAAATATCTGGGAAAAAAATGGACACTGCTCATTCTCCTGGAACTCTACAAGGGGAAGGGCTACTCACGCCGTTTTTCCGAATTGAAATGTGCCCTGGAGGGGATCACCTCGAAGGTGCTCTCGGCACGGCTGAAGGAGCTGGAGAATGAGGGGCTCGTATGGAAACGCGTGGAGGCGTCGGCTTTCCCGGTGAAGAGCGATTACGGGCTTTCCGAGAGTGGACTGGAGATCGTCGAGGTGATCAAGGGGATCAAGAGGTGGGCGCTGAAGTGGAAGATCGACAACCTCGCCTGCGGGGCGCAGGACTGCCGGGACTGCGTGCTGTGAAGGAGCCGGGGGCATGGGCCCGCCCCTTTAGCAACTTTATTCTTTGAAGAAAGAGAAACAACGCCCTGATGAAAACCCCCTTTCACATCATGCTCATCCCCACGCTCGGGTGCCCGTCCCACTGTGCATACTGCTGGAGTTCTGAGGAAGGCTCCCCGGTCATGAGCATCGAGACTGTCGGAGAGGTGGCCGAGTGGCTCAGGGACTTCAGGGACGATCCGGTCACCATCACCTTCCACGGCGGCGAGCCCCTGCTGGCCGGGGCGAAGTTCTACCGGGAGGCGCTGCCGATGCTCGCCGAAGGGCTGGATCGTCAGGGCTGTTATTTCGCCATGCAGACCAACCTCTGGAGGATGACCCCGGAGATCGCCGAAGTCCTGGCCGAATACCGCGTCCCCCTCGGCTCCAGCATCGACGGCCCGCGGGACCTCAACGACCTCCAGCGGGGGGACGGCTACTTCGATAAGACCATGCAGGGCTACGAGATCGCACGGGCCCACGGCCTGACCGTCAGTTTCATCTGCACCTTCACCTCCTGCTCGGTGGATCACCGGGAGGAGATCGTCGATTTCTTCCTGGAAAACGGCTTCACCCTGAAACTGCATCCGGCCCTGCCGTCGCTGCGCGGCAGAGAGCCGGAGAAGTGGGCGCTTTCCCCGGAAAAATACGGGGAACTGCTGGTGTATCTCCTGGACCGCGCCCTGGAGCACCCGGGTCGGATGGAGATCATGAACATCAACGACCTCTGCCGCGGGGTGTTCAGCCGCCACGGCACCGTCTGCACCTTCGCCGACTGCATGGGCAACACCTTCGCCGTCGGGCCCGACGGGAGCATCTACCCCTGCTACCGCTTCGTCGGCATGCCTGAGTACGTGATGGGGCATGTGCGCGACCGCCCGACCGCCGAAGACCTGGCTGCCTCCCCGGCCGGGCAGATGATGCAGGCCTATAAGGAATACGTGGACGAGCACTGCAAGGGCTGTTCACATATCAGGTACTGCCGGGGCGGCTGCCCGTACAACGCCATCGCCCCGACCGGGGGCGAGATCAGGGGCGTCGACCCCCACTGCACCGCATATACGAAAATATTCGACGAGATCAACGATCGGCTGAACGCCGAGATGTTCGAGGGCCCCTCCATGATGGAGATGAACCCCTTCGGGTCGAGGCGGGGACGGGAGGCGAAGCCCGGCATCATGGCGTTGATGCACCGGATCGTGATGCGCTGAGAGGGGCCGGTTTCATGCCTGCCGACGGCGCTGCCCCTGTGCATCTGAATCACCAGCACGGACGAATCCCTCGAATACGCCGGCATCGGTGCCCGGAACATCGAGGCCAGAGCACGCACCTACAGGTACATCCTGAAGGTGCAGGGGTGCAGTCAACCACCCGGACGAGAACGATCGACAGGAGAGCGTCTCAAGCCCCGGTCTTCGGGCCGGGGTAGTTGACTCCTGCCTCCTCATATCGTAGAAACGGTGAAGGGGTTCGTCATGGACCCGGCGGGGCGTTTGGAAACGCACGAGACGACGCCCCCGGCGAAGTGTTTGGCTATTTCCTCGTGATCCTCGCCGTCAATATCGTTTTCACCACCATTCTATCTCTCGGCAGACTCGTTTATTTCACTGCAGTCTCGGGGCGGGCGTGGCGGCCGGGTCTTGGCGTGGGATGACTTCTGGAACGCGGAGGCGTGCCACGAGTGCTGTCAGGGGTTCGTCGACAGGTACGGTTTTGCGCACCCGATGTGCGGGATCTGCGTCGCGGTCTGCCCGTGGACGCAGAAATATCTCAAACGCAGCGGGTATTGAGACGCCACCGCCGCCCACTATAAGAAGCGCATAAATATCACGGCTTCTTCCCTTTCACCCCGCGCTGCTTTCCTTTATGGCGGCGGGCGTCGACCGATCTTCCGGTTGCGGACGCCGCCCGATCTCGGGCGGTGTTTTTTCCGCACCGGAGGAATGAAGACATGAACGAAGATCATGCAGGACCGCCCGGTTCGGACCGGGTGGGTATCGAGAAAGAACAGAACGGCAGCCCCCGGATCGAATCGTGCGCCAACACAGGTTCAGGGAGGACCGCCGGCAAGAGTTCGGCGTGCGGCGAGATAAAACCCACCGATCCGGTGCCGCTGTATCTGGTGCCGGCCGCGATCGCCGGGGAGATCCGGCGCCTCGGCGGCGTGATTTCGGAGGTGCATGTCAGGCGGACGGGCCGGCACTGCTATGCGATCGCGGTCTCGACGCGGGGTGAGGGGGCGTGAACGGGATGCTACGCCGGGGCTCGGACGAGGCTGTGTACGTGCTGGTCGGGTCGATGCGATGCCGGATCGCTCCGGAGGATCTCCGCATCCTCCTCGCATCGGGCCGGGCCGTTCCGGTGATGGGCGAGGGGACGGCGATCGTCGGCCATGCGGCGGCCGGGATCGGCAGCCGGGCGGTGAAGATCTTCACGGTCTCC
>JASGMW010000023.1 GCA_030156225.1 Methanofollis sp.
CGACCGGAATGCGACCCACACCTACACGACTGCCGGCACCTACACGGTCAACCTCACTGTCGCGAACGCCGCCGGCAGCGACTCCGGGGTGAAGATCGACTATATCACGGTCACATCGTCCTCAGACTGGGACCAGTTCCAGCGCGGCGCCGATCATAACGCCGTCACCGACAGCCCCGGGCCTGATGAAAACCCGGGCATCCGCTGGAAACACTTCACCTACGCCTCCGATGCCTCCTGCGGCGGCTGCGGCATCGACGTCCCGCCCCTCGTCCACGGCGACCGCGTCTACACCTTCGCCGCCAACGGCTCGGTCTGGGCCCTGAACAAGACGAACGGCGCGCTCGTCTGGCAGCAGAACACGACCGCCGGCGCCCTCCAGTCCTCCACCCCGGCCTGGGGCGACGGCCGCCTCTTCGTCGCCACCGCCGCCGGCGACCTCTACTCCTTCGACGCCGACAACGGCACTCCCCTCTGGAAGCAGCACGTCACCGACAGCAACTTCGAGTGTCCGCTCACCTACGCCGACCACCGGCTCTACATCGGCGACGGCCTCAAAGGCGGTGTCGCCACCAAGTATTACTACTGCTACGCCGACAACGGCACCCTTCTCTGGAAGCACGCCAACGAAAACTCGGCCGGCTTCTGCTGGAGCGGTGCGGCAGCCGTCGGGAACCATATCGTCTACACCACCTACGAGGGCGTTCTCACCTCGCTCGACCGCGCCACCGGCGAGGTCGCCGACGCAAAAAGTCTGGTCACGGACTTCTCCTTCGCCCGTGCCGACGCCGGCTGTTTCCGCGCCTCGGTCGTCCACCGCGACGGCTGGCTCTACGTCACCTCGGAGTCGGGCCAATCCACCGGCTACTGCTTCAAGGTGAAACTGAACACCGACGGCACCTTCGCCGACGAAGGCTGGTCTTCGGCCATCGGCTTCTCCACCTCCACCCCGGCGGTCGTCGACGGCCGCGTCTATGTGGGTCACGGCGAGCACGGCAACCCCGGTGCGCTCATCTGCCTGAACGACACCGACGGGAGTGAACGCTGGCGTCTCGACACCGACGCCGGCGTGAAATCTTCCCCGGCCGTCTCCGTCGTCGACGGCAGCACGCTCATCTACTTCACCAGCGCCAGGAGCGACGGCGCACTCTCCTGCGTCGACGGCACCGGCACCCTCCTCTGGACCTTCAACCCGCCGGGAGACACCGCCTATGTCCTGCAGGGTGCCGCCGTCTCGGAGGACTGCGTCTACTTCGGCACCGACGCCGGCTACCTGTACTGCATCGAAGGAATGGAAAACCCGGCCGCTCCCGAGGCCTACTTCACCGCCACTCCCAGAACCGGCTCCGCACCGCTCAACGTCTCGTTCACTGACTGCTCCACCGGCTACGGGATCACCGACTGGCACTGGGACTTCGGCGACGGCTCGGCCTCGGACGACCCCAGTCCGTATCATGTCTTTGACGAAGGCACCTGGACCGTGAAACTCACCGTCACCAATGCCGGCGGCACTGATACCAGCACCCGGGCCGGTTACGTCAGGGTCTCGGAAAACACCGATGATTTCATCCCTGTCGCCAGTTTCATCGCCACCCCCTCGGGCACCTGGACCCCGGTCTCTGTGGCGTTCAACGACACCTCCACCAACGCTCCGACCTCATGGCACTGGGACTTCGGCGACAACACGACCTCGACGCTTCAGAAACCCGCCCACCGCTATGTCCGTGCGGGCACCTACAACGTCACCCTCAGCGCGACCAACCAGTACGGCACCGACACCGCGACGCAGATCGGCGCCGTCACGGTTGACCCGTGGGAAGTTCCCGACTGGGCGACAGATGATTCCTGGCCGCAGTTCCACAGGGACGAAGTCCACAGCGGCTTTTCAGAGGGTTCTGCCCCGTCCACCGCCGATCGCCTCTGGGTGAGCGGCGAGATCGACGCCATCACGAGCACCTCGGTCGCCGTCGCCGGCGGCCGGATCTTTGTGAACTGCAATTACAGAGACCCCGCCACCGGCACTGAACAGTCCTGGATCAGGAGCCTCGATCAGAAGACCGGCGCCCACCTCGGAGACCACGGAGAAGGGAATTCCGCCTACGGATCCTGGTCTTCGCCCGCGTATGACGACGGCAATGTCTGGTGCGGCATCAACAACTACCCGCCCAACGACGTATACACGTTCTCCACGGTGAACGGGGGAACGCTTGTCGCAGACGGAAAAGTCTTCACCAGCAACTGGGACGGCGGCCAGTACTTCGCCTTCGACGAATATACCGGCGAAGAACTCTGGAACTTCACCATCGACGACCGCAACCCTGAGATCGAGGGTTCGCGCGCCCAGTCCTGTCCGGCCTACAAAGACGGTCGGGTCTATGTCACCTCCTGGAGTTACAACTCTCCAGGCAACGACGGGTATGTCTACTGCCTTGACGCCGACACCGGTGCGCTGATCTGGAAACAGCGCAACCTCGCCCTCAACCCCTGCGGCTCCCCGATGATCCACAACGACACTCTCTACATCACCACCTACCACTTCTACGGGTACGGTGAGATCTATGCCCTGGACATCGCGGACGGCTCGATCAGGTGGTCGAACTCGTCGATCATGCGCACCGACTCGACCCCCGCCTATGCCTACGGCAACATCTATCTCAGCGGCGGGTGCGACGGGTATTCTGACCTCGTCACCTACTGCTTCAACGCCACCACCGGCGATCCGGTCTGGCAGACCGACCCAGCCGACAGGATCGGCGCCTGGACCTGCTCGCCCGCCGTCGCCGACGGCAGAGTCTATGTCGGCACATCCTCCGGGTACAGCGGCGCCTCGGGTCTCACCTGCCTCGACGCCTTCACCGGAGATATTCTCTGGAAGGATGCGGGCGGCGGCGGCTCGCCCGCCATCGTCGACGGTGTGGTCTACTCGGTCGGCAACGACGGCCGCGTCTATGCCTACGCCTCCGGTGCCTCCCTGCCGACGGCAGACTTCACGGCAACGCCGACCTCGGGCGACGCCCCGTTGACGGTCACCTTCACCGACACCTCGACGAACGCGCCCGCTTCGTGGCTCTGGGACTTCGGCGACGGCACCAACGCCACCGGCCAGAACCAGACACACACCTACGACACCCCCGGCACCTACACCGTCAACCTGACGGTTGCGAACGCCGCCGGCAGCGACTCGGAGGTGAAGGCCGATGCCATCACCGTCACCTCAGGGGGAGGGGGAGAAGCGGTGCTGACCACCATTGAAGTGACCCCCGCCATCGTCACGCTCACCGAGGGCGGGTCGTACACCTTCGGTGCCACGGCCCTGGACCAGTCTGGTGGCGTGATGACGGGCATTGCGTTCACCTGGTCTGCCGGGAACGAAACCGTCGGCACCGTGGATGCAAACGGAACCTTCACCGCCCATGCGGCGGGCAGCACGACGGTCACCGCCACACACGGGGCCGTGACCGGGACCGCACACGCGGTGGTGATCCCGGCAGGCGGTCCTGTCGTCCCGGCCTCCGGTCACCCGATGTATGCCTGTACGCCCGGCAGGACCGGGAACTCCACCGCGTCCGGGCCGGTCACCGACCACCTGCTCTGGACCGCAAACTTCTCGCAGTGCCCGGACAGCGCCCCGGTCGTCGCCGACGGTCGCGTCTACGTCGCCACCTGGCAGGACATGGCAGGAACGACCGACGAAAAGTATCTCTATTGCTTCGACGAGTGGAACGGCACCGAACTCTGGAGAAATCCCCTCGGTACCGGGACAGGCGCCGTCTCAGGTATGGCGGTCGCCGGCGGTACGATCTATCTCGGCGGCACCGATGGTTGTCTGTGGGCGGTCAACACCACGACCGGCGCGACAGAATGGCGCCGCCAGATTGCCGATCCGAGGATCTCCGCACCGTACGGCCTCTCCTCCGCCCCGCTCGTCTACGACGGCGTCATCTATGAAAACACCGCCGAAGGCAAACTCTATGCATTTGCGCCGGACGGCACCGAACTCCGGGTCCTTGAGACCGGTGGCAGCTGGGACGGCGCCCCGGGCGGCACTTACTTCAGTTCCCCTGCGGCAGAAAACGGTCTGATCTACTTCACCGGCGACCTTCATGAGATCTGGTGTGTCGACGCCGCCACGCACGAGAAGGTCTGGAACACCACCACTGTCGGCACCGTCATTGCCACGCCGGTCGTGGAAGACGGTTCGGTCTATATCAGGACCAGCGACCACCTCATGGCACTCGATGCCGCCTCCGGTGCCGTCCGGTGGGATGTACCCTACACCGGAGGAAGCAGCAGTCTCCTCGGCACCCCGGTCGGCAGTCCGGCACTCGCCTATGATCGCCTCTACCTCGGCACAAAAGACGGTCTGCGCTGCTACGACGCGTCCAGCGGTACCGAACTCTGGCACTTTGCGTCCGCAAAGGTCGAGGTGACCCCGGTCGTTGCGGGCGACCTCGTCTACATCGCCACCAACGAAGCAGAAGGCACCACTTATGCCGTTTATCGCGAGAACGGAACCGAATGCTGGCACTACACCCTTTCCAATGCCGGCGGCAGTTACTGGTCGGCCTTCTTCGGCTCTTCCCCTGCGGTCGACAGCGGTATGCTCTTCATCGGTGCCGAGACCACCAACACCCTCTATGCCTTCGGCACGCCGGGTGAGGCGGCGACGATCCGGGTCGCGCCCGCCGACGCCACGCTTGTCGTCACGGGATCGCAGCAGTTCACAGCGACCGTGCAGGACCGGTACGGCAGGACGGTGCCCGGCGTCGCCTGTACCTGGTCGGTCGGCAACACGACGGTCGGGACGATCAATGCGACCGGATACTTCACCGCCTCTTCGGTGGGCACAACCGTTGTCACGGCTGCCTCCGGCACGCTCATCGGCACCGCAGGTGTCACCGTCCTGCCGGGCGGAGAAGTGCTCTGGCAGGGAGGCGTCTCTCTCGCCCCGGACGAAAATGTCACACTTGCCACGACCTCGGGCACTCTCTACCGGATCGACAGCGCCACCGCGTTCGGCGCACTCCTGAAATCCTCAGCACTGGGACACTTCACGGTCTCGTTCGTTGACGACGGAGGCCGGCCGGTCGTGCAGCAGATCGCCGGCATGGAGAACAGCGGGGACATGGCATGGGTCATCTCCCTGAACGGCACGCCGACGGTCGAAAACGTCGACGTCCATGCGGGTGACACCGTGAACTATTTCTATTGCCCTGCCGGTGACATTGGTGCCGCCACCGCCCGGGTCTCCATCGATATCGGCATTCCGGAACACGCCTGCCTCTCCAGCCTGACGATCGGCAACGGCACACGCGGCGGTTCGGTCGCCGCCACGCTCGATGCCCGGGCCCTGCCTGGAGGAGATGCCGGGTGGTACGTCATCGTCGTGAGCGGCACCAATGCGAATGGCTATGGCATTGCCTCCACCGCCACCCTGCGCCTGGCCGGCGGCGAAGTGGCCGGCGACATCCCGGTCATCATCACCCTCCCGCCTGAGATCCAGGCCGGAGAGTACACGCTCTATGCAGCCGTTTACCCGATCGGTGGCTATCCCGGTACCCCGGACCACTTTACCGGAGGGGTCTCATGCACCGTCGCCTGATGGAGGCCCTCCCTTTTTTCGTCCTCCTTCTCCTGCTCATCGCTCCCTCTGCAGCCCTCACGATGGAGGTTTCCGGAGATACCTGTGGACAGGCGGTCACCGTCGCTCTTGACCGTGATGCGTTCATCTCCTTCACCCTGAACAACGCGACACCCGTCTATGCCTATGGCTCCGGGGTGCAGTTCATCCCTGTTCAGACCGGGACACTGACGATCTCTGCAGTCTGCGGGGCTGAACAGATCGAAAAAGCGGTCGTCATCGGCACATCAGGGGGTGGCGACTCGCCTGGAGGAGACGGTGGCGACTCGCCGCAGTGGCGTACCGTCACCGTCTCCGCCGGCACCGCCCGGATCACCACCCATGACAGCCAGAAGACGTATTCGGTCGACTGTCTCACAGTGCTCGGCGTCCTTGATGCTTCAGGTATCCCCTACACCGTCACGGATAAAGACTGGGGCGGCGACGGACTGTTTGTCGATTCGATCAATGGAAGAGAGGGAGTATTCCCGGCAGGCTGGATGTACGAGATCAATGGCGTCCTGGGCGGTCCGGCAGAGTTTCAGAGTGTCGGCGACGGCGACGAAATCATCTGGTACTATTCCCGATCCATGTCCGATACCCCGGAAGACTCAGATCAGTGCATCTATCTGAAGGTCAGGTACGCGGGTAATGGCGGTTCTGAAGATACGGAACAGGAAGACGAAGTCACTTCTTCGCTCCAGAGCGGCCCTGCATCTGGAAGATCCGCATCGATTCTGAGCCTCCCGACCGGGGCGTCCATCTCGACGGCCGGATCTGCCCGGGTATTTACTCTCGACACGCAGATGGCGACCGATGCAGGCGAAGACATACGTTATGACGGAAACGTCGTCGTCATCACCTGTGGTGCCTTCGAACTCTCGATTCATCTCGAAGATCTGACGAACGAGAACGGGATCATCAGCGGCGTCATTGAACGGGTGACCGTCGAAGCGGCACCGCTCCAGAGAGAGGTCGAAGGTGTCGGTTCGGTCTCGTCGTCGTTCCTGGCCGAACTCAAGGCCGTTCCTGACGATGCATCGATCGGCGTTACGCTCAGCGGAAATCTCTCCGAAGATCTCAGAAATGCCCTCGCTCTCTGCGCGCTGGACCGCAGCCACTCTGTCTCGGCCATTGCGTATGTGATGCAGGTCGATACCGGCACGCTCACGGACGGCGCCGATATCGGTACGGCGACGGTAGTCATGACCGTACCACCCGGGTGGGTGGAGACGCACGGTGGCACGGATGCGATGGTCATCCTCCACCAGAGGATGGACGGGACGGTGGAAGCGCTGGATACGCGGTTTGCCGGTTATGAAAAATCCGAAAATATGCGCTTTGAAGCGGATTCTCCCGGCGGTCTCTCGATCTTTGCACTTGCCGCCTTCCAGGAGGAGAGTGTGTTCGAGGATACGCCCTCGCCGGTACAACGCGCACCCGCCGATGAAACCGGATCACATGCCGCATCACCCTCCTCCGACATGGGTTCGTGGATATTTTATGCGGTCTGTCTCCTTCTCATCGCGGGAGGGGCGGGTATGGTGTACCGGTACATGAGGAGAAAAGAATGAAGTCTGGAATATTTTATCTCATATTCGCCGTCTGTTTATTGGTTTCAGGGGTGACAGCCTATCCTCTCTCCCCGACAGACGACCGGATCGGCGCCGCATTCGATTATCTGCACACCTGTCAGCAGGACAACGGCGGGTTTGCCGAGACCGGACGGGAGACCGATGCCGACACGTCGTGGTTCGTGCTCATGGCGATCGTCGCGGCAGGCGAGGATCCGAATGACTGGGTGGCGGGCGGGGCCTCGGCCGTCGACTACTGGTCGTCCCCGGAAAATCCCTGGACCGTCCCGGACGGCACCGCCGAACTCGCCAAGACGGTCCTTGCGATCAGGGCGCTTGACGGGGACCCGCGTTCCTGGAACGGTACCGACTACCTCGGCGCACTCCAGTCCCGCATGAAACCGGATGGCCATTTCGGGGACCATATATACACCCACTACTGGTCCATGCTCGCCCTTGTCGCGTCGGGAGAAGACGCACGTAAACCCACAGAATGGTTGAAACAGCAGCAAAACCCGGACGGGGGTTTCCCCTGGACTCTCTACGAGGGCACGTTCATCGACAGCGATGCAGACGATACTGCCGCGTCGGTGATGGCGCTCCTTGCCGCCGGCGAGGACCCCGATTCGACGGTGATCACAAAGGCGAAGGACTATCTCCGGTCCCAGCAGCTGGGTGACGGGGGGTACAGTTACGGATCGGGCGGTTCCAACTCCGCGTCAGATACCTGGGTCGCCCAGGCAGTGGTCGCCCTCGGTGAAGATCCGTCGACATGGAAAGGAAAAAACGGCAGTCTGGTCCAGGATCTCCTTTCATACCAGAAATCGGACGGTTCTTTCATGTGGACACACCTGATGACCGACAACCCCTGCCGGATGACGGCCGGGGCGATTCCAGGTCTGCTCGGCATGCCGTACCCCAACCTTCCCGGCCAGACGGCCCCGGTCTTCCCTTCCACCGGTGAAGAGGGGGAGGGAACTACGGTCAGAGAGCCGTTCATTGCCGGCTATCCGACTGCCGTGACGACGGTGCCGCCCGACGACCGGGTTGTGACGGTCGTCGACGACTTTGGCGCCAAAGTCACGATCAACGGCACTCCCAGACGCATTATCTCGCTTGCACCGTCGAACACCGAGATCCTGTATGACCTCGGCCTTGACGACCGTATTGTCGGGGTAACCGACTACTGCAACTACCCTCCGGAAGCGGAGAAGGTCGATCGGGTCGGCGGTTACAGCACTCCCAATCTCGAAAAAGTAATTGCTAAAAAACCCGATCTCGTTGTCTGCAGTTTCGGCAACACCGATGAGGCCATAAAGAGGTTGCGGGACCTCGGATTGACCGTCATTGCAACCAACCCGACCGACCTCTCCGGGGTCATGGACGATGTTGTGATGCTCGGGAAAGCGACCGGCACCGAAGACAGGGCTGACGAGATTGTCGCGGATATGCAGACCCGCATCGAGCATGTGACCGACAGAACGAGTGCCGTCGACGAACGGCCGTCTGCTGTACATATTGTCTGGTACGATCCGATATGGGTCAGCGGCAGCGAGACATACCAGGACACACTTCTGGAACTGGCCGGAGCAAGGAATGCGTTCCCCGAGATAAAAGGGTGGGGTATCGTGAATCTTGAAAAATTCATCATCACCGATCCCGACGTCATCATCGTCAACAGCGGCACCGGCATGGGCGAAGAGGGCGTGGATATCATTTATAACTGGATTCTGGATGAACCCCGGCTGAAAAATATGACTGCCGTCAAAAACAACCGCGTGTACCTCATCGACAGCGACATCATCGATCGGCCCACGCCGCGCCTTGTCGACGCACTGGAGGTTCTGGCCGTCGATATCCACCCCGAACTCTTCGGGAATGCTACCGTCCCGAGACCTACCGCTCATTCGACACCTGTTCTATGGCCTGTGGCGCTCGGCATTGCCGCGGTTCTGATCGCTGCCAGGTGGCGGAGAAGGTGGTGATCTCTGAAACCCGGGCGAGCAACTGCATGACTGCTCTGGCCCGGATCTGTCTTCCGGGATCAGGTCGATGACCTGAGACAGAACCCATCGATTTTTTCCCGTCATGACAACGAAGGCCCTGGAATTCTCTCCCGGTACGGTGCCTGATGCCCGCATGCACTTCCTTATGATCATCGTCCCGGCAACTGAACAGGAAATCGCCGGATCTCCTCAATGATTGACGGGAGGGCGGGGATTCGGCAGTTCAGGGGTCTTGTCTTCGCCGCATCATCAGGAACGGGGCGAGCAGCACCGCCGCCACCGTGACCCAGACGGCACCGAAGATCAGGAGGAGATGCTCCTGCTCGGGATCATAGAAGTGCACCTCTACAAACCTGGCCCGGTCCCAGTGGATCGCGGTCTCGTTGCCCTCCTGCGAGACCGTGCCCCCCTCGCTCACCCGGCCGAGGAGGGGGTTTTGCACGTAAAATCCCCCGGGTAGGACGACGGTGATCGCCGACGGTTCGTCGAGAAGGATCTGGAGATTTTTCTGAGCGATCCCGGCCTCGTATCTGACCGTGACATTTCCCTCTGCAAAGGCGACGGTGTTCCGGTCCTTCTGCGTATAAGTGCAGTTCTCGCCGTTTTCTCCTGAAACGGTGACGTTTTTCACCTCAAGGGGCACCCTCTCGCCGAGCATCCCGGCTTCCCAGAAGGCGTATTCCTGCGCGTCGGTAAGGGCGACCTCGCCGAGATAGGCCTCGCCTCCCGGCAGTACGGTCACCGTTACGTTATAGGCTGCGACCTGTGTCGTCAGGAGGACAAGTGCAACACAGAGAGCAATGCCTGCTCGGTAGCGTCGATCTCGATCGGAGGTGGACATTGTCGTATCACCGTTTCCGGGTCTTTGAGAAGGTGGCCGGTCACCACGCAGACGATCCGTTCGTCCCGGTCGATCCGTCCTTCTTCAACCAGTTTTTTGATGCCGGCGACCGATGCGGCCGATGCAGGCTCGACACCGATCCCTTCCTTCTGCGCAAGGTCGCGCTGCATGGCCAGGATCTCCCCGTCGGTCACCGGGGCCGCCGTGCCCCCGGTCTCCCTGATGGCGATCAGCGCCTTCTCGCCGTTGACCGGTGCGCCGATGCGGATGGCGGTCGCCACCGTCTCGGGATTTGCCTCGGGCACGACCGCGTCGAGGTGTCCCTGGATCGCCTGCACGAGCGGCTGCGATCCTGCCGCCTGGATGCCAGTCATCATCGGGAGGTGGTCGATGAACCCCAGGGATTCGAGTTCCCGCATCCCTTTGTAGACGGCTGAAATGTTGCCCGCATTGCCCACGGGCAGCACCAGACGGTCGGGGACGTCGCCGAGCTGGTCGACCGCCTCGAACCCGATCGTCTTCTGCCCTTCGAGCCGGTACGGGTTGATCGAGTTCAGGAGGTAGATCCCATGCCTCAGGCAGAGTTCCCTGACCATCTCGAGCGCGCGGTCGAAGTTGCCTCTGACGGCGATCACCGTTGCCCCGTGCATCAGGGCCTGGGCGACCTTGCCGAGGGCGACCTTGCCTGCCGGGAGAAGGACGACTGCAGGGATCCCGCCTGTTGCCGCGTAGGCGGCGAGGCTTGCTGAGGTGTTGCCGGTGCTGGCGCATGCCACGCTCTTCATTCCGAGCTGGAGGGCCATCGAAACGCCGACCGTCATCCCGCGGTCTTTGAACGAACCGGTCGGGTTCATCCCCTCGTGTTTGGCATAGAGGTGCGGCAATCCCATCTCGGCCCCGAGCCGTTCGAGATGGTAGAGGGGGGTGCCGCCCTCCTGAAGGGTGACCGGAGGTATGGTGACCGGCAGGAGTTCCCGGTAACGCCAGACCGAGATGGGGCGGCTGTTCCAGTCCTCTCTCGTCACGCGGACGGTGTCCAGATCATACTCGACAGTGAGCAGGTGCCCGCACTTCGGGCAGGTATAGATGATCTCGCCGGGCGCGTATTCGGCACCGCAGTGGATGCACGCGAGATGGTACATGGCATGATATTGGTCCTTGTGGTAGATGAAAATTCGTGAACCTACCGCCCGAAGCGGGCGATGAAAAGGAAGAACACCCAGAGGGCGGCGGCAAGTGCGATACCGGCATAGGGGAGGAAGCCTCCGGGGATGCGGCCGGTTGCACCCGCCACAAAGAGCCCGACAGCTGCAGCGGCCATTGCGGCCGCGTAGATCGACGGGCGCCAGTCGTTGCCGCCGGTGACGATGGCGCCCCGCGTCCGGTGCTCTGAGAGCGGGAAGAGCCATGCCACGCCGCTTCGCGTGCACGAGTCTTCGAGGAGATGGCAGACCGATCCGCCGAGAAAACCGAGGAGAAAGACGGTGTAGCCGGTGTCCCACGCGATGTGAAGGCCGACAATCCCGATCACCCATGCATAGATGCCCAGGACCATGGTCATCAGGCCGACGCCGATTGCAGAGTGGAGAATCCCGCGGTGGCGGGGCATCCCGCGCTCGCCGAGAACGGCGATGAAGGGGAGGGAGATCGGGTAGTAGACAAGATAACGGATGACATATCCGAAGATCGGCAGGATGATGAGCCTCTTTCCCTTCACGCCGGGCACCCGGGTATGAAAGATCGCCGAGTCGTTTGCATCGGCGTCAGGCGCGAGCGCCCCGATAAACACGCCAAAGAGGGCGGCGACCAGCCATTCAGGCTGCGCAAGAGAGATCCACGGCACCAGCACGACGGCGGCCGTCGCCAGGCTGATGGCGAGGTGTTCGTCACCTTTCACCGGGCGTTCTCCATGCCGCATAGAGATCAGGCCGTCGGTCCCGCATCACCGGGATGGCGGTGCGCATTCTCTGCACTTCCTCTTTTTTGAGATCTCTTATGAGGTATCCGCGATCTGTCTTTCCAAGGACGGCGCCGTCAGGTCCGGCGATGCATGAACTCCCGCAGGCGTTCGCCCCGGCGGCATAGCACGCTGCGTCCAGAGCGCGCGCCCGCAGCAGCAGTTCCCACTGGGCAAGGCGTTCTGCCGGCCATGCCGCCGGGACGAGGACGCAGTCGGCGCCGCACCCGGCATAATGGACGAAGAGATCGGGAAAACGGAGGTCGTAGCAGATAGCAAGGGCGAACCGCATCCCGCCGGCGTCGAAGACCGCTGGCTCCGCGCCGGGCGTGCAGGACCGGTCCTCGCCGCCCGGCGAGAAGAGGTGGATCTTCGCATAGGTCGTCTCCACCCTGCCGTCCGGCCCGACGGCACAGGCCAGGTTCCGCGGGCGCACTGCACCCTCCCAGCAGGAGCCGACGACCCAGATCCCGTACTCGGCGGCGATGCCGCAGATCGCCGGGAGGATCGAGGGTTCTGCCCGCGGGCGCGCCGGGTTCCAGCCGGTGGCGAACTGCTCGGGAAAGAGGACGAGATCGGCACCCTCTGCCGCTGCCGTAGAAACGATTTTTTCCGCCTCCTTCAGCCCTTCCTCGACCGGGGCGGACGGCGCCATCCCGCAGCAGCAGACCTTCACACGCCGCCTCCTGCCAGCAGCGGGAAGGCCGTCTTGATCCCGACGATGATGAACTGGACGGCGATGGCGATCAGCATCATACCCATCATCCTGTTGACGGCGCGGTACTCGCGGTGGCCGATCTGCTGCACGATGATCTCGGAGCGGGAGAACATCAGGTAGGTGATCCCGATCGCAAGCACGATGGCGGTGATGACGACGGCGATCGCTGCGGGGTGTATGGACGTCGCCTCGTTGGTGAGCACGATCACGGTGGTGATCGCGCCGGGCCCCGCGATCATCGGGATGGCGAGAGGCATCACGGCCACGTCGTCTGCGTCCTGGCTCTCATACTTCTCGGTCGCCGAGATCTTCGTCCGCGAGGTTCTGGCATGGACCATCTCCATGCCGATGCCGAAGAGGAGAAGGCCGCCGGCGATCCTGAAGGCTTCGAGCGTGATCCCGAAGAGCTGGAGGATCACGCCCCCGGCGATCGCGAAGATGAAAAGAATGACGAGGGCGTATTTGCAGGCGGTTCCGGCGACTGCCATGCGCTGAGCGTGCTCCATCGTCTCGGTCAGGGAGACGAAGAGCAGGGTCGCTGCGAGCGGGTTGGTGGTGATCAGGATGGAGGTGATGCTCAGCAGGACAAAACTCAGCAGATCGCCGCTCATGCAGATTTTTTATGTGTTCTTCTGGTTAATGCCTTTCGAGGATGCGGCTACGATTCATAGGCGTTAAAGGTATACGTATGCCGGAAAAACCTTCGGGCCTGATCTACGCTCTTGATGCCGATGCCTGCAAGCGAGATCGGAACCTTCATGCAGGGCCTCAAATCTGGCGATGGCTATCGCTTGTCTGTTGAAATAAGAAAAAGTCCGGGATATCCCGGTGAGATTCACTCGTACAGGGCCGGTTCGTCGAGCCGCGCATAAGAGACGAGTTCGGCGTCTGCAAAATGGATCTGGATCTCGCGGGCTGCGCTCTCGTCCGAGTCCGAGGCGTGGATCACGTTCTTGCCGGTCTCCATCGCCAGGTCGCCCCTGATCGTCCCGGGAACGGCGTCGGCCGGGTTCGTGGCACCCACGAGTTTCCGCACGATGGCGACCGAGCCCCTGCCCTCCCAGACCATGGCGAGCACCGGACCCGACATGATATACTCCTTGAGGGAGGGGAAGAACGGCTTTGCAACATGCTCTGCATAGTGCTCCATCACCTTCTCCTCAGGGATCATGGTGAGCCGTGCCGCCACGAGTTTGAGGCCTTTTGCCTCGAGGCGGGAGATGACGGTGCCGATGATGCCGCGCTGGACACCGTCGGGCTTGATCATCACAAAGGTCCGGTCCATCAGGTTCACTCCTTCCCGAGGGCCTTGCGGCCGGCTTCGGTCCAGGCGACGCGGCGGGGAACGCGCTTGAGTTTGTAGTTCTTCTGGCACTTCGTCGAACAGAAGTAGAAGAGCGCACCGTCCTTGCGGACAAAGAGCCTTCCTGTACCGGGCTCGATCATCTCGCCGCAGAAACTGCACTTGTAGGTCTCGACCATTCTCTTCACCGCCTTGAAAGTTTCTTCGCTTCGCGCTCGGTCTCGAGGAGCATCAGGATGTCGCCCTCGCGGATGGGGCCGACGGTGTTGCGGGTGATGATCCGGCCCTTGTTGTTGCCCTCGAGAACCCGGCACTTCACCTGCATGGCTTCGCCGTGCATCCCGGTGCTGCCGATGACCTCAATGACCTCTGCGGGTGTTCCGTCTGCCATCTGAAAGACCTCCTCAGGCCCTCAGTTCGCCGGTCTGCTTTGCAACCTCTTCGACGAGTTCCTTTGCCTTGCCCGGCTTGACGATGGCGGCAGCGGCGGATCCGACGTTCAGGCCGCTTGCCGCGCCGATCTCGTTCTGCTTGCTGATGAAGACGTACGGGATCTTCTTTTCCTCGCAAAGGGGTGCAAGGTGCATCACAATCTCTTCGGGCTCGACATCGGCGCCGATCAGCACGAGCTGGGCGGTGCCGCGCTCGATGCACTTGGTGGCCTCGTTGGAGCCCTTCTTGATCTTGCCGGTGTCGCGGGCGATCTCGAGCGATTCGAGTGCCTTGTTCTGGATCTCTTCCGGAACTTCAAATGTTACGTATGTCTTTGCCATGGTTCACCTCATTCAGGAGCGTAGCCTCTCCTTCATCAATCATCAGCTGTGATTGAGTAGCCATATGAAATCTACAGGAAAACTGATAAACCTTCCTCAGGTGCGCTCATAGACCCTCGTGCCGTCGGTATCGTACACCGGCACCAGCCCTTTGACAGGGAGATCGATCTGATAGGTCTCCTCTTCGAGGTCGCCGACGTAGAGGGTGTCGGCGCCGTACTGATCCATGAGGGCGAGGCACTGTGCCGGGTCTTCGTATATTGCCTGAACGTCGTCTTTCCTCTCCGATATCGCGCTCCAGTTGCTCCGCCACATCTGTTCGTGGGACGGCTGGCCCAGGATCGCCGGGATGCCGGTGAAGGCCGAGATGCGGCCCGCATAGGAGTAGTCGTTTCCCACCGCCTCGACGAGGACGTGCGTTCCCCCCTGCGTCTGCAGCCACGCGACGGCGCCGGCGTCTCCCGGGTGCTGCGTTTCGAGCCAGGCGAGCCCGTCCAGGGAGCGTGAATCATGGCCGAAACCGGGGTCGATCACAAGGGGGACGATGATCAGGGCGACGGCAGCGGCGAGGGCGAGGGTGCGCTGCTGTCTGCCGGTGATCCGATCCGGCCATCCGGTCCCGGCGATCCACCTGCCGAGCAGGAGCAGCGTCCCGGTTCCAAGGAGGATCCAGGCGACCGAATAACACTTGAAGACCGTGTTCATCCGATAATACGCGTCGCCCATGTTGTCTTTGAGATAGAAAAACTCGCAGGCGATGACGATTGCGAGGCCGGCAGCGCAGAGCAGGTCGGCGGGAGAGAGGCGACGGCGCGAAAGGATCGCCGCGAGCGGCAGGGAGGCGATTCCCGCAGCGACGTATCCGGCGAGGCCGAAGAGCACCGGCGCCCCGAGGAGCCATGGGCGGTGCAGGAGATCACGTGCAGAGGCGGCATAGAGCACGGCGAGGAAAAAGCCGTGGACGAGGAGGAACTGGACGGGATCGGAGACCGAGGTCACAAGGCCCACCCCTTCGACGCCGGCGCCGCTGAGCTGGAGATAATAGGGAGCGTACAGAGTGATTGCCAGGGGCGGGACGGCGACGAGAAACCAGGGGTCTCTGTGCCGCCGCCAGATCAGGAATCCTGCGGCGACGACGAGGGGTGCATAGAGCAGGACGTCCCAGGAGTTTATCGGCGGCATCGAACCGAGGCTGACGGCGGTGCAGACGATGAGGATAATACGGGCGTTTCGTCCGAGTCCCTTCCATTTGACCAGTGCGTAACAGAGGAGAAAGATGAGAAGGAACTGGTTGAACATGCCGAGCACGTGCGGGTGCAGGTCGCCCCAGAGGAAGGAAAACAGGGTGTACTCGTTGATCGTCCCGTCGATCACGCGGGTGCTGTTCCAGAGGACGGTCTGCGCCGGCACCCCTGACAATGCCTCCCATATGAAGGCCGGGTTGATGAGGGGGAAGAGGGCGAGGGGAAGCCATGCCATCTTCGGGACGATCAGGCGCCCGGTTGCATACGCCATGACGGCCGCCGCCCCGAGCACGGTGGGAAGGCCGAGGTTGAAGACGACCCGGGACGGCACCCCGGCCGTGATCCCGAGCGCACCCATGATCCAGTGGCCCATATAATAATAGATGTCGAGGCTTCCTCCGGCAAACCAGGGGTCCAGGGGGGGGACGACCGGTTCACGCATGACAGACGCGAGAAAGGCGTGCTCCATGAATTTCTCGCCGGACGAGATCATCGGGTTGACCGCGCGGAGCAGGAGCATCGATAAGAAAAAAACGAGAAAAACAGCGTCCCAGTGTGCAAAGCGCCTGAAATCCCCGGCGGTATATTCCCGCCGCCAGAGTGCGTACCCCCCCATGACGAGAAAAGGGAGGAGTGCGGCCTGCACCGGGAGGTGAAGGAGGGCGAGGTACCACGATGCGGCCCCGAAGACGAGGATGGAGAGCGGATATGCCGCCGGATAGGCGAAATCGCCGAGGGCGGCGGTGAGGCGCGGCCAGAGGGCGCACTGGATCGCCTTGATCAGGACGAGCCATGAGACGACCATGAGGATCTGTGCCTCAGGGCTCACGCATCTCCTCCCTGGAGAGCCCCTCGCGGAACGAGCGTTTCATCAGGTTCACCGACCAGTCGCCGAAGTAGTAGAGAGATCCGATCCCTCCGGCAAGCGTGACCATGTTCTTGATCAGGTGGTCGATGACGGCGATCACGGTGGCCGTTGCCGGAGCCATGCCGGCGAGTTCGAAGGTGACGGCAAGGGCGAACTCGTAGGTTCCGATCCCGCCCGGGGTGATCGGGACGGCCTTGACGAGGTTGCCGATGACGATGGCGAGCACGACGACCATGAAAGGGATGCTCTCGCCGAACATCAGGACCACGACGACGCAGACCAGAATGTCCACGAGCCAGATCCCGATGGAGGAGATCCCAAAGACGAGGAATGCCGCCAGATTTAAGGAGGTCGTCCTGATCTCCGCCAGCATGCCGTAGATAATGCTGAGATATTTGTTTTCCGAGTGGCGATCACCCATGAGAAGGAGGAGGAAGATGAAGGCCGCCCCGGCGACAATGGGAACGGCGATGAGCGGCAGAAACCATTCGGGCGTTCCGATGACAAAGGGCAGCGCAAGAAGGCCGAGAAAGGCGATCGTCACCACGTCGAAGATCCGCTCGACAATGAAGGACGAAACGCCCTGCGAGTAGGTTGCCAGGCCCTCGTGCTTGAGGATAAAGATCCTGACCAGATCGCCGAGGCGGGCCGGGACGATGAGGTTTGCCGTCTGGGAGAGAAAGATGCAGGCCGTGGAGAAAGTGAGACCGATCCGGACCGCAAGTCCGCCGAGGATCGCCCGGTACCGCCACCCCCTCATGATCCACGCAAGCGTGCAGACGAGGACGGCAAGGGCCAGATACAGGGGATGGGCATGAACAATGACGACCATGAGGTCGTCCCAGACCCGCCAGAGCATGTATGCGAGGATCCCGATCGCGATCAGGGTCGGGACGAGGATCGCGCTAACCTTTCGCCACATGAATCTGCCACCAGAGTCCGAGGATCTGTGATCCCATTGAGAAAACATCCTTGAAACGGACGGTCGTCCCCTGTCCCTGCCGCCAGACCACCGGGAATTCGGCGATGCGATATCCCTTCCGCTGCCCGCGCACCAGCATCTCGGTGTCCCAGAACCAGTGGGGAGCCTGAATTTCCGGGATCAGGGTGAGTATCCGATCTTTTCTGAACCCTTTGAACCCGCACTGGTGGTCGTGGAGTCTGCTCCCGAGGAATGTGCGTACAAGACCGTTGTAGCCTCTGCTTGCGATCTCCCGCCCCCCGCTCCGGACGATCCGCGAGTCAGGCATCAGCCGCGATCCTGTGGCGATATCGGCGCCGTCCCGGATCGCCCCGACGAGTTCGGGCAGGTGAGCGAGATCGGTTGCGAGGTCGACGTCATAATAGCAGACGATGCCGTACCTGGCCGCGGTGATCGCCCTGTTGAGGGCCCTGCCCCGACCAAGCCGCTCGTCGGCATGGAGGAGGCGGACGCGCGGATCTCTTTCATGCCATTCCTGGATATATGCCGCGCTCCCGTCGGTGCTCCCGTCTTCGGCGACGATCACCTCGAACGTATCGGTGATCGTCGCGAGTGCGGCGATGGATGCCGGGATCGCCTGTTCAAGGGCGGGGCGGTCGTTGTATGCAGGGAGGATCACCGAGACCCCGTCACCGGTCATCTGATAACTCCCGCGATCCGTGCCGCCACTTCCTGCCCGGCGACGATCGACCCTTCCATCGACCGTTCCGGGTAGTTCGGACGGGAGAACATCCCGGCGAGATACAGGCCGCGCTCTTCATAGTCGGGGACGAGATCGGCAAAACCTGTGGTGTAGACCGGTCCTGCAAAGCGCTCGACGGCGAGTTCGCTCCAGTGGATGGCGTCCCTCGGGACGGAAAAGCGCCTGCAAAAGTCGGAGAGCATCGTCTCTTTCAGGCCGGGTGCTGGTTTTTCTCCAAAATAAGAGGCCAGATAGACGATCTCCTCGCCATAACGCTCGCGCGGCGCGAAGTTCGTGTGGGCCACCACGGCCCCGTAGGGTGCGGGGTCTTTCATATTCAGCCAGTATATCCCGCTGGTGACGTCCCGGTCAAGCCCGATCGTCATGCAGGCCGCGCCCTGGTAGGGGATCTGTGCAAACCCTTCCATGCCGCTGAGTCTCCCGATCTCCTGCGGCGGGATGGTGGCGAGAACGGCGTCGAACATCCTGCCGTTCACCTCCCACCCCATTTCCGTGCGCCTGATCGCCGTGACCGGCGTCCCTGTTTCAATGGTTGCGCCCTTTTTCTGCGCTTTTTCTGCCATACTATCGACGAGTTCGTGCCACCCCCCTCTCATATAGCCGAGCCGCTCTCCTTCGACCCCTCGATCTGAGCGGATGGCGATCCTGGAAATGAGCCACGCTGCCGAGACTTCGTCGCGCCGGTCGCCGAACTTGCTCCGCAGCAGCGGCTCGAAGAACGAGGCATACACACCTTCTCCCTGGTTGTTCCTGACATATTCCGATGCCGGCACCGTGTCCAGCGATGCGAGGTCAAGCCGTTTCGCCCGCAGAGTGAGAAGACCGAGACGCGCCTTGTCGGCGATCGAAAGGTGAGGATAGCGAAGGATCTCGATCGGGCTGGTCAGCGGGTTGATCACCCCGTCCACATAATACCCGGTCGAACCGTTGAGCCATTCGAGGCGGTCTGAAAGGCCGAGATCCCGGATCAGAGAGAAGAGGTGCTCGTCACCGGAGAAGCAGTGGTGATAATAACGTTCAATCCAGTAATCTTCCCGTTTGTAGGAGGAGAGACATCCGCCAAGAACAGGTCTGCTCTCGAATATGGTGACGCCTGCGGTTTCTGTGAGGGGGAGGGCGGCGGCGAGACCGGTGAGGCCACCCCCTATGATACAAATGTCCATAATCTGCAATATTGTGTATCATCCAAAGCGCATAAGAAAGTTTTTGAACTCTGATGAGAATTCTACTATGAGCTAGCTAGTTAACTAGCGTTCTTGCATTTATGGTAGCCGACTGGATGGGGTAACTGAATGAGAGTATTTTTCATAGGATTCGGTCAAGCTGGCGGTAAGGTTGTCGATATGTTCATCGAACAGGACAAAAAGTCCGGGTTGAACAATTTCAGGGGGATCGTTGTCAATACCGCCCGCACCGACCTTATGGGGCTCAAAACCATTGAACTCAAAGACCGAATTCTTATCGGCCAGACTGTGGTAAAAGGTCATGGCGTGGGGACCGACAATGTCACCGGTGCCAGGATCGCCGCGGATGAGATCGATTCGATCATAAACACGATCGATACCCGGGGCACCCATGACGTGGATGCCTTTGTGATTGTGGCAGGTCTTGGCGGCGGGACGGGCTCCGGGGGTTCCCCGGTGCTTGCACGTCATCTGAAGAGGATCTATCGTGAACCGGTCTATGTGCTCGGTCTCCTTCCCGCTCCTGAGGAGGGACGACTCTACACGTACAATGCCGCCCGCAGCCTGTCAACTCTCGTCAATGAGGCCGACAACGTTTTTCTCTTCGACAATTCGGCCTGGAAGAACGAGGGGGAGAGCGTAAAAACCGCCTATTCCCGGTTGAACGACGAGATCGTCAGGCGTTTCGGCATCCTTTTCAGGGCAGGAGAGGTCACCAGGGCCGGCGTCGGCGAGATGGTCGTCGATTCTTCGGAGATTATCAACACCCTCCGGGGCGGGGGGATATCGAGCGTCGGTTATGCCGTCACTGAGGTCGTGAGTGAGCGGACGAAGCAGAAACGAGGTCTATTCGGCGGTTTGAAGGATTCTTTCTCGAAGAAAGAGAAGGCGGAAGAGGTGCTGATGGGCGAGGACAAGTCTGCGAAGGTGATCGCGCTTGTCCGTCGCGCCATGCTCGGCCGTCTCACGCTCCCCTGCGACTATTCGACCGCAGAACGTGCGCTTGTCCTCGTCGCCGGCAACCCGGCCGAGATGGACCGCAAGGGTGTCGAAAAAGCGAAGAGCTGGGTTGAGGAGAACATTGCCGGGGTTGAGGTCCGCGGCGGCGACTATCCGGTGGATAGCAGTTATGTTGCGGCCGTGGTGGTGCTTGCCTCGATCGGGGAGGCGCCGAGGGTGCGCGAACTCTTCGAGATTGCCAAAGAAACAAAAGAAGATGTCATCAGATCGAAGGAAAAGCGAGCTTCTATGTTTGATGACCAGGATATTGATCCGTTATTTGAGTGAGGGCATATGAGATCAGCGATCAAGATAATTATCTGGCTGTTTGCCGTCTTCTGTCTGATCCAGGCGGCATCGGCATCGGTGAACTACAAGGTTACAGGCACGCCTGACGTTAACCCTGCATCAGGCGACCTTTCACCCGGGGAGAGTGTGACGGTCAACGTCGTTCTGGATCTCGTGGACTCCGGCTCCTATACCTTCCCTGAAGATCATAGACTTGCGCTGTACACCGAACTCAGCAATCCCGTCTGGAGGTATTATATTGAAGTGGGGGGTCACAGTGACCAGCCGCGCGCGTTAAAGGGATACAGCCCCCAGATCGACGGTTTTATTCTCAGTTATCCGGAGGATACCGACGTCAGTGTCAGAATCGCCCTTTCCGGCGATGCGCCGACGGCGACGGCGACACAGGACAAAGTTCTGCTCCGCATCCGCCAGATCGACGACGATGACGATGTCGTTGACGACAGCGAGTACATCATCAAACGTACGGTGGTCAATCCGCAGGATGTCCAGGCCGATCTCGCCGCGACGCAGGCCAGCCTCACCGAATTGAAAGCAAGCATCGACGAGCAGCTGGCGGCGGGCGTCGACACGACCGCGGCCCAGGCAAAGTACGACGCGGCGAAGGCGGCAATCAACAGCGCTTCGGCCACATCCGACTTTGCAGCGGCGAAAAACTATCTGACCACCGCCAAGACCGCGATCGCCGCGGCCACTGCCGCCCTCTCACAGGCAGAAGCGCAGAAGGAGATCGACGACGCGCAGACGGCCATCAATCAGATTGACGGGATCATCACCTATTTCGAAGTCAACAGGAGCATGGGGACCGACCAGCGGGTGCTGAATCTCAAGACTCAGCGCGACCTTGCCGCCCAGGCCCTCTCCGCCGCCAACGATCAGATGAGCGCAGGGAACTATGAAGCCGCCGCTGTCAAGGGGGCCGACGCCAGTGAGAAGGCGCAGTCCACCCTGACGCTTGCCACCCAGCTGCGCGAAGAGATCGGCGGGGGTTTCTCCCTGAATCTCGGTTCTCTCCCACTCTATATCGGTGTCGGTGTTCTGATCGTGGTGATTATCGTCGGCATCATCTATATCAGAAAGAAGAAACGATGGGATGAACTGGGATAGTTCTTATATCGATTGTCTCTCTGACAGTCCTCGCCTTTTTTCCTGCCTGGTCTCTCTGTCACATCCTTCTGAAGACTCAGCAACATCTCTTCTTTGCATGGAGAAAAAGCGATCCGGTATCACTGATGTTCAGGGAGACGAGATCTCGCGTCGGGGTGGTCGGGTGCGGAAATGCCCTGTTGCAGTGTGTTGTCTTCCACGCGATGTAAACACCTGAGTTCATGCTGTGCTGAACGCGCATGAGTCCGGGACTGTCCCCCCGGGCATACTGCATAAAATGTCTCATGTGTGTCCGCCGCAACGCTGTTTTTCCCCGATTCGTTGCGGGCCGGCCCGGGAAAAAGAGGACAGGGAGATCTGAAGAAAGGGTCTGCCACCCTGCCTCTATCCTGAGGATGGGGGATTTGGGGGAGTGAAGATCCCTTCTCGATAGATCTAGTTGACACCCGTTTTTTCAGGATGTCCGGGTCGCGTTCCTCGTGAAGACGTCGATTCTCATATTGCCCATTTTGCCGTCCCTGAAGAAGTAATATTGAGGGATGCGGTCTTTGTTGTCGTACCATGAGAACCAGTAGTTGAGGTTGCAGGTCTGCTTCTCATAGCCCGGGAGGGAGGGATAACTATCCTCGTCCGAGGCGATGACGAGATCATAATTCCCTGCCTCGATGCTCGTTTCGTCGATCTTTTTTCCGAAATAACTCAGGTTTGCGGAACGATTCCCCCGGTAGTACCAGGGCAGCGGCCAGTAGCGGTCAGATGCGATAGCGACGGCATTTGAACTGTCGATCAGTGCCATCACCTCGCGCATGTCTTCCGAATTCTGGACCTGGACGATCGGTTCGTTCACGTCTGCAGGGACATAGGCGACGTGCCAGAGGGCAAGGACCAGAAAAATGCTCGAAACGATGGCGATGACCGTCTTTTTCTTTGTCATCGCGTAGACGGCGACGAAGACGGTGGGCAGGAGCTGGTGGATCAGGAGCCACGGCACTTTCTCGCCGATATAGGCGTACGCCGCCATCGAAAGGACCATCCACACGATACAGAAACGGAAAAATTCTTCTTTTTTATCGAAGGTCGGAGGGGCCGGCAGAACGCCGCGTATCTGCTGCAGCGATCGTTCGACGATCTCGTGCATCGTGCGAACGGCAGTGCCGGCCTTCTTTCGTCCCTTGAGCAGGAACTGGACGATGCCGACGATCGCAAGGAGGAAGATCGGGAGTTCGTAGAGGAGGAAGAGAATGATATAGAAGTAAAACGGTCCACCAAGCCGCTGCTGCTCGTGCATCTCCCACCAGTGGCCGATGGCGTCGGGGATGAACGTCAGCACCCGATCCGGGTGGACGCCGAACGACGAGTAGAAGACGACGACGATCGCGGCGGCGACCAGAACACCGAGAGCGAGGTGGCGTTTCCAGAGACGAGAGAGGCGGACCTTCCGTTTCCAGAGAAGATAGACAATATAGACCCCGAAGATGCCGAGAACGATCGGCATGTTCTCCTTGCACGAGATTCCGAGGCCGGCGGCAACCGCCGCAAGGACGGCATATCTGGCCTGTCCCCGCTCCAGGTACAGGATCAGAGCGAGGAGAAGAACGAAGGTCAGGAACAGGATGAAGATGTCGTTTCTGAGAAACCGCGAGAAATAGACCATGTTCGGCGATATCGCAAGGAAAAACGCGGCGACGAGGGTCTGTCTCCGGTCGAGATAGCCGAGACGATAGAGGGGATAGACCAGCGCGACGACGAGGGTGCCGAGAAATGCGGGAACGAGCCGGCCGACAAGGTCGGAGTCGCCCAGAACCGCAAACATTCCGGCCGTTACGTAATAGAGCAGCGGGCCGTGGTACGAGGGGTCGTACTCGTAGGCGCCGGTGTTCAGGAGGTTGTACGAGAACCAGGCATGGATCGCCTCGTCATGGTGAAAGAGTTTTAAGTCCAGAAATGCGAACCGCAGGACCGCCGCCAGGATCAGGACACAAAAAAAAAGTCTCTCTGTTGAGAGAGACCTATGGATTCGAATGGCAAATCCGGCGGCTGAACTGCCGCTCACTGCATCAACTCTCCAGCACGATCTCGATGCCGATGTCTTTTGGCACCTGAATGCGCATCAGCTGTCTGAGAGCACGCTCGTCGGCGTCGATGTCAATGAGCCGTTTGTGCACGCGCATCTGCCAGCGATCCCAGGTTGCAGTTCCCTCGCCGTCCGGGCTTTTTCTGACCGGGACGACGAGCCTCTTTGTCGGGAGGGGGATAGGCCCTGCCAGATTGACGCCCGTCCGCTCTGCAATCTCCCGTATCCTGTCACAGACCATCTCGACTTTGTCGTAATCTGTCCCCGAAAGGCGTATTCTGGCTTTTTGCATAGACCTTCAC
>JASGMW010000098.1 GCA_030156225.1 Methanofollis sp.
GGAATATAATAGAGAGATCTTTCTATCCTGCTGTGGGCGTTCTGAAAAAGAGGCGCAACGGAGAGAGTATATGCCCCGGGTCATGCGGTGTTTGGGTTCGATCTGAAACCGTTGCTAACAACAGAAAGACGACCGCTTGAGAGCGGTAACGATCGTGCTACGCGCACAAAAAAAGGGGGAAATGTACCCGGGAAAGTTGATCTTGCGGTTTAATCTGGAAAGTACGTAACTCCTACCTGATCAACGCGGCGATATGCTCGCCGACATCTGCAGTCCGCGCGGTCCCGCCGAGATCCTTTGTAACCACACCGTCCCGGATCGTCCCCTCGATCGCACGGACAACCGCGTCGGCCGCCTCGTGCTCGCCGAGGTGATCGAGGAGGAGGGACCCGGCCCAGATCGTGGCAATCGGGTTTGCCACGCCGAGGCCTTTGTACTTTGGTGCTGAACCGTGGATCGGCTCGAACATCGACGTACCCTTCGGGTTGATGTTGCCGCCGGGCGCCAGGCCCAGACCCCCCTGGATCATCGCACCGAGGTCGGTGATGATGTCGCCGAACATGTTCGGGGTGACGACGACGTCGAACCACTCCGGGTTCTTCACAAACCACATCGTGACGGCGTCGACGAAATTGAACCCGGTCGAGATGCCCGGGTGTGCGGCGGCGACCCCGGTAAAGACCTCCCGCCAGAGCCCGTAGACATCAGAGAGAACGTTCGCCTTGTCGACCGAGGTGACCCGTTTCTCCCGGCGTTCGGCAAGGTCGAAGGCGTACTCCATCACCCGGCGGCTTCCCTCCCGCGAGACGACGCCGATCTGGTAGGCGATCTCCTCGGCGTCGCTCTCGGCGTCGAGCCCGAACTTCACCGAGTAGAGATCCCTGACGACCTGGAGATCGGCGTGGTGATGTCCTTTGAACCGGTTGCCGATCCCGACGTAAAAGTCCTCGGTGTTCTCCCGCACGACCACGAAGTCAATATCCTCCGGACCCTTGCCGGCGAGCGGCGTTGATACGCCCTGCAGGAGTTTGATCGGCCGCAGGTTCACGTACTGGTCGAAATAAAACCGCAGGGCGAGCAGGATCCCCTTCTCCAGCACGCCGGGTTGCACCCGGTCGTCGCCGATGGACCCGAAGTAGATCGCCCGGTAGGTCGAGAGCTCTTTCAGCTCGTCTTCACCGACGAGTTCGCCGGTTTCCAGATACCGGTCGGCGCCGATCGGAAAGTCGTCCCATTCGAGATCGAAACCATACTTCTCCCCGGCGGCGTCCAGGACCTTTTTTCCCTCTACGAGGATCTCGGGTCCGATGCCGTCGCCGCCTATCGCTGCGACCCTGTACACAGTTCCACCTCTCTCAGATTTTTCGCATATTCGACAAGTCCGCCCGCGTCCACGATCTCCTGCATGAACGGGGGCACGGCTTCCGTCGCATGGCGGACGCCGTCCGACTCGATATAACCGCCGGCGATGTCGACCGCGGCCTCATGCCCCTCGACGAGCACCCCGGCCTCGGGGCAGATGAGGGGGAGAAGCCCGGTATTGACGGCGTTCCGGTAGAAGATCCGGGCAAAAGACTCTGCCACGACGACCTTCACTCCCGCGCCCAGGAGGGCGAGCGGGGCATGCTCCCGCGAGGACCCGCAGCCGAAATTTCTCCCGGCGACGAGGACGTCGCCCTCCTGCACGCCGGTCCCGAAGTCGTCGCGCGTGCCCTCGAAGACATGCTCCGCGAGTTTTTTCGGGTCATACTCGGTCAGGTAACGTCCGGGGATGATCGCATCCGTATCGATATCGTCGCCGAACTTCCAGATCCGCATCTGATCACACCTCCCTCGGGTCGGTGATCTCGCCGGTGATCGCACTCGCCGCTGCCGTCGCCGCCGAACAGAGGTAGACTTCGGCCTCGGCGCTCCCCTGCCGCCCCCGGAAGTTCCGGTTCGAGGTGGAGAGCGAGACCTCACCCGGCGCCAGCAGCCCGAACGCCCCGCCCATGCAGGGACCGCAGCAGGGCGCCTCGACAAGCGCCCCGGCTTCGACGAACCGCTCGATCAGGCCGGCCTTGAGGGTCTTCAGGTACTCGTCCCGCGACGCCGGAATGAGGATCACCCTGACATCGTCTGAAAATTTCCGGCCGCCGAGCACCTCTGCCGCCTCCACGAAGTCCTCGTACCGCCCGTTCGTGCAGGAACCGATGAAGACCTGGTCAATATGCGTCCCGGCAACCTCCTCCACATCGACGACATGGTCCACGTTGTGCGGGACCGCAACCCTGGGCGCAAGATCGGCGGCGTCGAACTCGCGCAGCTCAGCATAGGTGGCGTCTTCGTCGCTGTTGAGCGTGAAGGGCCTGATCCCGGGGCGGCGTTCCCTGAGATACTCCCTGGTGATCGCATCGGGCGGGACGATGCCGGCCTTTGCACCCATCTCGATCGCCATATTACAGCAGGTCATCCGCCCTGCCATCGGCATCGATGCGAACGTCGTGCCGGTGAACTCAAGGGCCTGATAGGTGGCGCCGTCAGCGCCGATGTTTCCGGCGATATCAAGGATCAGGTCTTTTGCCCCGACCCGCGGCGCAAAGGCGCCGTTCACCTCGACGCGGATGGAGTCGGGCACCCTGAAGTAGAGGGCCCCGAAGCGCAGCGCAAAACCCATATCGGTCGAGCCGATGCCGGTCGCAAACGCTCCGGCCGCTCCGTAGGTACAGGTGTGAGAATCCGACCCCACGACGATCTCGCCGGGTGCCGCATGCCCTTTCTCCAGGACCACCTGATGACAGACGCCTTCCCTGAGGTCATAGTTGTGAATGCCCTGTTCGAGTGCAAACTCCCGCATAAACTTCTGGTTCTCGGCCGCCTGAATGGAATCAGCCGGAACCTGATGGTCGAAAAGCATCACGATCCGCGCAGGGTCGAAGACCTGTTTCCCGTTCATTTCACGGAATTTCTGCACGGCAAGGGGGCCGGTGATATCGTGGATCATTGCCAGATCCACGACAGCCATCACCACATCGCCCGCACAGATCTCCTTCCCGCAATGGGAGGAGAATATTTTCTCGACGAGAGTCTGCTCCATGATAATCAATCCGATCAGGTTTGATCATTATCCTGTTTTCGAGGACATCGCGTTGATGTAGGAAGGCGAGACGGATGTATGTTGCGGCCCTGTCGGATCCAGGAACAAGAGAAATTATGGGGCATTCGATCGGCCAACGACCCAATAAACCCCCGAGAACAGGTTTTCAGGACGATGGCATCCCTCGTGAAATCCTCACGGACAACTGGCTCATCGTTCGTTTCGGCCGGAGAGCCGGAGACTGCACATCACACATTTCGAAAATTCATCGACGATCATGGGATTCAGCATATCAGCCTGCATTCCCGCAAATTCATAATGAGCCATATTCAAAATGGCTGAATTTCGACTTAAATTATAAACGGGGCAAATTTCATTGATGGATACATTTGCGCTCGTTAGGTGCAAGTACAACACATAACGATATCGGGCATTTTCAGAATACTGACAATATATCAACTAAATTGCAATCAAACGAATGTTGTGCCTCATTTTTCTCCTCATCGTTATGTGTCTCCGGGAATACAGGTATCAGGGCGCGGGTGAAGCATCCTCTGACAGACGACAAGATCGAGAGATTCTTCTGGGAGGGAGAACGGAGAACGGCAAAATTCGGATCGGTCGAGGCGGGGGTATGCTGACAGAACGAGATCAAGCCAGAGCAACTATGATGGTGATGAACCTGCTCTGCCTCCCGAGCGGGTTCTGAATCGATGAATGAAAGATTAATTCGGGATACCATAAGAGACAAAAATGGGCAGAAGAATCATCTGCCCATTTTTTTCAGGTTTACAGGTTTTTCGTGCGGAGGAATGCGTTTCCCCCTACAGCAGTTTTTTCCCGGCTCCGGCCCCGGGGGTACACGAGTACACGTCGGTGATCGTGATCCTGATCAGCGATTTTGCCGGATACTTCTCGGACTTCGCCTTCACGTCTGCACGCATCTTCTCATACTCGGGTCCGGCGGTGAGGATCTCTACGTCCCCCTTGATCTGGAGGCATCCCTTCGTTTCCGGCCCCCAGATGGAGATCGCCGCTCTCGGATTTTCCCGCATATTCGCAAGGCTCTTGTTCATGTAGTTGTCTGCGACCCAGATCGTCCGGTCGTCAATGAGCCAGACCGCCTTCATCGGGGCCACATTCGGAACGCCGTCCCGGGAGGCGGTCGCAAGCGGATAGGCCGGCGCCTTTGCAAACATCTCTTTCATTTCAGGTGTCAGTTCTGCCATGTGATCATCAGAAGATCATTCCACCTGATAAAAAATACTGCCGGGTTTCGGTGGGATTGAAAATATCCGGTATACGGACTGATAAAAAAGCAGGCGATAGGGGTTTGCACCCTATCCTGGTCACTGCCCGCTCAGGGGTATGCGTTCGCCCGCACCGGGTCCAGGCGTACAGGAGAATACTTCCGTGACCGTGACGACGATCAGACTCTTCGCCGGTGCCTGCGACATCTTGGCAATGACGATCTCCCGCATCTTCTGGAAGTCCTCGCCCTCGGTCACGATAGAAACGTCGCCTTTGATCTGGAAGCACCCCTTCGTCTCCGGTCCCCAGATATAGATCGCAACTTTCGGGTTCTCCCTGAGGTTCGCGAGAGTCTTTTTCATAAAGTTGTCGGCGATCCAGATCGTATCGTCTTCCATGAGCATGCAGAATCCGATCGGTGCAACATTCGGAATGCCGTCCTTCGACGCGGTAGAGACAGGGAATACTCTGACCGACGAAAACGCAGTCTTCATCTCTTCTGTGAGTTTGACCATGGTGATCAGATACCTGTTGTATTCAGCAATATATACCTGTTGTAAAACCGGGAAAAAATAGATGGCAGGTGTCGGATCATCTGCCTGAAAACCAACCGGAAGATTCAGTACAGAGATCATGGAGGACTGCCGCCCTTCCAGGAGAAAAAATGATTCGTGCAGGTCCGCGAAGAGACAGCGGCCGTACGGCGCGGGTTGCAGGCATGCGGCGATGCGAGGCAGCTGAAAAATGCCCGGGAATGTTCAACTAACTCCGCAAGGAGTCCCCGGTCTTTAGGCCGGGGAGGAATTGCGGTTCAAACACATAACATTAAATGCTTTTGAGTGAAATAAGTATATGTGCTCACCGCAAAGACTGTCATCCTCAAGATGGA
>JASGMW010000099.1 GCA_030156225.1 Methanofollis sp.
TTGCAAGGCGTTCCGGGACGACGCCGACAAAATTGACGTCGGTCGTCTCGATAAAGGCGTAGCCGGTCGAGCCGTAGGTGTTTGCGTCCGCCGCCACGCCGACGCCCATGTGGGAGTCGGCGGTGAAGTCGAGGAGGACGACGTCGTACCCGGCCCGGGCCAGGAGCGCGGCGAGGAGGAGACTCCGGTCGTCGCAGTCGCCGGCCCGCTCGGCCACGGTCTCCACCGGGAATTTCGGTGGAGCGCCGGCCGGGTGGTCCTCGTACGGGATCGACTGGACGAACGCCGCGATCAGTTCGAGGTACCGGTCGGAGTCGAGGCCGCGTTCATCCCTGATACTGGAGAGTGCATCGAGAAGACCTGAGTAGAGCGACTCCTGGTGGGGATCGTCGGCGAACGCCTGATAATACGTGGCGATCCACTCGTCATCCGGGATCTCCCGGTAGAGCACGGCGCTCTTCGACCCGTTTCGAGCGCCGCTGTAGACGGCGGCGTCCACCGGGACGCTGAGCCGGTACCTGGAATCTTCGAACGGGAAGACGAACTCGGGCTCTTCGGTTCCAGAGATCCCTGACGCCGGCGTAATGGAAGGGTATGTACCGACAGGACGCAGGAACGCCACGATCCCGGAAGCCACCAGAATGCCGGCCCACAAAAGCACCGCCACCATGATTGCCGTCCAGATCGTCCTGATTTTCACGTGTCGCCTCCCCGCATCAGATGTCTGAGGCGAGACTTTGAAGTGCCGTTATATATATCGTTTGCTCAGGGCCCCGGGAAGATCGGCGATCGACGGGAGGAGGAGGTCCGGCCTGATCGGCGACGCTTCGAACGCGTCCTGCCTGAATTTGCCCGTCCTGACCAGGGCGGTTTTCATCCCGGCGGCCTGTGCCCCGCCGATATCAGACGCGAGATCGTCGCCGACCATGAGGGCCTCCGACGGCCTGACGCCCATGTCTTCGAGGGCGAGTCTGAAGAATTCGGGCGATGGTTTCCCGACGACCGCAGCCTCGCTCCCGGTGGCGTATTCGAGCGCCGCGACAAACGGCCCTGCCGAGAGCATCAACCCGTCCGCCCCCATCCAGTAGCGATCTTTTTCGAGGGCGACGATCCCCGCGCCTTCGAGGACCGCCCTGAAGGCCAGGTTCATCGCCCTGTAGGTGAAGCTGTTTCCGGCGTCTCCTATCACGACCATCTCGGCCCCTTCCTCGACGAGGGGGACACCGGCGGCGAGAAAATCGTCCCCGACATCCCCCTGCGCGAGGAGGAAGGTGCGTTTTCCCTGAAGGCGCCGGATCGCCGCCAGCGGCGGGTTGAAGATCCAGGACGCATCGATATCGTAGCCCATGGTCCGGAGACGTGCGGCGATCGAGCGGCGGGAACGGCTCGTGGTGTTCGACACGCACCTGAAAGGGATACCCGCGGACGCCAGCCACGCCACCGTCTCTTTTCCCCCGCCGATCGCCCGGCCGCCCGCATAGAGCACGCCGTCGATGTCGAGGAGAACGCCCCTGATCCGTTCGATCTCTGCCATACCGGATCTTCTGGTCGGGGAAGTTCTTGGGCCTTGCGCCGCGCAGGATTTATATATTTGATCGTATAGATCACTCCGGCGCTGTGGGCAGGAGATGCGGTGCCGGAGAGGTGGAAAAGATGACCGGAATAGAACAGATACCCGCCGATCTCAAATGGAGTATCGCAACGCGGGCGGCGACGGCGATGCCCTTCGCCTACAACAGGATGATCGCAGAACGTTTCGGCGGCGGCTTCGAGGAGGCGGATCTGGCGATCTGGCAGGAGGCCGGAAAGAGGCAGGGCGCTCTCGCCCGCGGTTTCGCCATGCCACTGAAGCACGCGGGGGACGTGGCGAGGGCGTACGATACCCTGTCGACACTCATGCTCGGTCCGGAGCGGCAGAGCCTGGTGAAGGCCGCGAGAGACCGGGACTGCGCCGGGATCTTCGTGTCCTCGTGTCCCATGTGCGCCCGGGCGATCGAGACAGGTGCGGACCCGCACGCCAGCTGCGCCACGTGCAGGACGTACGGGGAGAGCGCCGTCGAAAGTCTGAACCCGGCGTACGGGATCGCGCACCTGAGCGGGATCTGCGTCGGCGACCGGCAGTGCGAGATCAGGATCGAGCCGAAGCGCTGATCCCGGGCGGGCTTTGCGATCGTATCCTTTTTTTTCTCAGGAGCCTGAGTGGTGGTGATGGCGAAGGATCTGATCGAGGAGATCCCGCCGGCAGCGAGATGGCGGTTTGCAACGCGTGCCGCCGCCCTCATTCCGGCGCTGTACTCCTGCGCTCTGCGGGGGGGGGAGAGCGAAATGACCGAAGAGCAGGAGCAGATGATCTGGTATGCGGTCGGCTGCGAGGTGAGGACGATCGCGGAGACGTTCGGCTTTTCGGTCGATACGGCAGAAGAGATCGCCGAGGTGTTGAAGGTCGGCGCAACGGCGTTCTTCGGACCGGGGTTCAGGATCACGATTCTCCCGACGGCCGGAGAATCGGCGACGGTCGTGATCAAGGGGTGCCCGTTTACCGGGACGCTGCGGGAGAGCGGGTGCGATCCCGGGGCCGGCGCCTCATGGTGCATGCCGTTCGCCGTCTCGGCGGTCGAGCACCTGAACCGGGCGTTCGCCCTCAGGTTCGTGCGGGCGCGGTGCATGGGCGACGGGCAGTGCGAGATGGTCGTCCGGAAAAAAGAGGGAAACTGACCCGAAAGGCGGAGGTGTGGAGGGTTATGGCTACTCGGGACGCAGTGATCGCCGTCGATCTCGGGGCGACGCATCTGAGGGCGGCAAGGATCGCACGCGACGGCCGGATCGAGCGCGGCGTCGTCGGCGACACCCCGGGAGAGGGCTGGTCGGGGGAGGTCGTGACCCGGGCGATCGCGTCGGCCGTCGCCGCAGTGCTTGCAGGCGGCCATGCACGGGCGATCGGGGTCGCCTCGGCCGGACCCCTGGATCTGGCGACCGGCTCGATCGTCGGTTCGCCGAACATGGCCTTCAAGACGGTTCCGCTGGTCGGCCCGCTCGCCGAACGTTTCGGCCTTCCGGTTGCGCTCGTCAACGACTGCAGGGCGGGAGCTCTCGGGGAGCGCTGGTGCGGAGCCGGGAGAGGAACGGAGAACATGGTCTACGTCACGTTTTCCACCGGCATCGGCGGGGGTGCGGTCGTCAACGGCCGCCTGCTCCTCGGCAGGGACGGGAACGCCGGGGAGATCGGTCACCTGTATGTGGATTCGACATACCGGATCCCGTGCGGCTGCGGGAACGCCGGGCACTGGGAGGGCTATGCCTCCGGGAGCGGGATGCCGCGGTTCTTTGCGGCGTGGTCGGAAGAGAGGGGCGAGCGCCCGTCGTTCGACGCCTCCACGAGCCGCGGGATCCTGGGGGCGGCCAGGGAGGGTGATCCCCTCGCCCTCGCGTTCATGGACACTCTGGGAGAGGTGAACGGCCGGGCCGTTTCCGATCTGATCGTCGCCTACGAACCGGAGGTCGTCGTCTTCGACGGTCCGATCGCACAGGCCCACGGCGATCTGATCCTGCGGCACATGACGCCGCACATCGACCGTTTTCTGCCCCTCCCGGAGATCCGCATCAGCCCCCTGGGGGGGCGGGCGCCGCTGCTGGGGGCGGCGGCGTATGCGTTCGGGATGCCGGAAGAGGTTCCTTGAGGGGGCCCGGCCCTCATCCCTCCAGATCCTCATTGCCGAAGACGAAGATCTCTTCGATCGGCGCCCCGAGTTCCCGCGCGACCCGCCATGCAAGTCTGAGAGAGGGATTGTACTTCCCCTTCTCCAGAAAGACGATCGTCTCCCGGCGCACCCCGACGCGGGCGGCGAGTTCCTCCTGCGTGATCCCCGTTTTCGCGCGATATTCCCTGATCTTCGTCTGCATACGGCACCGTTTACGGAATGGTGGTCACGATCCGCTCTCGGTTCAGAAACCGCGTCGCCCATCCGACGACGAGAAGAAGCGCGGCGGCGACGGCGAACGCCGCTCCTTCGGTTCCCCAGGAGACGACGAACCCCTCTCCGGCCAGAGAGGCCGAGAGCGAGAACGAGAAGATCACGCAGAAGAGGATCACCATGTTGATGATCTGGTTCTCCCGCATCCCGAGAAGGAGTTGAGCAAAACCGAGCAGCCCCACGACGACGGCGATGAAAGCCGGGACCACGACGAGGACGTGGAGCGCGGCCGGCGCCGAGGGGAGGACGACCTCGCCCCTGATGGCCGAAGCGGCTCCGGTGATGATGCAGGCCCCGACGAGGGTGAGAAGATACGCCGGAAAGGTGACGCCGGCGACCTTCCCGGCCCAGATCTCCCTGAGGGAGAGGGGGGTGCAGAGGAGGGTCTCGATCGTTCCCCCGGTCTTCTCCCGCAGAAACACCTGCCCCGAAAAGAGGTAGCCCATGAATATCCCGGTCACGGTGAGCACCATGAAGAGCATCGCATCAATGGAAGTGCTGCCTTGCGTCCCGGAGCCGAGGACGGCCGGCGCCGCCGTCCCTGAAAAAACGACGGTGACGAAAAGCGCCGAGATCATGAGCTGGCGGGAGCGGAGGATCAGCCTGGCCTCTTTCCGCGCCACGGCGAGAAGACCGTTCATGCCGATCCCTCCGCCTGTCTGACGACCGAGAGATAGATCTCTTCGAGAGAGCGGTGACTTTTTCCGACCTCTTCGATCGCGCACCCGGCCTCCGCGACGGCCTTCACGAGAGACGGGACGTCGGACCCGGTCAGGCGTGCGGAGATCGTTTCTCCCTCCCGGGAGACTTCGCCGACTCCCGGCGCCGCCGAAATTACGGCGAGCGCACAGTCGGCCGAAGCCCTGTCCGCCAGGACGAACCTGACCTCGGCGCCGCCGCCGCTCCGCAGCCGCTCGACGGTGTCGAACGCCCGGATCCGGCCGTCGTGGAGGATGGCGACGCTCGAACAGACCCGCTGGATCTCGTCGAGGTTGTGGGAGTTGACGAAGACGGTCATCTCCTCCTCGCGAGAGAGATCGGCGATCAGGTCGCGGACCATGATCTGCGCTTCCGGATCGAGACCTGCCGAGGGCTCGTCCAGGAAGAGCACCTCAGGGTCGTGGAGGATCGCCCGGCCGATGCCGAGCTTCCGGCGCATGCCCGTCGAGAATGTGCCGACGAGATCGTCCCGGCGGTCGACAAGACCGGTGAACCCGAGGGTTTCGGCGATCCG
>JASGMW010000024.1 GCA_030156225.1 Methanofollis sp.
ATCGTCAGGAGAGTCTTCCCGTAACTTCCGGCACCTGTACTCCAGCATCGTGAAGAACGTGCTCCACGACACATCCCCGATCCCCTGTGCCAGACGATGATTCTTCATCATCCCGCCAATATTCAACGATTCCACTGCAATGGCCTGGTTCTCGCTCACGACTCGAAAAGAGAGTTTGTGCAGGAAATCGTTGCGTTGATTGGCGATCTTTTCATGACACCGGGCACGTCTCCGGATCGCCTTCTCCCGGTTCTTCGACCCTTTCACTAATCTCATGACCTGCCCTGGTGAATTTGGATCTCTCAAATGGCAGACTCCGATAGCAATCTATGGATCGTTTTATAATGAGAGGAAGGGATATCTGGTTCGGCTGCGCGATTACCTCCGGGGTCTTCGATATAACGCCCGGATATCAGAGGATCTCGATGACGGAAGCGGGAGAGATATTCAGTCTATCAGGGATAGAGAGTTAAGCGAACGCCTGATTGATGAGAGCAAGGCCCATATTTTTGTGATGCCTCGTCGCCGACCGGAGGAGCCCGACACCCTTATCCAATCAGTATCCATGGAACTGGAGCACCTCTGCACACCGATAGATTGTGGGGCCAAGCAGAATCCACCGATCGCCGTGTTCTTTGAGGAAGGGCTGATGGATCTTGAAAGTTGGGGCATTGGCGGGGTCTGCAGGGGGTTACTTGCTCGCCAGACGACCTGGACTGTGGGGGAGTTCAAGGATATCGAAAATATATTTTCGGAGGTGCGTTCGTTCTGTATGCAGGCCATGTGGGATCAGGTCGGTCTCGGGTGAGCGAAATTTCCTTCGTTTCTCAAGGACCACAGATCACCCCGCCGTCCCGGTGGTAGAATCACAGGGGAGCAGGCGTTCGGTGCTTCTGTCATCCCGGTGCGGCGGAGAGAAAAGAGGGGGTGCGGGTGTGGATCAATATCTGTCCGGGATCATGCAGCCCACTCCAGGCCGATCCGGATCTCTCCGCCATCCTGTCGGTAATCGGGAGGAGGAGTAGAGTTCGATCCCGGCCGTCTCGTAGGGGCCGATAGCCCGGGAACGTTCCACCGTCCCGCTCTTCGGATACCAGATCGCCACCCGCCGGGCGGTCTCGCCGTCTCACCCGGGGCGCGGTATGTGCAACCGGTTTGAGTTGCCTACAGATGCCGCCCTCCATGCGGGCGAGATAACTGCAATACCCGCCTACCCACTGATCACCCGGACCCGACCGGTCCGAACCACGGCCCCCGCAATCCCACGTTGCGCTGGGCGATGAACATGGCATCGCCGATCTCCACGGCACCGTTGTTGTGCACATCGGTCTGCATGAAGAGATCGGTGCCGCTCGCCGGCTTCGTCGCCAGCCCGACGACCTCCCTGAGCACCCTGAGCGTGTCGGCCTGATCGACGGCGCCGTCGTTGTTGGCGTCGCCGAAGAGGACCGGCAGCACGCTGATGATCTTCGTCACGGTATCCACCCCGCCGTTCACCGCGAGGGCAACAGTGTAGTTTCCGGCCGCGGCATAGGTGTGGGACGGGTGCTGCCCGGTCGCCGTCCCGCCGTCGCCGAAGGTCCACGACCACGTCGTGGCGTTGGTCGAGAGATCGGTGAATCGGACGGTGAGCGGGGCCGCGCCTGAGGTGGGCGCCGCCGCGAAGGCCGCATGCGTCCTGGTGGGATCGAGGGCGCTTGCCGGTGCCGTGAGATCGAGGCGTGCGACCGTCCCCGGAGAGAAGGTCAGGGTTTCGGCGGCCGCCTCCCCGTTCACCGTGAAGACGACGGTGCTGCCCTCCTCCGTGCCGGTGACGATCAGGCGCTCGTCGAAGGTGTCCACCCCGCCCATCACGCCGTCCTCGTCCAGGGTGATCTGCCCGCATACCGCGCCGTCGATCAGGGCGACGACGACTGTCCCTGCCGGGGCCGGAGCGCCGCCGCAGGTCACCGTTCCGTAGACTTCCAGCGGGAGGGCCGGCACGGCCGATACCGGGAGGACGCACCCCAGCAGGAGGAGGCAGACGAGTGCGAATTTTGTCATGGTCATCTTTTTCACGCTCCGATGGCGGCAAGCGTGCCATCATCCGTCATATACAGCCAGTAACCTTTCATCGGCATCATCACCCCCGCGTCGCTGTGCTCCCCGCTCCCGTTCCTGACGATCGCGGTCTCGTAGGCCCGGGCCGATGCATTGTAGCCCATCAGGACAGACCAGGTGTCCTTGAGCGATAAGAGCGTATCTCGGGCGGTGGCCGGCTCGGTGTCCGAGAACCCGACGGCGTTCCACCCGGCTGCGAGGGTGCGGGACGGCGGGGCCTGCGGCGAGGCGCCGGCGTAGTCGAGGGGGACGTCCGTGCCCTCCGCCACATAGACCCAGTACCCTTCCAGCGGGCGGATCGTGTCGGCGGCCTTCAGGGCGACCCAGGTCTGCGAGGGCGCGTCGTACCTGAGGAGCGAGTGCCCGGCGGTGTCCACCCCGGCGAAGATCGCCGCGGTGTTGTTGCCGGCGGCGAGGGCCTTCGGGGTGGAGACGAAGTTCCAGCCCGGGTAAAGGGGAATTGCCCCGTAGGAGACGACGGGGTTCCCGGCAAGGGTGAAATGCCGGCTTGCGCCGGACCCGGAGAACGCCGGTATATTGCGATCGTTTCCTCCGGTGGAAATCAAACCGGCTGCGAAATTCGCGGCGTTGGCGTTTGCCGTATCGTCGTCGGCAATCACCGGGAGATCGAGATCTGTTTCATGATCGCCGCTTGCGCTCGTTCCCGCCGCACCCGGCATCGCCAGAACGCAGAGTCCGATCAACAGCAGAACGCTCGCCTTGCCTGAAACCATGATCCCTTCTCCTCGAAAACTTTTTTGAGAAACCCCGGACCCTATGAGAGACAGAACCGGATTTGATCCTGTGGGTGCCGGTTCAGCAGCATGATCGCCTGTAATGGATATTATATAACTGACAATAAAGATGTTGCCGCTATCCTGCCGGGTTAATCTATTTCCTTTGACATCGGGAACCCCGGACCGATAGATCATGGTCGGGATCGTCCGGCGTGTCCGCAAAGAAAGGGCGGCCGTGAGGAGGCGATCGCCTGCAATTGTTCCGGCAGGTTCATCGGGGATGCCACTGAATTGCTGTACAGGAGTTGTCGAAGATGAAAAACATCGATATGAAACTGAACGGGAATCACCTCGTCATCACCGTCGATCTTTCCAGGGAGTTCGGGGAGTCGAAATCAGGCAAGTCGATCACCGTCGCCTCGACCGAGGGAAACATCTCGGTGCCCGAGCATGAGGAGATCAAGATCGGGCTGAACATTTACCGGAAAAAGTGAGATCCGATCTGATTTCCGGGCCGGAAATGTCGGATTGTGAGCGTCCGGTCTGGGTTTCAGCCTTTTTCTGCCTGATCCCTTCTCCCGATACTTTTTTCAGGATGGGCGGTGAACCGGCAGTCAAGCCACGGTCAGATCACAGGTCCCCGGTGTCCAGAACCCGATACGTCTCCCGGGGATCGACAGGGCAGCAGGCGATCAGGACGGTCCCGGAGAAAATGATCGGCTGATACCAGATCAGGAGTGAAAAAATGAACGAGATCACCGGCGTCGCCTTTCCCGTGTCCAAACGCTATACGAACCGTTTTTTCGACGACGGCAGGACCGTCTTCATCAAACCGGCAACGCTCTTCAAAAAACTGAGACGGGGCATGAAACTGGTCCTCTACCAGTCCCACGAGGACACCGGATATGTCGGCGAGGCGAGGATCAAACGGATCATCATCATGGACGACCCTCTTGCATTCTTCGATACCTTCGGGGATGCGGTGTTCCTCACAAAGGAGGAGGTGACCGCGTACGTCGAGGATCGGGAACGCCTGCAGGGGCAGAGGGCGAAGAGACGGGGTGCGAAAAAGAAAGCCTGGATCGCTCTCGAACTTGAAGATATCCGCCGCTATGAGACCATACGGAAACCAGATCGGTTCGTTCCGGCCGGGGGAAAGTACCTGAGAGAATAGGGTCCGCCCGCCGGTCGGCGCCTCTTGCAGCCCCGGTCGGCTTACTTCCCGTTCCGCAGCACCCTGGCCATCGGCGACTCCTTCTGCAAAAACGCGGTGAAAAACGGGGCAAACACCGGACTCCAGCACTCTTCGCCTTCGAGCACCTTCCACTCCTTCTCCATCGCCTGCTTTACGTGTTTTCCCAGGCCGACTCCGAGCAGTTCGGGCGACGCCAGCAGGGCGGCCGCCCGCGTGTATTTCCGTTCGATTTCGACGACATAACGGTCGTTTTCAATGTACGGGCCGCAGAAGTGTTTTCTCTGCCGCCACATTACAGCGAACTTCTCGGCGTTCTCCCGGCTCCAGACCGGCGGGCCCACGTGCCTGACGACCGCGGGCATCTGCTCGGCGAAGAGTTCGAAGAGGAGCATGCATCGCTCCTCGCCCATCGCCTCTTCGGCCCGGTTCACCGGGAACCCGGAGCGTTCGAGCAGGGCCCGCACGCCTTCGAGGCTCCGCCTCAGCTGGGGGACGACGACGTCCGGGATAAACGGCGGGGTCGCAAACGTGACGGCGTAGAGGTATGTCCCCCGGTCTGCAACAAGGGCTGCAAACGTTTCCTGCGTGAAGAACTCCCCGGCAGGCCTGAAGAAGAAGCGGTCGGAAGGCGCGTCAAGATAGCCGCGGCAGAGTTCCACGAAGGCGAACATCTGTGAGAGGGAGACCGACGCGGCGACGTTCCTCTTCGGGTCCACCGGGTCGACGACGACCATCGGCTCGTCGAAGGTCTTTGCCGCGTGCCCCTCGATATCGATGAAGAGTCCGGGCTTCCAGCGGGCGGCCGCACGGAGAAGGGGGAGGAAACCCCTGTAGTGCAGGACCAGCAGTTCGCAGAGATAGCCTGCGAAGCCTTCGGTCATCTGGTCGGAGCCGTACACCCCGCCCGCCTTCGCAAACTGTTTCAGGAGCAGGACGTCGTCGACAAGCGGTGCGATCCGTTCCCTGATATACCGGGTGTGGAAGGGCGTCCTATCGACTGCGCTCCTGATCTCGGCCCCGCTTGCCACCCGGTAGCAGGGGACCAGGTCGACATCGAAGCCGCGGATCGTAGCGTTGATATACGGGTGCTCGGCGTACTTCTCCCGCCACGTGTCCCCGAAACGCGTTGCGATCGATCGTGCAAGCGCAAGCCCCCGCTCCTCCAGTTCCTCCTTGGTCAGGTCGGGATCGTAGAGCATGAAGATATCGAGGTCGCGGTCGCCCTGCACCCATGTCCCGCGTGCGACCGACCCGACGAGCATCCCTTCGGCGATGCCCGATGCATTCACCGCATCGATGATCTCGCGGGCGATCGCCAGGATCTCCTCCTGCTCGGCGGCCTGCGGCCTGATCCGGCCGAGCACTGCCTCTTCCACTTCACGCTGCGTCAAGAGGCACCTCCAGCAGAGTGTCATAGATCGGCCCCTTCGGCGTCAGGGTGGACTTCTTGAGGACGATGCGGTCGATTGTGCAGCTGCCAGCCTCCAGATCGGCAATGCCAGCGATCACTCCGGGCAGCGAGGGATCGAACTCCTTCACCCGGGCGAGGGTGACGTGGGGGGTGAAGCCGCGCTTCTCCCGTTCGAACCCGAGGGGGGAGAGGACCGTCTCCACCGCCTTCGCCAGCCGCGCCGTCTTCCCGCCGTCCTGTACCGCAAACCAGACGACACGCGGGCGCCTGGCATGGTTCCCTGACACCCCCGCGACCGTGAGGTCGTAACCTCTCTCCCTGATGCCGGGGAGCGCCGTTTTCACGCGCTCCAGTCTCTCCGGTTCGACCTCACCGAGAAACGTGAGGGTGAGGTGCGCAAGGGCGGGGTCCACCAGGTTCAGCCGGCCGCCGGCCATGCGCAGCCTCTCCTGCGCACGTTCAAGTCCTTCCTTAACGGCGTCGGAGAGTTCGATCGCGACAAATGCCCTCACCATATCTGCATGGTACCGCCGCCAGAGTTAAAATCATCATCGCAAAAACACAACCTTGATTCATCCTCGCATGCAACGTGGTGCGTTCAGTCCGGGGAACAATCCATATGGGATCGTCCCGATAGTTATGGACTGATGTCGGTATCGAGCGGGGATGGCGGGAGAGTATCCATGGTTGAAGATCTGCATTTCATCGTATACACCCTTGAATTCTGTCCGAACTGCGAACGCCTGAAGGCGTGCCTCACGTCGAAGGGGTGCTCCTATGAGGAGCAGGACATGTCCACCGCCGAGGCTCTCACCGAGCTGCGGATGAACGGCGTCTTTGTGACCGAGGCGCCGGTCCTGCGCCTGAGGGACGACTTTTACACCTCCGCCGATCTTTTTGGTGGCGGCCTCGTGCTGGAAGACGTGATCGACGGCATTGCAGCGGGTGAGTGAGGGTGGAGCGGCAAACGAAGCAGGCGACCCTTGACGGGGTCTTCCTCCCTCCCATGCCGAAGGTCCGCTCTTCCGAGGGGCACATCTTCGACTGGGACCGCTCCAGGATCGTCGCCCAGATCGTGAAGGAGACCAGACTCGTCGAGGAGTTCTACGGATATGTGGGGGCAACCCGGGAACAGGCCGAGGAGATCGCCCGGACCGTTGAGGACCGGATAAAAAAACTGGGTCTGCGGGCGCTCTCCGGGCCCCTGATCCGGGAGGTTGTGAATATGACCCTTCTCGAGCAGGGGATGGTGCAGTATAGAAACGTCTGCACCCGCGTCGGCACGCCGGTCTTCGACGCCCACCTCATCGACGTCGGTCGGGGGTTCGAGGCGCACGACAACGCCAACCTCCAGGAGAACGCCGAGACCTCGCACAAGAAGAAGGCCGACAAGATCTCCAAGGAGCAGTACCTCCTCCAGCTCCCTCCCGAACTCGCCGACCGCCACCTTGCCGGCGACCTCCACATCCACGACCTCGAATATTTCGGGTCGAGGCCGTTTTGCCTCGACGGGAGCACCGTCGTCCCGGTGCTCTCCGCCGGGCGGCACCTGACAATGCGGCTTGACGAGGTGCCATTCGAGGGGGATGTGTATTTCCCGGCAGATCTTTCCGTTCTCACGCCCGACAGGTTCAGGCCGGTACGCAAGGTCACGCGCCGGCGTGTGGCCGAGGGGGAGATGCTCTGCATCCGCACCTCCACGGGAAAGCGCCTTCTGGCCACGCGCGAACACCGGATCCCCGTGCTTACCGGAGAGACGACAGCGATCAAAAAGGCCGGTGAGGTGGGGGAGGGAGACCTGCTCTCCGGTCTCGGCAAAACGCCTGCGCTCCGCGGCAGCCCCCTCGCCGCAATCGATCTGGTCGGAGAACTCGCCGCATCGGTTCCCGCCGAACTGCTCCAGACTGTCTTCGTGAGGGGTGCAAAGTCCCTTTTCGATCGTGCATCTGAGATCGAAGGGAGTTATGCCGGGATATCCCGGGCACTCGGCATCGAGCACCGCAAGGAATGGTTCACCCGTGGGACCATGCCTCTCCAGGTCTTCAAGACCTTCTGCGAACACTATGGCGTCGAGGACTGCGGCGATCTGCGGATCGGCGTCGCTGACAGCCGGCACGAACTGCCCGCCGTCCTTCCGGCGACTCCCGCGCTCTGTCGCCTTCTCGGGTTTTTCGTTGCCGAAGGAAACTACGACGTCGTTCCTGGCAGCACCTACAACCTCGCCGTCACCGAGAACCACCAGTCCGACGCCATCATCGCCGACGTCAAAGCCGTTTTTGGGGGTTATACGACCCTTTCGGGCGGCACACCAGATCAGACCGAGATCTACGGCGTCAGAGTCGAACACGACCGGGCGATGCAGGTCTATTTCGGCGGAAAACTCGGCTATCTCCTCTTCAGATACGTCTTTGCGATCCCTGAGGGCGCGGCGAACAAGCGCCTCCCCTGGATCGTCTGGCACCTCGGCGACGCCCTCCTCAAAGCGTTCCTCTCCGCTCTCTTCACCGGCGACGGCTCTGCGTACTACCGCCCGGAGAAATCGGACTGTATCGTCAATTACACGACCACATCCGCATCGCTGCGGCAGGAACTCTCCCTCCTTCTGTCCTCGCTCGGGATGCACCCCCGGATCGTCGAGTTGTATGCCGACGACGACCGCACGACCCTGTACCGTCTCCAGCTCAACGGTTCGGAGAACATCCGGACCTTCTCCCGCGTGGCGCGGTTCCTTGACGACCGGCAGACGCACATCGACCGTTTCTGTGCGGAACTCCGTCCGATCGCGTGCGCACGCAGCGGCGAGACGGTCGTTGTGGTCGATGAGGCTGCACCGTCGGGGGTGTACGTCTACGACCTTTTTCTGGACGGGGACGGTTCTGAGGAGAGTCATACCTTCTACACCTCCGACGGTCTTCTTGTGCACAACTGTCAGGATTGGGACCTCCGCTACTTTTTTTATTACGGCCTGATGCCCGACGGCAACGGCACGAAGGCGAGCGTGGCCGGCCCGGCGAAACGCGCCGAGGTCGCCGTTCTCCATGCGGTCAAGGCCCTCGGGAGCGCCCAGACGAACTTCGCCGGGGGGCAGGGCTACTACAACTTCCTCACGTTCATGGCTCCGTACTTCGAGGGGCTGGCGTACGACGAGATCAGGCAGTTGATGCAGATGTTCGTCTACGAGATGACCCAGATGATGGTCGCCCGCGGCGGTCAACTCGTCTTCTCTTCGGTCCAGCTCTCTCCCGGCGTCCCTTCGCTCTGGAAGGACAAGCCCTGCGTCTACAAGGGCAAGGTCTGGGACGGCACACAGGCGCCGAAGCGGACCTACGGCGAGTTCGAGCGCGAGGTCCGCCACCTCTTCAGGGCGCTCATGGAGGTGATGCTGGAGGGCGATGCCTGGGGCAAGCCCTTCTCCTTCCCCAAGCCCGAGATCTCGATCGAACCCGACTTCATGGACGAGGACGAGGAGTTCAACCGGGAACACCCGGACCTGCCCACCTACCGCGATCTCTACCTCCTCACCTTCGAACTCGCCAGCAAATTCGGGACGCCCTATTACGATAACCAGCTCCCGCCGTACCGCGGTGCCGGCAACGGCATCTCGTGCTATCAATGCCTTGCCGGGGACGAACTGGTCCCGGTCATCGACCCGGCGGGCATGCTGCACGTCAAACATATCGAAGATCTCTATGCCGACGCTGCACTGAAGGGGAGGATGGTTGATCAGAACGGCACGGAGTTCGCTCCTCTGCCATGGTATGCGCCGTCCGTCGATATGGAGACGCTCACCGCTTCGCGGCGAGAGTTCCTCGGTGTGATGAAGAAACGCTACGCCGGAAAGATCCTCTCGGTGCGTCTTGCCTCAGGCCGCCGGATCAGGGTGACGCCCGATCACCCTGTATATCTTCTGAAAGATGGCGCCTTCGTGGAGACGAGGGCTGGAAATCTCTGCGCAGGCGACGTTGTCCCGGTGCTGAAAAACGTGACAGAGGGGCTGGAACCCCTGACGTCGCTCGACCTCGGGAAAATCCTCGGACCGTACGCAGATGCCGGCATCGTCATCGGCGATGAATATGTCACGATCCGGCATGCGAAATACCCCGGTGTTCCGAAATCCATCCCTATAACCCCGGAGCTTGCCCGCTTCCTGGGCTATTATCTCGCCGGGGGATACAGCGATCACTGCGGCCGACGGTACTCTGTGCGCCTCTCCTTCGGCACGACCGAGCAGGCCCTTATCGACGACGCGGTCGCCTGCATAGAAGCGATCGGTTTTGTGCCGCATATCTCCCGGGAAAAGACCGCGACCAACGTTGTCGTCAACAGCAAACTCCTCTTCACTCTCATGGAGGCGCTCGGTGCCGGAAAAGACGCTCATACCAGGTCGGTACCAGATACAGTCTTTCATTTCCCCTCCGCCCTGATCGGTGAATACCTCGGGGCCGCCTTCACCGGTGGCGGGAATGTCGGCGTGCAGGAGCGGGACCGGGAGGGCAGGCATCAGCGTGCTGCCGGGATCAGACTGAAACTTGTCTCCAGGGATGCCGGCCAGCGCCTGATCCTGCTCGCCGGGCATCTTGGTATTCAGATGAACTACGCGGAATGGTCAGGCACCGTCACCCATCCGCAGAGCGGAGAGGCGTACCCCATTACCACCTATACCTGTCGGATCACGGCGCAGGACCAGATAGAGCGGTTCGTTGCGGCGACAGGGTTCGGGGCTGCCGCCCGGAACCCCTTGAGGCGTGTGACCGGCGGTGTTTTCAGTCGTCTCCCTATCGGTTGTTCTGGCGTCGGTTACGACGATCTCAGATACCTGTCCCGGTATCGCCCGGCATGTACATCGCTGATCGTCGCTCCCTCCGAGCAGGCGGTGATGCTGATTGAAGGGGATGTCCATCCCCTGGAGGTCAGGGAGGTGGTGGAGGAAACGTACGACGGATATGTCTACGACCTCGTCGAAGTGGACGGCACCCACACCTTTGCCAGCGCTCTCGGCATCGTCACCGGGAACTGTTGCGCCTATCAATTTTCCGCCACCTCCGACAAAGACTCAGAATTTGATGAAAAACTCTTTTTCAAGGACGGAAAACACTTTTCGATGGGTTCGTGGCAGGTCGTCTCGATCAACTGCCCCCGCGCCGCCTTCCGTGCGGAGGGGAGCGACGAACGTCTTTTCGCCGAACTGAAGGCGCTCATGGACGTCGCCGTTGCGGTCTTCACGATCAAACGGCGCTGGATGGAGACGATCCGGACGAACGGTCGGATGCCCTTTGCAATGCAGCGCCCGAAAGACCCGAACACCAGGGAGCGGGGGCAGGTGGCCGTCGACCTTTCCGGCCTCGTCTACACGATCGGCGTCGTCGGGGTGAACGAGATGGTGCAGCACCACACGGGCAGCCAGCTCCACGAATCGAAGGCGGCGTTCCGTCTTGCCGTCAGGGCGATGACCGAACTGGAACTCTATGCCCATGAGATCTCGCAGAAGACCGGGATGACCATCGCCCTCGCCCGCACCCCTGCCGAGACGACGGGCCAGCGTTTCGCCGTCGCCGACATGCTCGAAGAGCAGTTCAGGACAGCTGCTCTCGGGGTGATGAAAGGCGATGTCGAGACCGCCCTCGCCGAATGCGGGACCACCCGGGATCTGCCGGTCTATTATACGAACGGCACTCATGTGGCGCCAGGGGCCGATGTCCCGCTCACAAAACGGATGGAGATCGAGCACGTTTTCTTCCCGATCGTGGACGGCGGCAATATCTTCCACATCTGGCTCGGCGAGGCCCGCCCTGATCCCCGCGGCCTGATGGACATGGCGATGAACCTCTGTAAAAAGACCCAGATCGGCTACTTCGCCTTTACCCGGGATCTCACGGTATCCCTGAAGCGGTATAAGGAGTACCACGGCAGCCGCAAGATCCCCGGGCATCTGGAGATCGACGCCTGGACGGAGGCCTGAGCGATGGGCGACGACCGCATCCTCGCCGTCGACGTCGGCCGGGGGACACAGGACGTCCTCGTCTACGACCCTGCGCAGCCGATCGAGAACTCGATAAAACTCGTCCTCCCTTCCCCGACGATCGTCGTGGGCCGGGCGATCCGGCAGGCGACGGCTCTCGGGCGGCCGGTACACCTTGCAGGGCCCTGCATGGGAGGAGGCGAGAGCGTCGCCGCGGTCGGTGAGGCGCTCGCCGCCGGTCTCCAGGTGACGGCGACGCCGTCTGCGGCGCTGACCATTCATGACGATCCGGGGCGCGTCCGGGCCCTCGGCGTCGTCGTTACGGAGGACGCCCCTGAGGGTGCGACCGTGGTGAAGACCGCCGACTATATGGAGCGGGAACTGCGGGCGGCCCTCTCCCTCTTCGGCGTCGATTATCCCGGGCAGGTGGCGATCGCCGTTCAGGACCATGGTTTTTCCCCTCGCCTCTCCAACCGGGCCCACCGCTTTGCGGTCTTTGCCTCCCTCCTTGAGGCCGGGGACCGGGATCTCTTCGCCCTCGCTCCAGACCCGCCGCATCCCTCGATGAGCCGGATGCGGGCGGTGCTGGAGGCGGCGCCCGGAGCGCTCGTCGCCGACACCGGCCCGGCGGCTGCACTCGGCGCCCTTCTCGATCCCCGGGTGGCCGATCGGGCTGAACACGGCATCACACTCGTCAACGCCGGAAACGGCCACACCCTCTGTTTCACGCTCCGGGGGGAAAGGGTCTGCGGGATCTTCGAGCACCACACCGCTTCTCTGGATACGCAGAAACTGACGGGCTATATCAGGAAACTCCAGAGGGGGACGCTGACGAATGCCGAAATCTTCGACGACGGCGGCCACGGGGCGGCGGTGAGAGAGGCGGTTGGCGAGACACCTGTGGCGATCACCGGCCCGAACCGGCAGCGTCTCCTGCCGGGTGCGTGGCAGGCCGCGCCCTATGGCGACATGATGCTGACCGGTTGTTTCGGGCTTATTGAGATCTGGAAGAGAAGAAAAGCCGGTTTTGTGTAATAATTGGATGCTGTTTTCCGCTTGGCGGCCCAAAAACCCGTTATTATATATACTATCGGCTTTTATTATTTTTCATATTACATTTGGTGTCCTTGATTATGGTCTCTTCAGATAAACCCGGGATCCTCATCGTCGAAGACGATGTCATCCTGTCCACGCTCACAAAAACCATGCTCGTCCGTATGGGCTATGATGTGACCGGAACGGTTTCGACCGTTCAGGAAGCGCTCAGTTCGGTGGTGGAGCACGCCCCCGACCTGGTGCTGATGGACATCAACCTCGGTACGAAGTTCGACGGCATCGACGCGGCGAACTATATTTATCACTGTTTTAATACGCCGGTCGTTTTTCTGACCGGGACGGCGGATTGGGAGGTGCTTAAACGGGCGAAGACGGCGGAGCCGTTCGGCTATGTCACCAAACCGTTCACGAAAGAAGGGCTGTGTGCGGCCATTGAAGTGGCGTACAACTCGTTCCAGATAAACAAGCCTGAAATCGACCGGATCCGGAAGAAAATTCTGGAGACGATGGCCGGAGACGACGCCTATCTGATCATCGATGAAAAAGGCACGATCATCTTCATGAACGGATATGCCGAGCACATGACCGGTTTTTCCTATGGCGAGGCTTTCCTCAACGCCCTCGGGAATGTGCTTCTGATGAAGGACCGTCAATCCGAGGTCAGGTTTTCAAAGCAGAGTCTGATCAAAGATCTCGGGACGGCGAGCATACTGAATCAGGTCTATGTCGTCAGGGTCGTGTCCAGGAATCGCAAGGTGAAAAACGCCAAACTGAGCACTAAAACGATCAACGATCGTTCCGGAAAGCTGATGGGGTACATCGTCAAACTGGAAGAGGTTCAGGGCAAGATGCTGTGATCCGCCCCCCCCGGTCAGGTATTTTTTTCTGCGATGCCGAGGCGTTCAAAGAGTGCCGGTGCCCCCCCCGCAATCCAGAACCCGAGGGCCGCCCCCTGCAGGTACGAGATCCCCCACCCTGCTGCACCCGCTTCCCCCCTGGTGACGGTCTCAAGACCCACATAGATGACGGTTGCAACCGCCATCCCGAGGGCGTAACGTGCCAGCCTCGCTTTCGTGCTCCCGTCCGCCGAAAAACGCCCCTGCATCCATACCGCTCCCAGGCCGATGCCGAGGAGCGCGCCTGCCGATGAAAGCAGGGTGAACGGTTCATATGGGTTGATCACTTCAGCCGCCGGGAGCCCTGAGACACCGACGGCGGTCTCGACCCATGAAGAGGGGACGTCTTCCCCGTTTACGACGAGATGGAGCCCGGTCACGACGAGGAGCAGCGAAGCGGCGACGACGCCGGCCGCCTGCACGGCAGGGCGGAACGCTGAAATCCCGGGGGAGAAGCGGCGGTCCGCGGCTGTGAACAGGACGAGCACCACGATCCCGACAGCCCAACCGGCGAGGACGTCAACGGGAAAGTGGACGCCGAGGACGAGCCGTGACAGGCCGGTGAGGCAGACGAGCGCCGTCGCGACCCCCCAGAACCAGCGTTTATTGAGCCATATGGCCGCACTCCCGAAGAAGCATACGGCGTTCTGGGCGTGGCCCGAGGGCATCGAGAAACCGGGGTGGGTGGAGAGTGCCTGTACCGCCGTGCTCACCCAGTACGGCCGCGGCGTGTGGAAGAGCAGTTTCAGCACGGTGTTGGTGCAGCCTGAGAGCGGGATGAGCAGGCCGAGCCGCAGTCCGAAGTGTGGGCTCACACACCACCAGATTGCTGAAAGAGCCGCAAAGAAAAAAACGGGCGTCCCGATGAAGGAGACGGCGTTCATCAGGGGGGCGAGCCATGCGAAGTGTGCCTGCAGGATCACGACGGTGCCCGGGTCCGGGATGAGCGCGTCCATGGGTAAACCAAAAAAAAGGGTCCGGCCCTCTCACCCTACACGACCATATACTCTGTCGGCACCGGCACATCGGCCGCCGGTTCGGTGTAGTCGTCGAACCACAGAGCATCCGGGTTTCGCCGGAACACCATAAATTTCCCGATGTTTGCCGTTTCTGCCGCCTGATGGTACTTGAAGAAGATATAGTCGTCGGTGAGACCGGCGATCTCGATCTTCCCGGTTGCATGGGACATCACAAAGCGTGCACGCTTGGCAAGGCCAGACACCTGCGCCTGCGCCGCTTCGATGATTGCATAACTCTCCTCCACCGGCACCTGAAACATCCGGTTCCCGAGGGTCGGGCGGCACTGGAAGATATAGTACGGCGGCACCCCGATGAACGAGAGTTTCCTGAATAGTTCAGCGAGCACTGCCGGATCGTCGTTCACCCCGCGAAGCAGCGGCGTCTGGTTCACCACGATCGCACCTGCCGACAGAAGGATGCCGAGTGCCTCCACCGCCTGCGGTGTGAGTTCGCGCGGGTGGTTGAACTGCGCCATGATGTAGATCCGCTTCTCGGGCGTCGAGTATTTCCTGATCATCCCGGGCAGAGACGGGTCGTCGAGAATCCGGTACGGGTTGAACGCCGGCATCTTCGACCCGATCCTGATGATCCCCACATGTTCAATCCCCCGGATCGCCGCAACGATCGGTTCGAGCTTCGCAGTCGCCATGATCAGGGGATCTCCGCCGCTGAGCAGGACATTGGTGATCTCAGGGTGCTGCCTGATATACTCGACCTCTTCGGTGACGTCCCTTGTCACTTCGGCGCCCCGATTCATAAAAAGACGTTTTCTAAAGCAGAACCGGCAGAACGTCCCGCACATGTCCGACACGAGCATCAGGACGGTCTCGCGGTACTTGTGCTGGAGACCGGGAGCAACCGTATAGTTCGACTCCCTGGAGGGGTCGAGGGCGCCGGCACCCTCCATCTCCATCGGATCCGGGACGGCGATCCGCCGGATCGGGTCGAACGGATCGCTCCAGTCGATGAGGGAAAGATAATACTCGTTCGAGCGGAAGGGAAATCTCTCCTCCACCATCCGCACCATGCTCTTCTCTTCAGCGCTTAATGCGTCGATCTGGTCGACGCGTGTCAGATATCGCAGTTTCATACTTGTTCACCTCCTCATACCCGGGTCTCTCAAATTCCAGAAGGGAGGTTAGATAAATGACCGGGCATCCCGGGGGCACCCCCCTGTCTCGACAACAGGGGAAGGGTACCGCCAGAGGATAATAACTGACACTATGGCAGCAACGGTATAAAAAAATTGGGACGGTATATGAACAATGGTTAATCTTTTTTCTGAGATTTTTTACGGTTTTTTTTATTCATCGAGATGATATCAACCATATATTTTCCCTCTCCCCCGAGGCCGACGACCATCTCCTCGCTCTGCGCGAGTTTCTCGATGTTCAGTTCATATGAGCCTGGCCCGACGATACGGATCGACTCGACGCGGTCATAACACTCGACACGCCGCGGGGCCTCCTCCCTGACCTCAAGCTCCTCCTCACCGGTCTCCTCGGCGATCTTCTCGATCGTCTTCTCCTCGAGCACATCCTCGTGCCGCGTCGATTCCCTGATGTAGAGAAACTTCTTCCCGCCGCAACTCGGGCAGCCCTTCAGGATCTCGTTCGAACCGTCCTCGAACTCTCTTCCACATCTGGTGCACTTATGCGGCATCGCACCTCACCGTGACGAGACCCAGGCGCTGATCAGATCCTGGTTCTTCTTGAGGGTTTTGATCTGGTTTGCAGGCCCGATCACCGTCAGCCTTGACTCTGGCTTTTTCCCGACCAGACGTGAGAAAAACCCGCCTATTCCTTCGTTCCCGCTCTTTGCGGGATAGGTTTCCAGCTCGATTCCGGAAAAACCGTCCGGCTTGATCTCCATCATCGTCAACTCGATGAGTTTGCTCTGCTCCTCGGGCAAAAGCCCTTTTTCCAGCACGACGATAGTGCCTGCACGCACATCATCGAGGATCAACCTGATCTTCTCCATCATGGTCAACCGATCAAGCCGTTCTGCCGAGAGGAAATCAATCTGAACTCCCTGGATCATCCTGATCACCCAAACATATCGGTCATCTTCTCGTACAGCTCCTCAACATTGCTCCCCTCCAGCCCTGATATGGGGATCACAGGGTGCTGCGGGAAGGCGCTCCTGATACGCTGGGGGGCAGCGTCAGGGAGGTCAATCTTGTTGGCAACAATGATCACCGGCAGTTTCCGGCTCTCGATGATCCCGATCATCATAATATTGACCTGCATGAAGGGGTCCTGGGTGGCGTCGAGCATATAGATGACACCATCGATATCATCGCGGAGCCAGTGCATCGCCTCGGCGACACCCTCTGTCGCCTCCCTCGCCCGTTTGATCGCCTCCTCCTTCTCAAGACCGTACTCAAGGAACTCGTTGTAATCGATCTTCGTCGTCACGCCGGGCGTATCGACGATGTCGATGATCACAGAACTGCCGTTCGCGCCCGTGATGGTGATGTCCGTCTTCCGCCGGGCCCGCCGCGTCTCATGCGGAATCTCAGAGACCGGACCGACGGCGTCGCCGGTCCAGTCCCTCACGATTCTATTGGCAAGTGTGGTCTTACCCGCATTGGGAGGACCGTAAATACCAATCTTTGACCGTTTTTTCCTGAAAAACGCATTGAGAAATTTGGATACCCGTTGTTTTGCCCGAACCAGAAAATTCATCGTTCATCCCCTATTCCAGAGTATACAACTACTCAGTAGAAGATTACCGCACCCGGTATAAATACTCCCCCATATTGCCCTGGATATAACCCCGGCGCATACCGGGGCAATTTCTCAAATATCCTACAGTATTCTTTTATAGGGGAATCTCATAGTTAGAGATATCTGGATTCATTCCAGAGTAAAGCGACCCTCAGGGGTGAACTCATGTCCGGCACACGAGAAACAATGTACGTAGAAACCAGGGTTCCGCTGAAGGAAGTGATGAGTGTCAACCCTACCACTATCGAGGCTGAAGCAACGGTCGCAAAAGCCGCGGCTCACATGTGCAGAGATGAGGTCGGGAGCTGCATCGTTCTTTCGGGGAACGTACCCATTGGTATCGTTTCCGAACAGGATATGAACTGCAAGATCGTTGCACGGGATCTCAAGCCGAGTTCGGTCTCTATCAGAGACATCATGAGCACTCCCCTCATCACCATCGAAGCCGATAAAACGGTGAGGGATGCGGCACATATGATGATAAAACACCGGGTGCGGAGACTCCCGGTGGTGGAAAACGGGAAAGTGCTGGGCATGGTCACGGTCAGGGATCTTCTTGGCGTTGCAAACGAACTCAACGAAATCATGTCGGATCTCATCGTCATCAACCGGGAGGAGAACTACGATGCCATGGGCGTCTGCGACCGGTGCGGGAAGATGAGTGACGACCTGACTCCTGTGGACGCCGCCATGCTGTGTAAAGAATGCAGGGAGGAGGAACGTTTGAGATGAAACGGGTCGAAGATGTCATGGTGAGGGTTCCCGTCCTCACCATGGACGATCCCATGACCCGGGCACGCCAGATGTTACGGGACGACATATTCCGAGAAATCGCGGTCACCGATACAAAAGGGCGGTATGTCGGCTATATCGATATCACTGATGCCCTGCGGGTCACCGACACAAAGTCCGACGTTCTCATCGAAGGTTTTGTCAGGGAAGGCACGGCCGTGCCGCCCGGAGCATCACTGATCGCCGTATCACAGGCGATCAGGGAGAAAAATACCGACACCGCCGTCGTCGTGAACGAGGAAAACCATGTGCTCGGCGGCGTCCTGCTCTCTGAGATCTTCCCCATTCTCTGTACGCGTGAAGAGTTGAGAGGGACGGTCCGAGACTACATGAAGGCCGGGCCGCCGATCTGTAATGCCGATGACCACCTGGGAAAAATATATTCGAAAATGATTGAGTGCGATATTTCAGCCTTTGCAGTCATAAAAGAAAAGAACCTGACCGGAATGCTGTCACGGAGGGATATCTTAAAGAACGGAAGGGTAAGAAAGAGCCTGGAAAACGGGGGAAAAGTGCCGGTCGAGAGCGTCATGACGACACCGGTCATCACCATCGAAAAGGACGAGAGCATCAGCGCAGCCGCAGAACTGATGGTCAGCCATGATCTCTCCCAGTTACCGGTGGTCGACGGCGACGTTCTTGTCGGGATGATCGACAGACATGGCGTGCTGAACGGGCTCCATGCAAAGGAATGATGGTATGCACAAGAACAATCAGCATATGAAACAGGGAGACAAACTCCTGAAAATGCCCGGAAAACTGGACCGCGGGCCGATCGAGTTCAAGTCCAGGATCGTTGAGTCCGAGGGGGAAGTGATGGCGATCGCGACGCGGGAGGTCATATCTGTACCGCCGACGATGAGCATCATCGGCGCCGTCGAGACGATGACAGAGTACGGCTTCCGCCGCCTTCCGATCACCGACGCAGGGACGAAACGGCTCCGCGGGATCGTCACGGCACGGGACAGTATCGACTTTCTGGGAGGCGGCGATCACTTTAATCTCGTCAGAATCAAGCACAACGGCAATCTGCTCGCCGCCATCAACGAGAGTGTCAGGGAGATCATGACCCAGCGGGTGACGACCATGCCGCATACCGCATCGATCGCCGACGTCACCGAGACCATTGTCAGAAAAAAGATCGGCGGCCTGCCCATCATCGACGAGGACGAGGCGCTCACCGGGATCGTCACCGAGCGGGACGTGATGAAGGCGCTCGCCACCGAGGAAACCGGGATCATGGTCGAAGAGATCATGAGCACAGGATTGCGGGTCACCGGCCCGGAGACACCCATCGGGACGGTGACGCGGGAGATGATCGCACACGGGTTCAGGCGTCTGCCCCTGGTCATGGACGACGTCCTCTACGGGATCGTCTCGGCATCGGACATCATGAAATACCTCGGCACCGGCGAGGTGTTCAAACGCCTCTCGACAGGCGACGTTGCCGAGGTGATGGCCCTCCCGGTCAGAACCCTCACGTCAGGAGAACTGATCACCACCGTTCCCGACGCGAATATCAATGATGCGGCACTGAAGATGCTGCAGAAAAAGGTCGGAGCACTCCCGATCATCGAAGAAGGGAGGTTGATCGGACTGGTAACCGAATTTGACCTTGTAAAAGCATTTTCCATGGAGTGATAACGATGAAAGCAGAGGACGTGATGTCGTCACCGGTCAGAGTGGTAACGCCTGAAGACACCGCTGCGCATGCGAGAAACCTGATGATCAAGCACAGAATCTCGCGCGTTCTGGTGATGGAGGGGGACCGCCTTGCCGGCATCTTCACCAAGAAGGATCTTGCCTACCGCCTCAGACAGACCGAGCCGGTCTGGCGGCGACGCCCGATCGATCGCATCCCTGTTTCCCTGCTGATGACGCCGGCCCCCATTGTCGTAGGTCAGGAGACCAGCATCAGAGAGATCGCCGCCCTGATGCTCGACCGGATGATCAGCGGCATCCCGGTCGTCAACAACGGCGAAGTCACTGGCATTGTCACGAAATCAGACATTCTAAGGTCGGCGTCGGTTCAGACACTCGATGTCCCGGTCACCGCCCTCATGGAGGAGCCGGTCACGGTCAGTCGATATCATTCACTCGACCATATCGTCGACCTCTTCTCTGAGAGCGGAGGAAAACTCATCGTCGTCAACAACGACGGCACGCTCGCCGGCATCATCACCGAAACGAATCTCGCCTTTTTCGAGTATGCAAACGAGAGCGGCGAGATACCCGAAAAAGATATTAAAATGCTGAGAAAAGAAACATCTGGCGGCAGGAAGTCGTTCAGATATATTCAGGAGGTCTCTGCGGTCGCCGAAGACGTGATGACACACCCTGTCGTGACCACCGGCCCGGAGACCACCGCCGCTGCGGCGGTAAAGATGATGCTCGACCACCACATCAACAGCGTGGTCATAGTACGAGGGTCCGAGATCCTCGGGATCGTAAAAAGGAACAACATCTTACAGGAAGTGGCAAAATGAGCGAAGAGATGTACATCTATATCAGAGACGTGATGGCAAAACCCGTTACCATCTCAAAGTCCGCACCCATCACCGATGCCCTCGACAAAATGCTCTCCGAGAACATCGACCCCCTGATCGTCACCGACAACGGGACGGTCTTCGGCACGATCTCCAGACAGGCGATCGCAGAGACGCTCGGCAAGAAGAGAAACGCCGACATGCCGCCGACTCAGATCCATGTTTCAAACAGCGTCTCCGAGGACTTTACGGCGGCGTACCCCGACCAGGGCATTGAAATCCTCCCTGAACTTCTCCAGCACGCAAAGATCGTCGTGGTCTTTGATCAGGAGCATAATTTGATTGGTCAGGTCGGCTACGGCGATATCCTGAAGATCATGCAGCCCTCGGCAGAGGTAAAGGAAGTTCTGGAGCCGGCATATGCCATCAACGCCGGGGAGAGAGTGGTTCATCTCCGCCGCAGGATGGTCGACGAGGGGATTGCCCGCTTCATCGTCACTGCCGATAACGGCCCGGTCGGTATCGTCACCGAGACCGACGTGGCCAGAGCGATGCGGGCCTTCCGCGAGGTGGTCGAAGAAAAGTACCAGGACCACCGGATCAGAAACCTCATCATCCGCGACATCATGTCAACTCCGCTGATCTCGGTCGGTGAAGACAGACCGCTCTCCGAGATCATCGACCTGATGATCGCCAGAAAGGTCAGTTCCCTTCCGGTCACCAGCAGTAACGGGAGGATCGCCGGCTTCATCACCAGGTCGTCGCTGATCAAAGCCATGTGAATAGCATGGCCCTGTTACCTTTTTTTATCGTCTCTACGGGTTGAGATCTATTGCCGGAGTGCTCCCTATTCGCTACTTCTACAAACGGTATTACCGTTGTAGGCCGGAAAAATAACCTCCCCTGGATTGAACCGGGGTGAAAGAACCAATGAATTAATCTCATCTCCTCCCGGATACATGCAGGGAGGAGAGCCATGCACATGAACCCACGCCGATCAGTCATGCCGACAAACGACGTATCGTCCCTCCTTGCTGAAATGAGCGGGAGCGGTTTTCAGGGGAGAAAACTCGGAGAATCTGTCAAAATCTGGTCGGAAATGATCCGGGATCCCGAATGCACCATCCTGCTCGGCCTTTCCGGCGCCATGATCCCGGCCGGCATGCAGGAGTGCATCATCGAGCTCGTCAGCCGGTGCTACGTGGATGCCATCGTCTCCACCGGCGCGAACATCTTTCACGACATCGCCGAACACCTGGGCATCCGCCACTATGCCGGCCACCATGTGGTCGATGACGCCGCATTGTATACACAGGGGATCGACCGTATCTACGACGTTTTTGCATACGAAAAAGAGTTCAGAAGCGTGGACTGGAGAGTCGCCGAGTTTGCCGGGACGATCGCCCCCTTCCACGCCTCTTCGGCGGAGTTTATGCGCAGGATCGCCGGCTTCATCACAGAAAGCGCACCGGAAGGCCGATCGGTCACCGCTACGGCGGCCGCCATGGGGGTGCCGATCTTTGTCCCGGCCATCTGCGACTCGTCCATCGGCATCGCCCTGACCGTGGCCAGGCGCAGGGGCGTCGATATCGGCATCGACCAGATCGCCGACGCCGACGAGCTGACGCGGATCGTCGAAGACGCAAAGAAGACCGGTGTCGTATATGTCGGCGGCGGCGTGCCGAAAAACTTCATTCAGCAGACACAGGTGATCGCCTCGATGCACGATCTCGAACTCGGCGGGCATGCCTATGCCGTCCAGTACACCACCGACGCCCCCCACTGGGGCGGACTCTCCGGGTGCACCTTCGAGGAAGCGATCTCATGGGGCAAAGAATCGCCCCGAACAAGACAGGTGCAGTGCTTCTGCGACGCCACTATCGCGCTGCCCATCGTCACGTCGGCCCTGATCGGGCGCAGCCTTGAACGGGCGCGGCCTTCCCGTGACTGACCACAACCATTATTAGAGATTCCCACAAACATAGAGGAACATCATTCATGGAGCAGCGCTGTTGCGTTGCGAGTGTCAATGGATGCGAACATTACCAGTTGAGGTAGCCAAGCCTGGTATGGCGCAGGTTTGCTAAACCTGTGTCCCCCTGGGACTCGAGGGTTCAAATCCCTCCCTCAGCGTTTTGACCACATCTGATGAGGAGATTGGATGGATCAGGAAGAAGAAATAAAGTACTTCGTTCGGGTCAGGGAAACCGACCTTGACGGCACCAAACAGGTGCAGATCGCCCTCACCGGCATCACGGGAGTAGGACGGCACGCTGCGAAGATCATCGCAGGACAGGCCAGTGTAAATTCCCACGCCATCCTCGGCAAAATGTCCGACGAGGAGATCGAGCGGATCCGCGCAGCGGTTGAAAACTACGCCGACAGTGTCCCGACCTGGATGCTGAACCGGCCGATTGACCTGTACTCGGGCAAGTCCCGGCACCTCCTTGCAACCGAGGTTTCGATGACTCTCGAAGAGGACATCAATATCATGCGCAAGATCCGCTCCTACTGCGGCATCCGTCATGAGACCGGTCAGAAGGTTCGCGGTCAGCGCACCAAGTCCACCGGCAGAACGGGAACGACCGTCGGCGTGAAGAGGAAGAAGAACTGATTGCAGCGGTGAGATCATGGGATATCCAGGAAAAAACCATAAGCAATACTCCACCCCCAAGCGTCGGTTCGAAAAAACCCGCCTGGAAGAGGAGGCAAAGATCGTTATTGAATACGGTCTCAGGAACAAGCGCGAACTCTGGAAGGCCGAGAGCACCCTCCGCAAGTACCGCAAGGCCACCCGTGAGATCCTCGCCATCGAGTCTGCGGGTACCGACTCGAAGAGTGCCGATTTGAAGAGGCGTCAACTGATCAATCACCTCTCCCGCTACGGCCTTGTCTCGGAAAGCGGTGACGTCGACATCGACGACATCCTCGCCCTGAAAGTCCAGCAGGCACTTGAGCGCCGCCTCCAGACCCTTGTCTACCGCAAAGGTCTCGCGCGCTCACCCAAGCAGGCCCGTCAACTCATCACCCACGGGCACATCGCCCTGAACGGCCGCCGCGTCAACATCCCCGGCTACCTCGTTCCGAAGAACGAAGAGGGCAGCATCGGGTACTACAGCCATTCCCCGCTTGCCACCGTATCGCACGCTGAGCGCACCAGGATCACCGGGAGATAATCATGGCAGCAGATAAGGAGAAATGGGGCGTGGCACATATCTTCGCCTCGTTCAACAACACCATCATCACCGTCACCGACCTCTCAGGTGCTGAAACGATCACCAAGAGCAGCGGTGGCATGGTCGTCAAGCAGGACCGCAACGAGAGTTCACCCTACGCCGCCATGCAGATGGCGATCAACGTCGCCAACGCAGCCAGGGAAAAGGGGATCTCCGGGCTTCATGTAAAAGTCCGCGCCCCCGGACAGGGCAAACAGCGCAGTCCGGGCCCTGGGGCCCAGGCGGCAATCCGCGCCCTTGCCCGCGCAGGAATGCGCATCGGCAAGATCGAGGACGTCACCCCGGTCCCCCATGACTCGATTCGCCAGAAGGGCGGGAGACGTGGAAGGAGAGTCTGATGCAGATCGAATTCGCCAGAATTGACAACGACTCCGCACGTTTCGTGCTTTCCGGAGCCACACCAGCCTTTGCCAACGCCCTGCGCCG
>JASGMW010000025.1 GCA_030156225.1 Methanofollis sp.
CCACATCATGGGTTTGAACCCATGAAGAGTGGTCAGAAAGGGGATATTAAAAGATGCGGTTGAAGAATTGAACTTGATTTCCAAACGCTGAGGGGGAGAATTCCCCATCGGAGTTACGTTCTTAGTTTTTTTGAAGATTTGACCCTTCGATGTCTGGGCCGGCGGATCGCGATCTCTCTTCTGTGGCATTAATTTTCTGCGCGCCTCGCGCGAGAGATCGCGTGCATAGTGATCGGCCCGCCGTGCTCCCTCGCCTTGCTCGCATCGCACCGCGGGCCTCCCTCTGGATCTTTTCTTGGCGAAGGAGGACGCCCGCATGGCCCGCACTCTGGCGCGGTCCATGCCGGCTGCTGAAAAACTTCGCTCCGCACCGTGCCGCTGGCACCGTGCTCCGCTCAGGCCGACGTTCACCCTCAGGGGATGGGCGAGCATCCCTTTCGGGCGAAGTCGGCGAACCCACCCGCCGCCTCTCGGCGGCTCCTCCCCTCCGGGGCAGTCACGTGCGATAGGGGAGAGACGGAGGGTCCCGGCGGTCGGTGCGCCGCGAGCAGGGCGAGCAAGCACGGGCCGCCGGCGGGGGAGGGTCGGTGGGGCAGATCATCACCGGGCCGGAGCGTGAGCGGAGCGCCCGGTCATGGTGAGCACAGCGCCAGCGTCGCGGGGGATCGCAGGTAAAGATTCATGCAAAAATAGTTGTGTATATGACCATCACTAAGAGGAACAGCAAAACCACAGCAAACGCACCATAACAGACACGATAAAATTGTTCCTTTTTTGCATTGGAAAGATGCTCTATCTGTCTGTGATAAACTGCAGTGGCGAAGAGACTGCCGATTACACCTGCAAGCAGCCCCAGCACCACAGATGCAAAGAGCAGATTCCTTTCGTTGAGGATAATAAGGCTCATTCAACCAGTCTGGTGAGGTTGCGCCGATAATATTTTTGTTTTAGATTTGTAACTCCCCAGACTGGATCTTTTCGACGGTACTCTCCGCCACCTTCCAGGACTTCCCGATCTTGATGGCTGGGAGTTTCCCGTCACTGATATACCGCCGGAGTTCTCGCGGCGTCGTTGCCAGGAACTCGGCCACCTCTTCAAGGGTATACATCTTCTCGGGCATTGTCCCTCTGTTGGTTGCATTGGTATATATTGGTTGCATAAACATACCAATACATACCAATAATAACATATTTATACTATTGGCCCCTATACGGGGGTAAGGAGCGGGGGACCGCTCCGGGAGGTATAGACAATGGGATTCCAAAAAATCGGCCGGATAGGTCTGTTCGAGGGGCGGATGATCTGCGTCCTCGACGGCGTCGGCGGGTTCCACTTCGAGGGCCAGGCGCTGCGGTCCATGAAGGACGGGTGCATGGTCGGCGAGGTCGCGAAGTCAAGGAGTGGGCGAGCGGTGAACCTGCGCCTCGACGGGCGGATGTTCACGGCGGCGTGGGCCGACCTCGTGCGTGTGGTACAGAAAGGCGGAAAAGCGGCAGTCTTCGAGGTGGCATGAGATGTTTGGCGACACAACTGCCACCCCGAATGCTCGTGAAGAGCAGGGAGAGTTTGCCCTCCCCCTCTATCATTCTTTTGTTACCCTGCCTTCGCCGTACGAACACGGCCCCGCGTACGCGGTGGTCCCGCGGAGGTGCGAATGATGGCAGCGGCGGACTTCAACGCCGGTTGCCAGACCCTCGCCGCCCTGAACAGGGCGGGGCGGGTGCCTCGGTGCCCGGTGTGCGGTGCGGTCCTCGCCTTCAGTTCGTCTGACCAGATCGAGGGCGCAGACTATTACCACTGCCCGGCGGACGGCGAGCGGGTGAAGTGGTGGTGGTGAGAATGGCCCTTTCTTTTTTTGACGCCATGAACCCGGCGGACCGGGAGCGGCTTGCCACACTGGAGAGGCGGGCCGACGCCTGCGAGCGGGAGGCGGCGCCCTTCATCGCCGAGGCGCGGGCCTGCCGGAAGGAGGCACAGCGGATACGTCAGAACTGTCAGAACATGGCGGCGGTCTTCGGCCTGGGTGAATGCGTCGCCCACGTCCGGCGAGGTGCGAAGACCGAGATCATCGAGGTGCCCTGATGACCTCGGTGTATGAGATGGTGCGGGACCGCATCATCTCTTCTCTGAAGTCGGGCACCGTTCCCTGGCGGCAGACCTGGCAGAGCATGACCCCGTGCAACCTCGCCACCCACAGACCGTATCGGGGCATCAACCGGGTCCTCCTCGCCGGTCATACCTGGTGGGGGACGTACCGACAGATCCAGCAGGCGGGCGGCCAGGTCCGCCGGGGTGAGAAGGCGGCTGGCCTCGTTGTCCTCTGGAAGTACAACGATGAAAGGAAGGAAAAGGACCCGGCGACCGGCGAGGAGCGGCGGGTCGTCGCCCTCAGGGAGCGGCCCATCGTGCGATACTACAAGGTCTTCCACCTCGGCCAGTGTGACGGCATCGAGCCTGAGGACCTCGCCGCCCCCGCCCCGGTGGCCACATGCGAAGAGGTGATCAGGCGGAACGCCCCGCGGGTGCGGGCGGGCGAGCCTGCCTACTACCCGGCGTGGGATGTGATCACAATGCCGGCGCCGGCGAGGTTCGAGAGCATGGCCGCCTATTACGCCTCGTTCTTTCACGAACTCACGCACTGGACGGGGGCGGCGCACCGGCTGGACCGCGAGGGGATCACGGCGGCGGTCCACTTCGGGAGCGAGCGATACAGCAGGGAAGAACTCACCGCCGAGATGGGGGCGGCGTTTTTGTGTGCGATGACCGGCACCGACCTCCCGCCGGTGGCCGAGAACCAGGCAGCCTATATCGCCGGGTGGCTCAGGTACATCAGGGACGGGACGGCTGCCGACGTGGTGCGGGCGGCGAGCGATGCGCAGAAGGCGGCGGACTGGCTCACCGGGGGACCAGTCCCGGCCTCCTCTCTCGGGACGCCGGCTTATGGTCCTGATGTCCTGCCGGCGGGGAGGTGTTGAACGGGGCCGGGCGGTTGGGGACGCTTGCGCTGCGCCCACCATGACCGGGGCGCTCCGTTGCACTCCGGCCCCGGTTATGCTCTACCCCGCCGACCCGCCCCCGCCGGCGGCCCGTGCTGATGCACCGACCGCCGGACCCTCCCTTATCGCAACAGACTGCCCCGGAGGGGAGGAGGCACCGAATAGGTGCCGGGTGGGTGCGCCGACTTCACCCGAAGGGGATCCTCGCCGGTCCCCTGAGGGGGAACGTCGGCATGAGCGGAGCACGGTGCATCAGCACGGTGCGGAGCGAAGTTTCAGCAGCCGGCATGGACCACGCCAGAGCGTGGGTCATGCGGGCGTCCTCCCGCACCAAGAAAAAGATCCAGAGGGAGGTCCGCGGTGTGCCGCGAGCAGGGCGAGCAAACACGGCCACCGGATACTCCCTTATCACAATCGACTTCATTTTTTTTGTTTAATATCTGTTGTGTGGCCAAAAATGAGATGAATTTTTATATGGGGTGACATCAAGAGTCTTATTTGGAAATATGCCACAATCGGACAGCCGCCCATTCTGGCTTGGGCTTATCGGCGGTCTTCTTGGAATCGCCGCTGCGTTCTTTGCGTTTTTTGTCGGAGCATTTGCCTCGGCATTTGATCCCTCTGCTGGGTACGATTCGATCATGGGGCTTGGGGCCTCGGCATTACTCTTCTCAATCACAGGCATTGTTGGCGGTGTGCTGAAGAAAAATACTCTCGGGGCTGCTCTGATGATCATCTCGGGCATCCTGGTCCTCATATCGGTCTCCCTCTTCGGTGTTCCAGCCTTCATCTTCTTCCTGATTGGAGGTCTGATCAAATATAAAAATCAGGATTGAAGGGTGATGTTTCTCCCTTCTCTCCCGAAACGCGTTTTTTGACCTGTATTTGAAATATGCTCTTTTAAAACAATCTAATGGCTACCAACGAAAAGCCCCATAAAAAATTGGGTTAATCGCAGTCATCACTCTGTAATGTTTTAAAAAATAAAACTCTGAAAAAAAACGAAATGTGTATATGCCGATGGATTTTATTATGTTTCGAGAAAATATGAGGTTATACTCTTTACTCCTGGTTTGTATTGCAATCTGCTGTATTTGTGTCTCTGGTTGTACAACTGCACACACAAATCATCAAGCATCGCCGAATGAGTTAACATCCTCCACCCAGCAAACGAGCACCCCATACGCAACATCTGAACAAACAGTTCAAACATCCACAGAGGCAGCGAATGACTTTTCCCAGGTGACACACGCAAGCGTGAGCACAATGCGTGAGAACTGGGATGCCGATGCCGAGGACGATGGGATTACTGTTCATCCAAATCTGCTGGATCAATATGATGAGACGGTAAAATATTCTGATGCCAGTATTCCCATCGATATTCAGATATGGACAACAAAATTCGATGATAACTTCAAAGAACAAAAAGACAAACTTGTCTACAAGGGATCCGGCACTATAACAACGTGGAAAGATGGGAATATGTTCATGAAAGGCGGAATAAAAGTTCCTTTCAGCAGCATGAATGTTCCTTCTGATGAAATGTTTGGGTGGACATATGTCACGATCCACACCCCTGACGGGAAGACGTATGAGGCGGTGGATAAGTTTACTGCTCTCACCCCCTAATTTCCTTTTTTGCGTCTAATGTCGGGCGTACCCTGATAGCGTCCTGCCCCTGTCACCCTCAAAATATCTCGGATTCGCGCCGATTTCCGCCCTTTTTCACGCTCTTCTCCACCCGTCCCCGTACATCATCCCTCCCTCGGCCCTCGTTCTCCAGGAAACCCCGCCTCCGTCCTGATGAAATGGCATCATTTCCTGTTGAATGGCAGAAATAATCTAGAATAGGCCGTTTCTCAAAAGAGGCACATACTGCCCGTATTTCGGGGCAGAATGCCAAAAACAGAGGTCAGAATGGAGAGATCTGGGAGGGGTTGGTCCCCTCTCAGTTCAGGGCAGTCACACCGTCCGCCCAGGTCTCGATCGTGGCGAGGATGCTGTCGTCCTCGTACGCCGAGATCCGCACCGAGGTGCGGGTGAAGGAGACGGAGAAGATCTCTCCGTTCGCGGCGTGGCACTTGAGACGGCAGGCGTACGCCTCGCTGTCCGGATCGGCGACCGCACTTCCGCCGGTCGCGGCTTCGAGTGCGGCGTTGCCGAGAAGTTCGGTCTTCGCCGCGTTGAAGCCGGCGAGGGTCGGGGCGCGTGCCGCAGCCGTGCCGACGACCTTGCCGAGGGTGTTCTCATAGACGATACGGGCCGTGTAGGCCTCGGAGGCCTTCTCGACCGGGTCGTGGGACTCACCGGCGCTCTCCCAGGACGTGCAGCCCCAGGGGTTGTTCGTCAGGATGTCCTCGACGATGCCGCTGAAGGTGGCGGCATCGGTGATCGGTGCCGGAAGTTTCCGCACCGACGTCTTGCTCGTGGAAGACAGGGTGAAGTCTACCATTGACTGTTCTCCTGCCTGGAGGTCCCGGGTCCGTCGCAGGCTGAGGAGTAGTATTACCATAAGTAATATTAATCTGCCTTAACTTCCACTCGGTCCTCAGGAGATTGCGATGGCCGGCGAGCGGGAACTGCGGGACATGATCGTCGAGACGAACAGGGACGTGAAGTGGATCTGCCGGACCCTGAAGAAGATGGAGGAGAAGGACGCCGAGGTGGAGGGCCGCCTCCGCGCCCTCGAAAACTGGAAGAGCGAGACGGCCGGCGAGGAGAAGAGGGAGCGGCAGATCGCCGCCGGTGCCGGGGGCGTGGTCGGCGGGATCGTCGCCGTGGTGGTGAAGGTGATGGGGTGGGGGTGATGCCAGACCATGCCCGAGTGTGATCAAGCGTAAAAACCCCACGACCACGCCCCTGTCATCATATGCCACGCGAGTCACAGAAATCGCGTTGTCTTGATCTTCAAGGGCTTCGTATTTCAAAAAATGATTTTATTCCGGGCTGGAACAACAAACGGGGTCCACGGGTTTCACATCATCCAGAATTTCAACCTCCACTATCCCCTCTCAAAATTCACCATCCTCCAAAAACCTGGCCGGAATGTGAACCCGCCTCGCCATTACGTCCACCGAGTTCTCAAGATCGATTACGCTGTCCATGAATTTTCGACTCTCATCGGTCTCATATTTTTCGGGATGGGCCAGACGATCCTCTAACTTCGCCCACTCGTCATCGTCTAAAAGTAATACCATCTCTGATCGCCTCAAATTGATTACCATAGATTCTATCAGTATATATACATCTCACCGCGTTCCCTTGCCTTGGTGGCTTGGCGGGCGGGTCGATTTTTGCGAGCGGCTGCACCTGTCAAAACTCGTCGTCGTCATTCTCGACGAGGAGCGGGAGCGGGGTCATGGAACCCCCGTTCACTTCCAGACCGCGCACGCTTCACCCATATATACCCCGGTCACCACTCCTCGTCCATGACACACCACCCCCTCATGAGCGACCAGACGCTCTTTCGCAACCCAGACCTCTTCGAGTTCGACCGTCTCCCCGAGCAGTTCCATTACCGCGACACCCAGGTCAAAGACCTCGCCTTCGCCCTGCGGCCCGCCCTCCGCGGCACCCGGCCCCTGAACACCGTCCTCAGGGGACCGCCCGGCACGGGAAAGACCACGGCGGTCCGCCGGATCTTCGCTGAAGTCGAAGAGACGACGCAGGCGGTCGTGCCTGTCCTCGTCTCCTGCCAGAAGGACCGGACCCGCCCGGCGGTCTTCGCCCGCATCTACGAGGGGATTGCGGGCCACAAACCCCCGGCGGTCGGCGTGCCCTACACCAAGACCGTCGACGAGGTGGGACACCTCCTGACCAGGCGGGAGGCGGTCCTCGTCGTCTGCCTCGACGACGCCGACGCCCTCCTCCCCGACGGCGTGCTGAACGAGGTGCTCGCCGCCATCCTCCGCCTTCACGAGAGTTATCCAGGCGTACGGACCGGCGTGTGGATGACCGTCTCGTGCCCGGCGCTCGACCTCATCCGCGACCTCGACCGTGCGACATTCTCTGTGCTCTGCCCGAACGAGGTGCCCTTCCCGCCCTACACCGCCGCGGAGGTGCGGGGCATCATCGGCGAGCGTGTGCTGGTCGGCCTGTACCCGGGTGTGCTGCCGCCGGCGGCGATGGACCTCGTCGTCGAGAGGACGATGGCCTGCGGCGACCTGCGGATCGGTCTGGACCTGGTGAAGAGGGCGGTGCTTGCGGCTGAGAAGGAGGCGAGGACCGAGGTGACGGTCGAGGACGTGCTCGCGGCCTACTCCCTCTCCAGGCACCTGTATGTGGAGATCGCGGTGCGGTCGCTCACGGCTGGAGAGAGGGCGGTGCTCGACGCGGCCCTCTCCCTGGAGCGGGAGGGAGGCGGGCCGGTGACGGCTGGCATGGCGTACGAGCGGGTCTGCGCCGGCGGGCGGATCAGTTACACGACCTTCCACGAGCGGTTGCGAAAACTGGAGCACCTGCACCTGGTGGACCTCGCGGTTCGGCAGGAGAAGGGAAGGACGCGGGTGATCGAGGTGAGGGACGGGGTGAGGGAGGTGATCGCTCCTCCTGTTTCGGCAGGTTCATCGGGAACGGTACCGAACCGATGTACAGGAGTTGCTGACGATGAAAAATGTGGATATGAAGGTGGACGGCGATAGGCTGGTGATCACGGTCGACCTCTCGAAGGAGTTCGGTGCGTCGAAGTCAGGGAAGTCGATCACGATCGCCTCGACCGAGGGGAACGTCTCGGTGCCCGGGGACGAGGAGGTCAAGATCGGAGTGAATGTGTACAGGAAAAAGTGAGGGATTCAGTCTTTATATTTCTGATAGTTCTGAACCAGTTGTTTAAAGTCTCTGGGTGGATAGGTCTCAAAGGTCTCCTGATCGACAAAGATCCAATCGAACCTGATCTCTGTCTGGGCAGCATTGATGTCATCGCACCACTGGGCGAGACGTTTGATCTTCAGGGGGTCGTCAAGATCCACCTCCCCTTTGGTCTCAACGATATACACTTCTGACGGTGATTTTTTAACGATGAAGTCCGGGTAGTAGTTTGATATGTCGCCAGATGCGTTTTGATAATCTATTGTGAAGTGGACGGCGAGATAGTTTTTCACGTAGGAGATGATGTCGTCACAATTTTCCAGAAATGCGGCAAACTCCAGTTCCAGATGGCTGTCCCCGACGATTTTATTGAACAGGCTCTTTTTCGGGATGATGCAGTCCTGGTCTTTGGTGACAAAAGGCCTGCACGTGCTGATCTTGATGTAGTCCCTGATCTCGGCTTCACCCCTATCGAGAACGGTCAGTTCGTTGATGTTCTTCCTGAATGACTCTATGATGGTCTTCGTCGCTTCCAGTTCAGATAGATTCCGCAGAATGTTCAGGTCTTCGAGATTGACCTCCTTCTCGAAGAGGTATGCGGTGACAAACTCCTTGACTTTCCCATAGAGGATGTCATAGCCACCCACGAGGCGGAGTTCTTTCATTATCACCTGGGTGAAGTAGCCTATGACACTCTGGTAGTTCGCCACCATGGTGCTGTCAAGGATGGTCTTGTGCGTGATTTCCCCATTGGTGATATCTTTGAAGATGATTTCACGCTGTTCTTCCAGAGTGAATTGTTTGACGGGAAGTTTGCGCGTGCCGAAGGTGCTGACGTCGAGATCGGAGAGGTTCCTGTACTCCCGGTAGATCCTGGGCGTGAGGACCGGGATCTGAATGTCGAGTTTCTCAATGTCTTTATGGATATTTTCGTTGTCAACCTCGACGACCAGTGGGGCTTTGGGTTTCGTGCCTTCTCCCATCTTTCTCCGTTCGAGTTCGACCCCCTCGTTTCTGATAGACTCGACGAAGTCCATGAAGGCGTCGGTGCCGACGACACTGACGTACTCGGTGACGTCCTGGTCACGGTACATCCGCCTGAGCCCCCGACCGAGGGTCTGTTCAGGGAGAATGTTGCTCTTTGAGGAGTATGCACGCAGGCCGACGATGGTGGTCACATTTTTCACGTCCCACCCTTCTTTGAGGATGAGGACCGAGACGATTGCCTTGTATGGACTTTCCATCGAGTCGATCCGGTTCGATGCGTCCCTGAGGCGTTTGAGTTCCCCCTCTTTCTTGCCTTTCACAGGTTCGGATATTTCACCGTTTTTCTTGGTATGGATCACAAGGATGGCGTCTTTGAGATCAGGGTACCGATTTTCCAGGTATGCGGCCACTTCGTCGCAGTTCTTGGTATCGTCGGTCATGACGAAGAGTACCGCTTTTTTTCCGAGTTTCAGGTGTTCGTCATAGACTTTCTTCCACTCAAGATAGCCGAGGTGGATGTAGTCCTCGTATTTTTCGGTGAATTTGGAACTCTTTCTCTCGACCAGTTTTGCCCGGCTGGCTGCGTCAGGGAGGACGGGGTGTTTGACGACGTTCTGGTAAATGGCCTCGACGAGGGGGTAGTCGGCGACGGTCTGGACGAAGATGGCGCCGTTGTCATGTTTTGGGGTTGCAGTGACGTCGACCTGCATGGAGAGTTTGCTGTCTTTCTGGATGAGGTGGTTATGGATGTCCTGGATGGACTTGAACCACGCCAGACTCTCATCATGGATGTGGTGCGCCTCGTCGTTGAGGACCATGAGTTCGTCGATGTCCCTGACGATCTCGGCGAGATCGACCTTTGAGTCGTTGGTCGCTCCGGTCGGTTTTTTCCCGAGGAAGTAGTCCATCAGGTCGTCGTCCTCGAAGGTCGGGTCTTTCTGGTTGCTGTTGTAGACCCGGTGAATGTTGGTGAGGAAGATGTTGCCGGTCTTCCTGGTGACGTGGACGTTGTCCTGGATGTGAAGGGTGAGCTGGAAGTCGTCCTGCCAGTTCTGCCCTTCGTAGCCGTTGTCCGGGAGGATCGGGTCCTGCCAGAAGATGCGGAGGCCCTCGAAGTCAGTTCTGATGCGGTCGAGGACGATGATGTTTGGGGTGATGACGAGGAAGTTTCTGGCAAGGTCCGAGTCATCTTCGTAGAGTTTGCTGAAGTAGCTCCAGGCGAGGATGAGGCTGAGGACCTTGGTCTTGCCGCTGCCGGTCGCCATCTTGATGACATAGCGGTTCCATGTTTCCGGGAACATGCCTGCGGAGACGGCGCCAGAACTGTCGTAGCGGATGAGGTCGTACTTATCCTTGATCTGGGCGACGTCGTGGAGGTAGATGATCGTCTCGACGGCCTCGCGCTGGGCGAAGTAGTAGGAGAAGGGGACGAGGACGCCATCGGTCCCGGGAAGGAGGTGGTCGGTTTTAAACCACCAGTTCAGGAGGGCGATGCTGGTGGGGGTGGCCCCGGCATAGCCGTCGTCCCGCCATTCCTTGACTTTCAGACGGAGTTGAGCAACAAGTGGCGGGAGGAGTTTTTCATAGCCCTGCTCACGGAGTTTTTCGTCGGCCGGGAACCATCTGATGGAGGGGTCGAGGATGGTGTAGGGATCGGTGGGGAAGTCCGGGTGGAGGGCCATGGTCATTTCCTCCCGATGGTGACGTCGACGACTTTCATGGTATCGTTGCCGAAGATATCGACGACTTTGACGGCGATCTTCCGGCGACCTGGCATGCACTCTTTGAAGATGCTCTGGAGTTCGAGGGTGCGGTCGCGCCGGGTGCGGAAGGACTGCCATTCGTTTTCAAAGACGTATTCGCCGGTCCAGAGTTCTTCCTGTTCGCCGTTCTCGTTCACGCGGGTGATGATCTCCTGTTTGCTCTCGAAGTCGAAGTCGACGGCCCAGTAGTCGATCCAGTCGGTCCAGGTGGTGGTGAGGGGTTCCTTGGAGACGATGCCGCTCTTGTCTTTTGTCACTTTGATGATCTTACCGTTTTCAACGACGATCTTCTTCCCTCCATCTTTGAGGGTTTCTATGGCGTTGTCGACGGTCTCCTGATTGTAGTTGACTGAGAAGTCGGTGAGTTCGATGGCGATGGAATTGCCTTTGTAATGGGGGGTGACTTCGATGTAGGAGGCGTCGTAGAAGACGACCTGGTTTCTGGCGAGGGCACGTTTGTCGAAGACGTCGCAGGGGATGTATTTGAGGGCCATTTCGATGCCCTTCTGTTTTGCCTCTTCCTGGATGTTCGGGAAGAGGCCCATCTCGAACTCGAAGCCGAGGATGTCCACTCTGGTGATGTACTTCTGCCGGCATTCCCCGATGACTTCCTCGGCGAAGAGGCGCGTGACCGGCAGGTTGACGGGACCGACGGCGACCATGCGGTTTTGCTTCTTACCGGCAAAAGTGGTGAAGCCCTCGACTGGTTCGGCATGGTAGGCAGAGAGGATGAGGCTGACAAAGTTCTTTTCCTTCTCGGCGAGTTGTTTCTGTTTGAGTTCGTCCCTGAGGTTCGGGTTGACGCCGATGAAGTGCTGCCGTTCGTATTTACCGAGGTTGAGGATCTCGAAGGAGCGATAGTCTTTATTGTCTGCTTTGAGTTCCCGCTGGACCTCTATCATCCGCTTGCGAGTAGTGTGGATGGCGAACTTGCCGAGGTCTGAACCGATCCACTTCCTGCCGAGTTTCTCGGCGACGGAAAGGGTGGTGCCAGACCCGCAGAAGAAGTCGGCGATGAGGTCGCCTTCATTCGAGGAAGCCTTGATGATGCGTTCGAGGAGGGCAATTGGCTTTTGAGTTGGATAGCCAATAATTTCATGTGATGAGTTGTTTATTTTATCTAAGTCCCAAACATCATCAACAACAACACCCTCATTCAGAACTTCATCTAAGTACCTTTTTATTCTCTTACCCTTGCCAGCATCAGATAAAACATACTCCCGACCATCATCATCAATCCGAACTTTTTGTTTTCTTGTTTTTACATACGATTCTTTTGATTTCCACGGTTCAAAAAATGAGTTAAAAATAGGATCCTCAGACTTTGAATAGAAAAGGATTGTATCATGTCTTCTTTCAAATGATGATGCTAATTTTTTATTCCAACCGCTATAATGCCATGAAATCGAATTTTTGAACTGTTCCTTACCGAATATCTCATCGAGAATAACTCTTAGTAGACTATTCATCCTCCAGTCACAGTGCACATAAATACTCCCGTCCTCTGCGAGAAGGTCCCGCATCAGTTTCAATCGCTCGTACATCATCGCAATGAAACTATCCGCCCCCTTCCCCCAGGTGTCCCGGTAGGCTATCTCTTCGATAATCCCGGGTTCCTTCGTGAACGTCTCATCCCCGACTTCGATATCCATTGAGAAGTCGGCGCCGACATCGAACGGGGGATCGATGTAGATCAACTTGATCCCGCCCTGCTTCTCGATCTCCTCCCTGAGGGGGCCGTTTTTGAGGGAGGAGAGGATGAGTTTGTTGTCGCCCCAGATGAGTTTGTTCGTCCATCCCTTCAACTGCCGGCCGCGGTCGTCGATGTCGAAGAGAGTCTTCTGGATGGTCTGGTTCACCTCTTTGCGCGGCTCGTCCACGTTCTCGATCACCTGAAACGGGAGGACGACGTTGCAGACCTCGTCGGTCTTGCCGTTCCAGACGAGTTCTACTTCGCGCTTGTCTTCAAAGAGGAGGAAGCGGTATTGTTCAGGGAGGGGCTTTCCGGCTTCAAGATATCGTGTGATGTCGCGGATTTCGTTGTCGGTGAGTCTCATGCGTATGTTCGCCTGAAATGCTCTGGTTTTTCAGAAATGATAAAGGTTTCAGTTTTTATTGTTCTGTTTATATGATTTCTTGAACAACAGATTGAGATTATATTTTAAAATAGCGTGAAACGCCTTCAGGCGTCCCCGAGGAACCGGACGTTCTCAAGCCCCGTCAGATCCAGCACCCGCTCCCGGTTCCGCACGATATGAGCGCCGTCCCCCGTCCAGAGCACCAGCCCCGGCACAGACAGCGCAAGGTCGTGGGCGTCGAGCACCACTTCGATGTCGTCCTGGTCGTCGATGACATTCAAACCCAGGTAGATCTCGGGGTAGTCGGTCCGCCGCCTGTGCAGGGCAAGCACCTCCCGGTCCTCCAGATGGGCGAGGCGCCGGGCGCACTCCTGCTCATAGCAGGTCTTCACCTTATTCAGCGCCGTGATCGTCGCCGCCGCGTCTCTCCCGGCCCCGGTGATCGCCTGCGCCACAATACCCTGGATCCTCCACGTCATCGCTTCCGCCTCCAGAGACTCGACAGACGGATCCCTCTTCAGGGCGGCGACCGCCCGGCGGAACTCCCACACGATCCGTTTCTGGATCGTAGCGCATTTGCCGCCGTTCTCGATCCCAAAGCACTCCCCCCAGACAAACGTGCTCGAATAATTCAGTTCGGGATCGTCAAACACAGAGGTCGCCGCCCGCCCCCAATCGTCGGCGGCATGAAAATAGTAGCCGATCAGGACGTTGCTGTCGTGGAAATATGGCAGCCTAACGCCTCCCCGACGGCATCTCAAGCGCCAGGGTCCGGGAGAGGCGCATCGTCCGGTCGAGGATCTCCCCCTCTGCCATCTCGACCTCACAGGGATGATCACGAACGAGATCGCCCTCAACAGTGTTGAATTCGTCCTCGATCCTATTGCAGTATGCCCGTAATTCTATGCTCTGCCCCTCCCCGGCATACACCGCGAAGGAAACATAACAGACAGCATCACAGCATGCAGCCGTCAGAGCGGGTGCCCGCACGGGGTCATTCCTGAGGACGGAGCGGAAGGCGTCGTCCCATGCGAGGTATGGATCATAGAATACATCAAAGGTGGGAAGAGGAAACTTTCGGATCAGATCGTCTAGCACCCGTTCGACCGCCGCCACTCGTGCAGGATTCAGGGGAGAAATAGCATCGGCATTCTCCTGAGCGATCCCCATCATCGTCCTGCAGAAGGTTCGCTGGAAACCATCTACATGAAGCCCATTTTTCTCCAGCAGTGTGATCTCGTTGTCTTTAAGATTGAAGTAGTCGAGCGGGATCGTGTCTCCGTCTGAGAACTCTTTCCAGAGCCGCAGTTCATGGGTAAGGTTACTGACTTTCCGCGCCTGGTGTCTTTTCAGGGCCGCCATTACCATCGCCATCAACCTCTGCTCGTAGGGAGAAAACAAAGAGGGGTCAAAGGGGATCTTTGCCCGGAATGAATATGATATATAGGGCTTTGAGCGTGGGCTGTACTTCTTTTTCTCCTCTTTCACACCAAAGTACCGGTTCGTTTCACTCGCAAGGGTCAGTGCCTCCCCGTCCACGGGCCCGTTCTGCATCCGACGATAGGTGCTGTCGAAGAGCAGGCTCCCCCGCTGGTTATAGTGAATGAGATCGATGAAGAAGACGAACTTCATCAGTTTTGTCCGACCGATGGCGGGGTCATGCTCCATTGCATAGAGCATCGCATGGATTTTTTTGAGTTTTTTTATACCATCACCCTGCATTCCATCACCCCGCTGCCGGAAAAGAAGCTTCGCTCTTGGGCCGGCTTTGCGTCTATAGGTGTCGTATGATGTATACATAAAGATAACCTTTTCGGAAATTGCGTGCCCTGACCGGTCACCTCCAATGGTGCGCACAGTTCACCGCCCCCGCGACCGCCGTCACCCAGTAGAACGCAAACATCACCATCACGTACGGGTTCCCGGTCACGATCCCGTACGCCACCCAGAACAAATTCCCGATCACCCAGGCACAAAACCCGCACGCCCGTGTCCCCGCGCCTCGCCCGGCCACGAGGACCGCGCCCGCCATGCCAAGTAACACCGCCGGCGTCTGGAGGGGGTCGAGCGGGATCAGCCGCTCACCCCCTTCCGGGGCCACCGGCAGCCCGTGCCGCTGATGCGCCACGGACTCACGCTATCCCTCTCCTCTCATTCCACTCCTGCACCAGGTGGCCGTAGCACCTCTCGCAGAGCACCGCCCGGCCGTCCCCCGATCGAAACACCGCCCTCCCCTCGTCGCAGATACTGCATCGCCCGAGGTCGGTCTTCGTCCGCGTGAACTCCCGGTGGTCCAGGACGCCGGGCAGGGACTCTTGCAGCAGGCCGCCTTTTTTTACAGCCGTTTGCAGCAGTTTGCGGAAAGCGATGTCATTCAACGGACGATGAGGAATTGTTTGAATCAGATTATCTCCCCTGGGCGGTGAGATCGCCGGATCAGTTACAACATTCCGGGGATCGCACACACACCCACACTCACCAGCCCGGAGAGAGGTGCCGGTATGTGGGTGCGCGTTTTGCTGTAATGTAGTACTGAGAGAGAGACGCGTCTCTCTATCTGTATAAGTACTGTCAGAACGAGGGCCGGTCCTCGCCTTTTGATCTTCGCGGCGGGTGCTGCAATTCTGCTGGAAACCTGCTGCAATGTTGCAAGGGTCGTCCGGGCCGGGACCGTCGTCCCGGTCGTCGTCATGACCCTCGTCGTCACCGGCGGCGATCCACACCCCGGCTCCGCGAGCCCACTGCCGGTATATCCTCAGGTCGAAGGAGAAGAGGTGCTCGCGGCGGCGGACCGCATAGCCTTCGCAGTCCTCCAGGACCGTGGTGTCAAAGTAACTGACCGCCGGGCACTTCTCCAGGAGGCCTGAGTAGGTCATGCCGCGGCTCGCATAGCCGTGGAGGATGCGGTAGGTCTGGTGGTACGAGAGGCCGAGGGCGTCCTGGAGCATCTTGACGGTGAACTGCTCCCATCCCATCGTCGCCACCGTCTCCAGGGCGGCGGCCTCGTTCTTCGTCAGCTTCGTCTCCTGCCCGCCGGCCTCGCCGTTGATGGCGGCGTAGATCCTGGAGGCGGTCTCGAAGTCGTCGCGGTCTGCCCTGATGCCGCCGTCGTACGCCTCCCTCTGGAAGCGGTGGAGGAGGGCGTGACACTTGATCAGGTCGAAGAGCATGCCAGGGTTGCGGCGGTTCGTCGTGGCCGAGAAGTGCACCTTCTCGGCGTACGGGATGGAGACGTGGAGGCGCTCTTCCTTCAACACCCCCCAGATCGCCCGGCAGACCGGAAGGTCGGGGTCCTCGTCGGCGCCGTCGTCCTCCTGCGCCTCGGCCGTTTTCATGTGCTGGAGCACCCGCTCGTCCTGCTCGGCCGAGTCGTCGATCCAGACGGTGAGCATCCGGTTCATCACCTGGTCGTCGCCAGGGTCCTCGACCCTCGCGAGCCACCAGACGCACCGCTCAGGTATCCGGCAGACCTGGAGTTTTCTGTCAGGCGAGACGGTGTGGTGCTCGATCCTCTCCCTGAAGTTTGCGGTGGCGCTCTTCAGAACCTCAAGGAGGTCGTCTGAGAGGGTGACGTCGTCGAAGAGGAAGACGGTGCTCGGTCGGAGATCGTCGTGGTAGTAGAGGGCCTTGTTCGAGACGGTCCCGGCGAGGCGGTAGGCCTCGGGGACCTGCTTGAGCATCGTGGTGCAGGCATGGCTCTTGCCCTTCCCTGAGGTTCCCGACACCGAGACATGCAACCCGTTCGTGTTCTCCACCGACTGCGAGGCGAGGGACATCACCAGGCACTCGGCGACGGTGCGGTCGCCGACGTGCTCGCGGTTGAAGGCATCGAGGAGGAAGGCGAGCGGGTCGCCGTGGGCGAGGATCTCCATCGCCTTCTCGCGATACGCCGGGTCTGGCGCCGGAGGTTTTGGGGGAGGCGGCGTCACCTCCTCTCTCCTCCGCCTCTGCGCCCTCTTCTCCCGCGGCTCGTACCGGTCCCGCAGTTCGGGCCAGCGCTGCACCCCGCCGCCGCAGGAGGCGTGGTGACACCCTGCATAGATCGCGCCGGAGGGAAACTGGACGGCGAAAGCGCCGTCGTGGTGGGCTGCCGAGAAGGGGCAGTCCTCCAGGACATGCAGGGTGCCACCCTGCCAGGGCCGCGTGCTCCGCACGGCAAGGCCGTGCTCCTTGAGCCAGGCCGCAAGGTCGATGTGCGACCCCGTCTGTGCCGGCGTCGCCGGGGCCTCGGTCGGGAGGAGGGCGGCGATAGCCTTGAGTTTCTCGGCAGGGACGGTCCCCCTCTCCCCAGGCACCGAGAGGACCTTCGCTCTCCGGTGCGGGCGTTCAGGTGTGTTGTCCCCCTTCCGCGAGCAGGTCCCGTAGAGTTTCCAGATGCGGGCGGCGTTGAAGTTCGCCGTGTCGACGGTGACCTTTCCGTCCGAGAAGAGGGCGTCCAGGGTGGCGAGCACCCCTTTCACCAGGGCGGTTGCGGCATCGTCGTTCGGGAGGTCGATCGCGTAGAGGAGGTGAGCACCGTTCCCAGAGTCGGCGCGGATGGGGAAGAGGAACCCCTGCTCGTCGAGCCAGAGGGCGATCTCGTCGGCCCGGCGAAGGGCGGCGGCGTGCTCCTCCTCGGTCGAGGACACCCCGCTCGGCCGCACCGGGTCCAGGTCGACGGGCAGCCAGCGGCGGCGCACGATGTCGGCGTCTGAGGTCGTTGGATCGCTCCTTGTCAGCCGCATCTTCACCCGGTTCGCCCGGCGGGCCAGGAGGGCCGGGTTCACGACGTTCAGGGTGACATAGATCCCTCTCACCTCAGGGTCGGCGTCCAGGGCCTCGGCGCACGCGGCGAGTTTTGTGAAGTCGTCGAAGTAGCCTGAGTGCGTCGCATAGTCGCCGAGGGCCCGCACCTCCACCACGCCGCCCTCAGGGAAGAGGGCGGCGAGGGCCTCTCCTATCATCCCCACCCCTCCGGCATCAGGGGGAAGAGCGGGGCAGAGACCGCCTCGCCGCGGGCCACCCGCTGCACGCTGACGAGCGGCACGATGAAGTGGCCCGAGACCGTGAAGACCTTCACCGCGCGGCCAGGGGCGTTCACCGCCGCATGGCCCACGATCGCCGTCTCGGTGACGACGGTGCCGTCCTCCCTCTCCCCGGTCACCGAGGCCGTCACCGGCACCGCGTGGCCATGGAGGAGGAGGGGCCGCAGGTCCTCGGGGGCGATCCGGTAGTGCTCCCTGCCGACGAGGAGGTGGAGGCCGCCGTGCGACCCCAGGCGGAGGGTGCCGATGCTCTCCTCGGTCATTCCTCTTCCTCCTGCGTCACCACAGTGATCGCATAGTTGTGCCCGCCGGTCCGGCGGACATGCATCTCGCTGATCGCCCCGCCGAATTTCTTCACGTTGGCCGTGATCGTGGGTGGGACGAGGTAGAGAGGCACCTGCTCGATCACATCGCTATGCTTATGTGCTTGGTCCTCCGACTCTGTGGTGGCGGCCCGGGGGTTGGTGCGGTAACCAGATACGTCCTGGCTGCCATCTATGTCTCGCATGCCTTCTCCTCCTCTTCTACGATCTCCCAGATGCCGTGTTCGACCATCCTCTTCCCGATGCCCCGATAGAACGGCGACCGTTCCTCGAAGGCGTCGATGTCTTCCTGTCTGACTTTTCTCGGTTTCGTGTTCATGGAGGTCTGCCTCCTCTGCGGGGTGCCGGAACCGGGAACACTGGAAAAATGCTGCTGCCGGGGGGGCAGGTTATGGGGGGGCGTCGGTCCGGCGACCCTCGGAGGAGAGATGACGGTCAGGTGGATATAAAAGAGAAGTAGAGATTTTGAATGTGTTTTTTCAGATTTCACCTCGCCATTTCTTTTCGTTCTGTTTTAGGCTTTTGTCAGGTGACGATCTTACATAAATTTTTGAAGTGCTTTCCCATTGCTACGGAAAAGTCAAAATACCGAAAAATTGTTTCGTATGGTTTTCTTTAATGTGCTATCTCTCCATCAATTATTATTGTTTTAACGGCGAGATTCAACTTATCCGAATCGAAATTGGCCCATTCGGCACTTGGAATTGTTACTTTTGCTACCGTATCTTTACTTACGGGTATACCTACCTTTACGGTGCCGAAACTGACTTTGTCCTGGCCGACAACGGTGCCATCATATGTCATTTGCACTATTGCTTCAACATTTTTTGCATCGATATCTCCGAGATTTGTCGCTTCTAAATGCAAATTCACGTTGAACGGATTAGATAACAAGGCGATTCCACTTGCTTCGTAATAACCATCGACTTGTACCTGCGTTTCGCCACTGATACAGCCCGAAGAAAGAACAAACGGCAATATCAGCATTACAGTAATAATAAACAATTTTGAATTCATATTTTTAATTTCATGGCTTTTTCTATTTACGTATTTTTAATTTATTCGCTTTGAGGTAATTCTAATGGAAATAGTGGCGTTAAAATCTTTGAAATCTATTGCTGAACCCATGAACTGTCTTAAGTGAGAGCGTTGTTTGCGATCTTGATTCTGACGGTCTTACCCTTTGCAGGATTTTCTGTTTCCTATTGATTCAAAAAATCTTGGTTTGAAAATAAATAGAAGATCAGATTTCACCTCGCCATTTCTTCTCGTTGATCATCTCGTCGACAATCGCCCTGAGGTCCTGCGGGTGAGCCACGATGTCGGCCTCCATTCCTTCGATGGTTGCGGTGCTCTCCCCGGTGAGGGAGTGGTAGCAGGTGGTGCAGTAGCGGGCGGTCGGGGCGTTGATGGTGTGGCACTCAGGACACTCGCGGGGTTCGAGGCCCAGGTCGACTGTCTCGTCGGCGAAGGTGACCCCGTAATGGCTGAGGATCTCGCGGTCGATGTCGGTGCCGGTGAGGTGGGCGTATGTCTGGAACATGTTGGTGTTCAGGTTGCCCCACATCATGAGTTTGATCACCGCCTCGTTGACGCCCTGGGTGATGAGGTGGGTGATGCGCGAGTGGCGGAAGAGATGGGGCGTGACATGTTTTTTGATGCCGGCCCGCTTGGCAAGGGTGGTGAGGATCTTGAGGGTGGTGGCGTACTGGAGCGGGGTCTTGCGGGCGGTGATGAAGACGAGGGCCCGGCCTGTCGGCTCGAAGGGGTAGTCGTTGCGCCAGGCGACGAGGTAGGGAAGAGACATGACCAACCTGACGTGCCGGCTTTTGTAGCACTTGGTGTCCTCGACGGTGAGGACGGCGCCGTGAGCGTCGAAACTGACCCGCTCCCAGGTGAGCCGCCCGATCTCGCCGACCCGGCACCCTGACTCGTAGAGCACGGCGACGAAGGCGCGGTCCCGCGAGTTTCCGCCGGCGGCGATGAGGGTGCGGACCTCCTCGGAGGTGAGCATCTGCTCGGGAAGTTTGGTGTTCCGGTCCATGCTCGGGGCCTTGATGGCCTTCACTTTCTTGAACGGGACCGTGGAAACTTCGTTCTCGATGAGCCAGAGGTAGAAGCGTTTGAGGAGTATGATGTGGTCGTGCAGGGTGTTCTGCTTGAATGGCTTGCCTCGTCGGTTGGTGCCGGTCTTCAGGTTGTTGATGCCGGCGTAGAGGTCGAAGATGGCGTTGGTGCGGTACGGCCCGATGAAGCGCCGCCAGCTGACGAGGAGGTAGACGAGTTTGTTCACTCTGATGGTGGTGAGGCCGCGCGAGGCCTGTTGTTCGGTGATGAAGGCCGCGATGAGAGTGGCGTCGTCTTCGGTGAGACGGCCCTCAGAAAGGGCGCGGTCGACGGAACTGTGCGCATAGACTGGCTTGACCAGATGGAAAGCCCGGTCTTCTTGGGTTGGTGCGGTGGTTGAACCCATGATGAGGGGTCAGAAAAGCAGTATTTAACAATTGGGGTGAAGATTTGAACTTGAATTCCAAACGCTGAGGGGGAGATTTGAACTCCCGAGAGACTTAACGCCTCACGGGCTTTCCAGGCCCGCGCCATACCACTAGACTACCTCAGCACAGTGCCTTTAACTATTCACTTCTCCGTTTTTTAATCCTATCCCCGCGGCCGTGTCGACCGGCCCTTACCCGTTTTTCGGGCCGGTCTTCGCCGTCCAGCCCCGCGGGTACGTGCCTGCCGCCATCATCACGGCGTTCGGCGCAAGCACCAGCCCCGTATCTCCGGGCTTGTAGGCCTCCGCGTCGACGAGCGCCTCGCCCAGGCAGACCAGTTCGTCCTTCAGGGACAGGACCGCCACAAGATCGCCCCTGCGGTATTTCGTCTTCGAGACCACGCCGACCCCGGCGAGTTTCGCTCCATGGCAGATGGCGTCGATCGCCGTATCGCGCACTACGATCCGCGGCATCTCGCCGACGCCCAGCACCGGCGGGAGCACGATCCTGCTGAGCGCCTCCAGGTCGCCGGCCTCTGCAGCGACACAGGCGTCCCTGATCGCATGGAGCGTATGGGCGCTCTCCTCGGTAAACGATCCCGACCTCGTCCGCCTGAGTTCCTGCATGTGGGCGCCCGTTCCGAGGGCAAGGCCGAGATGATGGCAGAGCGACCTGATATAGGTGCCCGCGTCGCACACCACCCTGAAGAGCACGAGCCGCCCGTCGACGTCGAGCACCTCAAGCTCGTGGATCTTCCGGATCCGCAACGATCGCTTCACGGCGCTGCGCCGCGGCGGGCGCTGGTAGATCCTGCCGACGAACTCCCGGCAGATCTCCTCGATCTGCCCCCGCCCGGCATCGCCGTGGATGCGCATGGCGCAGACGTACTCCTTCTGCTCCCGCAGGAGCACCGGGGCGAGGCGTGCCGCAGGCCCGATCATCACCACGAGCACCCCTGAGACCTGCGGGTCGAGCGTGCCCGCATGCCCGACCTGCACGCCGAGCATCCTGCCCACCCATGCGGCGACCTGATGGCTCGACGGCCCCTGCGGCTTGTCGACCACGACAAGACCGGCCCCGGGAACGCCGGGCAGGCGGCGTTCTGCTCTCGCTCTTTCCGGCCGCAGGTTCAGGGCCGCCAGCGTCCCGGCAAGAGAGCCGTCGCCGACCACGTCCGGGGCGACGCCTGCCGTCTCCATCGCCTGCGCCGTCACCCTTCCGATGGCGACGACGATCTGGCCGTCCTGCCGCTCCCACTGCGCTGTGGTAAAAGACGAGGCGCTGGTGAAGAGCACGGCGTCGGCGCGGCCGGTATCGAGGCGTTCGCCCGACGGCACCAGATCGTAGACCTGGTACTCGCAGGCGTTCCCGCCCGCATCCTCGATCGCCTGCAGCAGACCTGGATTGGGCACTGCCGCCCGCGGGATGCCGATCCGTCTGCCTCTGAGCCACTCTCCGAGATGGGGCGCGAAGTCGGCCGAATAATAGGTGGGCAGGGTCTCGGACGCAAGACCGTGCTCTTCGAGGGTCCTGGCCGTCCGGGGGCCGATGGCGACGATCCGCACCGTTTTCTGGAGACGGAGACGCGGTGCGACGACCGCCGCAGGCAGTGCGCTCGTGAAAAAGATGCAGTCGAACGCCCCGGCGTTTGCGTCTTTTACGAATCGGTCGACGACCCCGTCGCGGAGTTCGGCCCGCAGGGGCGAGACCGTATAGCAGGTATGGCCGAAGCGAGCGCAGACATCGGCGTCTTTCCCCGCCTTCTCTGCGAGACGGGTGATCGCGATCAACATTGCTGGAATGTTCGGTGCGGGTGAGATATCACCGTTTCCCTCAGGAGATCTCCCGCCCTGATCGATTTATATATCGGGCAGGGCCGATCTTCCCGTGTGATCGTTTCTCTCATCGTCGGCACGCTTGCCGGCGTCGTCCTCGGGACCGTCAGCGGGCTCGTGCCCGGTGTGCACGCGAACACGATGGCCGGCCTCCTCCTCTCGGTCTCCCCCCTCCTCGTCGGGACCCTCGGCACGCCGATGCTCGCGGCGGCGCTGGTGGCGGCCCTGATCACCCACACCTTTCTCGACTGCGTCCCGTCCACTTTTCTCGGGGTGCCGGACGCCGATACGGCGGTGATGGTCCTGCCGGCGCATGCCCTCTGCCTCGAAGGAAGGGGTGCCGATGCGGTGCGGATCTCGGCCTTCGGCAGCGCCAGCGCCGTCGTGTGGGCGCTTCCCTTCTGCCTGATCTTTCTCGTCCTGCTCCCTGCCCTCCAGCCCGCGATCGACTGGGGGATCGGTCTCCTCCTTCTTGCGGTCGCCGGCTATCTCATCGTCTTCTCGGAATCGCCCGAATGGGCCGCCGCGGTCTTTCTCGTCTCCGGGCTCCTGGGTCTCTTCACCTTCAGGTACGCCTTCCTCGCCTGGAACGGCGGCGACGCCGTTCTCATGCCCCTCCTCTCCGGGCTGTTCGGCGTCGCCGTCCTCCTTTCGGCCTCGGACGGGCAGATGCCGCCGCAGAAGAAGGGCAGCCCCGTTCCCCTGACGCGGGACTATGTCCGCTGCTCGTGTGCGGGCTCGGTCGCGGGTGCGGTCGTGGGGTGGCTGCCCGGCCTCTCCAGCGCCACCGCAAATGCCGTCCTTGCCTCGGCCATCGACTACGGCGACGACCGCGCCGGGTTCATCCTGGCCACCAGCGCCGCAAACACGGCGAACGCATTTCTCGGCCTCGCCGCCCTGTATGCCCTGGGCCGGACGCGCAACGGGGTGATGGCGGCGCTTGCGACTCTCGACCTCCCGCCGTTTTCTCACCTCCTCTTCGCCGCGGTCCTCGCCGCCGCCGTCGCCTTCGGCATCACCATCCTCTTTTCCGGGACGGCCGGCCTCTTTGCCCGCGTCCCTCTCAGGCCGCTGAACCATGCCGTGATCCTCTTCGTCGCCCTGCTCTCGTTCTGTCTCTGCGGTCCGTTCGGGCTCTTCATCCTCGCCGTGGCGACGCTCCTCGGCAGGGTGCCCGCTCTCGTCGAGGTCAGGCGCGTCTATTGCATGGGGGCGGTGATGGTGCCGGTGATCCTCTCCTCCCTCGGCGTTCCGGTCTTCTAGTGGCGAGTCAGGAACAAAAGGTCGCCAGCACGATGCAATTGAACGAGATTTCTCTCTCTCCTCCGCGTGAAGAGAGCGTAAGGAACAACACCATCCTGTTCATGATCCGCCCTCCGG
>JASGMW010000026.1 GCA_030156225.1 Methanofollis sp.
ATCCTTAAGCGCGGGAAGACGGTTGTTCAGGTCGAAACAGGAGAGTTTTCGACCTTCCTGCTCGTATGCCCTGATCTTCTGCTCCAGGGAATTGTTGTAAACAAACCGACAGGCATGGATGTGCTTCAGAGGAGCGCAGCCTGCTCCTGAGAGGGATACATCCGATACGTGTAGGCCTGAAGCATACAAAGCATTATAGTATCTACAATAATATATTGTTCTGGGTAATCACGATCACCAAAAGGGGTTCCGCTTTCATCCCCGCACCTGTTGGCCGGGGTCCTCCCGCTCCGCCCCCTTCACCCCCGCAAGATAGAAAACCTCACCGAAGATGCGGAGGCATGCAGAGCAATGCTCCTTCAGATCTATGCCGGGGGAGAGACCATGGCGACAACGGGGGAAGCAGCTCCTTCCCGTCGCCGCCCTCAGTATCCCGTTCGCTCTTCTCCTATGTCCCTGACGGGCGGCGGGATCGGCATGCCGTGAGCACGTCCTCGATAAAGGCGAGAGATCCTTCGATGCCCGCGATGGGGCGGGCCTGGAGACGCACCCTGCCCCGTTGCGGAAACGTGATCCCCACAGAGGGGATCGCCGGCGCCAGGGCCTGTTCGTACGACGAGCCCAGAATCAGGTCGGGTTCGGTCTCCGCGATCAGCTCCCCGATCTCCTCCAGAGAGGTGACGGCCCCCTCTCCGGTTCTGGGGGCAGAGACCACGACTTCGGCGTCGAGGCAGCGTTTCAGGGTTTCGGCGGCAAAGGCGGCATAGGACGCCTCGGCGAAGACCGCCACTGCAGGAGGATCAAAACGGGCAAGGAACCTGTCGCACGCCCGGTCGATCTGCTCCTCCGCCTCCCCGGCCTCCCGAAGGACCGGGGCGGCATCAAGGCCGCAGAGATCTGCAAGTCGTGAAAACGCCGCCTTCGTCGCATCAAGACCGAGGATGTCGCCGGCAGAGGATCCGACACCGGCGGAGAGGCCGGGGTTGGTGCTCACAGAAACACGGCCACACGCCTGTACCCGCTCGACCGGTCCGGCCGCGAGGGCGGCCGCCACCGTCCCTCCCGCCGTCCTGATCAACCGTTCGGCTTCAAACAGATTTCCCCGGTAGAACGGGTCGATCGGGTTGAGGCCGTCGATCGTGATCCCGGTCGCATCCCCGCCCACTTCAGGCCCGAGCGCCGCCATCGCCCGCCGGTATCCCTCTTCCATCCCGCCGGCGAACCCCGGGCTGTCGACGACGATCACGTCCCAATCGTCGAGCGCCCCGTAGATATCTTCTCCGATCACCGACGGCACGCAGGTCTGGACGACCGCCACGCGCCCTCCCTGCCCCATGATCTCCCCGACCACCTGACGGAGCCGCTCCTCCGAGCCGAAGATCACCTCCTCCTCCATGATCAGGGTCGCATGAAGCGGTCTCTGGATCAGAGAGGCCGGATAAAAATAACAGCCCGATGACCCGTGGATGACCACTTCGATCCCTGCAAAGCCGGAAAGACAGGAGACCGCTCCGCACATGGCGCACGGCCAGACCGGGTTGGCGCAGGGACGCTCAGGCATGGGTACGCCTCCTCCAGCGGTGGAGCAGGCGCCTGATCCCGGCCGTTCCCACCGGCGGGCTGTACGGCAGGGAAAGACCGGCGTCGCCGGTATCGGCCTTCAGGTCAAGCGCCGCCATCACGCGCCTGACCGGGGCGTACTCAAGGGAGCCGAGGGTCAGAGGGTCGAGAGACACCGCTGCCCCCCGCATATCGGCAAAAGAAGAGAGCATCTCGGCCTGCTGCGCCGTCTCCGTCTCGACCGCGCGTTCAGAAGAGATGCCGAGGCTTGCAGCGGCCTCCCGCAAAAACGTCACCCCTCCTTCAAGCCCGATGGGAAACGAGTCGATATACGGGGTGCCGAAGCGCCGTTTCAGCGCCTCGCCGATCGGTATGAGATCGGGCCCTCTGAGGATATTGAGGCTGCTCGAACCGACACGCGCGAGATCGGCAAACCGCATCTTCCGCACAAACCGGACGTCGACACGGACGCCGAGCAGTCCGAGCAGCCGCTCCACCTCGGCAAAATTCTCCTCCACCTCGAACTCCAGGTTCTTCTCCCCGATGACGGTGACCGTCCGTTCCTGCACGTCATCGTTCCCGACGCGGGTGGCGAGGGTTGTCAACGCCATATTCAGGCCGTCTGAAAAGGCGCCGCCGAGAAACCCCGCCGTCGGAACCGGGATCACCGGCAGCCCGAGGTCGCAGGCGCAGACGGACTCGACATCGTCCCCGATCGTCTCGGTGATGCACGTGGAGAGGACGAAGATCGCTGCCGGCCCGTCGTCGGCAACACGCCTGAGCGTCCTGGCAAGCGCCTCTTCGCCTCCGAAGATGATCTCGTTCTCCAGGAGGCCGGTCGGAACCAGGGGAGGGAGGCGGACGCCGTCCTGCTCGGCGGCAGTCGCATGAAGGAGAGAGAAATTGTGGTGCGCACACCCGGCAGGACCGTGGATCACCGTGACGGCATCCTGTACCTGCATCGTGACGGAGAGAGCGCCGGTGAGGGTGCACCCCTCATACCTGAGCAAATCTGAGGGCAAGATTTTCGAGTTCATCGATTTCAAGGGGTGTCGGTATGGAAGTCCGGTTATTCTTCATGATGTCACCGGCAAGACGACGGTACACGCCAGCCTGTTCGGACCCGGGTGCGTATTCCATCACCGTCTGTCGGTTCAGTTCGGCAAGGGTCACGGTGCGGGACCTTGGAATATATGCCACCATCGTGGAGTTGATACGGGAGGAAAACTCCCTGACCAGTTCTTCCTCTCCGTCCATGTTCTTTGCATTGCAGATCACGCCGGCGAGGGCACAGGTCTGTCTGGACCGTTTCGAAAGCCTGACGATCGCCTTTGCGATGTTGTTCGCGGCATACAGCGACATCAACTCGCCCGAGGTGATCAGGTACACCTCCCGTGCATACCCTTCACGCATCGGCATGGCAAATCCCCCGCAGACGACATCGCCGAGGACGTCATAGACGATCACGTCGCCGTCCAGCGCCCCGAGACGTTCGAGAAGCTGGAAGGTGGCGATGATCCCTCTGCCCGCGCAGCCGATGCCGGGTTCCGGACCGCCGGCTTCGACACACCGCACGCCTGCATACCCGCGGAACACCACTTCGTCCGTGGCGATCCCGGCGTCGCCTCGCTCTCTGACCAGGTCGAGAACGGTCGGGATCCACGCCCCGTGCATCAGCATCCGCGTGCTGTCGTGCTTGGGGTCGCAGCCGATCTGCAGGATGTCGAGCCCGGTCTCTCCGAGGGCTGCAGAGAGGTTTGCGGAGGTCGTGGACTTGCCAATCCCCCCCTTCCCGTAGAGAGCGATCTGTTTCATCTCAGCTTTCCTATAGGCGTGCATCTGATATATAGTCCATCGATATTAACACAAAAATCGTGGATCAGTCGAAACCTCTGATCATGCCCACAAAGAGGACGAGAACCGGCACAATCTCGAGCCTCCCGAACCACATCAGGAAAATAAACGTCCATTTCGAGGCGAGGCTCATCTCGGGGTTGACAAAACCTGTTGAAATGCCGTTGTTGCAGAACGCCGAGACGATCTCGAAGATCACGTTCGAGGACTCGAAGGCGGTATGGGCCTCGAAATGAAGGACGGCGATGGTGCAGACGAAAACAGTGACAAAATAGAGGATGATGATGAGCATGTTCTTCGACACCTCGAGTTCGGCGATATTTTTCTGCACGGTCCGTCCTTCGTGCCTGAAGGGTACAATCACCTTTCCTGATACGAAAATCCGTTTGAACCACCAGGCAAGACCCTCCAGTCCCAGGATCACCCGCGAAATTTTCAGGCCTCCGGCGGTCGAGCCCGACGAACCGCCGATGAGCATCAGTATGATAAGAAAAAGTGCGGTTACGGTCGGCCATGCGTGCGGATAGGTGTTCTGGAAACCGGTGCTCGTTATTGCCGCCGTCGCCATGAAAATCCCTTCGCGCAGGGCGGTCAGGAGATCGCGCCCCATCAGGAAGACCAGATCGGCGGTCAGGACGCAAAACCCGATGAGGGTCAGGGCAAGAAGGGTGACGGCCTGGCGGTCGCCGAAAAAACCGACCTTTTTGTGATAATACATCAGGTAATAGAGTTTGAAGGGCATGGCGCCCGCCAGCATCACGGGCACCAGCAGGAGTTCGAGGAGAGGGTTCTGGTAGTAAGGGATCCCTTCGGCATGGACGGAAAACCCGCCGGTGGCGATTCCCGTGAGGGCGAGGTTCACGGCGTCCCACACCGGCACCCCGGAGAGGAGAATGAGCCCGATGGAGCCGAGGGTGATGATGACATAGATCCGCCACATCGCCATGCCGGTGCCGACCACGCTCGGCATGAAGGCTTCCGACCGCCCTTCCGAGCGGTACAGCCCACGCTGGATGAGGCCGGAGCGATTGGCAAGGGCGACCGTGAAGGCGACGATGCCGAGGCCGCCGAGCCACTGCATGAAGGAACGCCAGAATAAGAGGGTCTTCGGCGTATTTTCAACGTCCGGGAGGAGCGTGAGGCCGGTATCGGTCCACCCGGACATCGCCTCGAAGATCGCGTCGGTCACCGGCATGTGAAGGCCGACGATGAAGGGAACCGAACCGATAACAGCGGACGTAAACCAGATAAGCGCCACCGCCGTCAGGGCGACGGAGAGACGGGCCTCCCGTTCCGGGTGCGGCGCCCGGACCAGAAGGCTGCCGATGATCACGAAAATGAGGGGGACGAGCGCCATGGGCACGAACATCTCCCACTCGCCGTAGACGGCGGTGACGGCAAGGGGAAGGCAGCTGATCACCCCCATGAACCTGAATATCTGCCCGATATCTGGGGCGATAACCGAGAAATACTCAAGTCGGTCCATTTGGAAAAAGGTACGGCCGCTGAGTTCTTAGCCTTTTGCGTGCGCCGACCTCGCCGCCTCCAGCACATACCAGCGGTTGATGATCCGCCAGGCGACGATCAGTTCCGCGATCTCGCCGGCGGTCACAGATCGCCGGTCGGAGAAGAGGTTCGCCGCTTCCGCCCGCGTCTCACGGCCGATGGTGAGGGCGAGTCTGCGGATTGCCGAGGCGTTCAGTTCGCCGTCAAGACTGAAAGAACTCATCTCTGTCCCGTCTATCGACGATATCCCGAATTCCATGAGAAAAGGGCGTTCGCAGAGCATGAAGATCTCGCCGAGATCGACGGAGAGGCCGATCTCCATCATTTGCCGCAGCAGTTTTTTCTGGAGTACGGTGACCCGGTAGACATTCCGCTCCTCGCTCACCTCCTTGCCGTAGCCCGAAAATGATATGCCGATCACCGTATCGGCATGGGCACGTTGCGGAGCGATGTACCGCTCATAATCAGGCTTGCGCTCCTCCATCTCGGCAAGCACCTCGGCGCGGTTATAGCCGCGTCGCTGCATGTCGCGCCGCACCTTCCAGAGGACCTTGACGGCCGGGTCCGGGTCCACGAAGAGGGAGAAATCCAGGAGAGAGCGGAGCTCCGGGGTGAACAGCGTATGCAGTCCTTCGAGGATGAGCACCCGCGCCGGCCTGAACGGGACCGGGGGATCGAATGTCCCGTTTGAATGATTGTACACCGGTTTCATGACCGTGCTGCCCTGTTTCAGGGAGCGGATATGTTCGGCGAGAAGATCCAGGTTGTTTGCCCCGGGAACCAGCGGGGTGATCCCGAGATTTTTTCGCTCTTTCCGGTCGTAACGATGATAGTCGTCAAGGGTGATGGTGGCGACGAGGTCGGCGCCGAGGATCTTCCGTATCGCACGGGTGAACGTGGTCTTGCCTGACCCGCTGTCTCCGGCGACGCCAATCACAAAGACCGCATCCGACCTGGAGATCAGATCCCTGAAGACAGACGTGTCCATTACCTGCGGGTGCGGTGCCTGAGGTGTTAAAGGTTACCTGAAGACGGGAGAGCGAGCGGATAAAAAAAGGTTATTTCCGGTTTGTCCAGAGGCCGTGGACGTTGCAGTAGATGCGGGTCTTGACGTTGACGTCGTCGATCGGGAAGACTGCTTCGGGTGCGTCGCCGGCGTTGAGTTTGTGCACGTAGAGTTTGCGCCCTTTCCTCACCTCGACCCACTCGATGTGGTGGTTCTCCTCCATCGGGTGCGGCACGCTGCCGATCTTGACCCTGACACCGCCTTCGACCTTTTCCAGTACCGGCACGTGTTTTTCCTTTCCGACGTCCGCAGTCTTCTCCTCCATCCTGATCATGGGCACGCCGCAACAGACGAGCTGTCCGTCCCCGGCATGCGCAACCTTCACGACATTCCCGCATTTTTCACATTTGTAGACTTCAAGAAGTTCGGTCATCCAGATTCCTCCTATGGTTGAGTCAATAGATCCTCATGCTTCTTAAGAATTGTGTCGGCAAGAGCGTTGAGCGCCGCAAGATCTTCGGCCGTCGGATATCCCCTGACATAGACCGGATCGATCATCTCTGCATTGAGAGGCGTCAGCATTTCGGTGAGGTGCTGAACGGTCTTGCCGCCCCAGCCAAAGGAGCCGATGACGGAGACGAACTTTGTCTTCGGTTTGAGGGCGGAAAGCAGGTAGGCGGCGTTGACGGCCGCCGGATGGGGACCGAACAGGACGGTCGGGGTGGCGATGACGATCGTCGCCGCATCGACCGCGGTCATGGCGATATCCCCGAGGTCAGAGGTCGTGAGGTCGTACGGCTGCACCTCGATCCCCCGCTCAATCAGGGCGTCGGTGAGGTACGAGACCATCTTCGCCGTGCTCCCGTGCATCGAGACATAGGGGAGAAGGACCAGGTTTTTCACGGTATCCGAGGTCCATTCCGCATAGGCATCGAGAATGAGGGACGGGTCGTCGTACAGGGGGCCGTGGCTCGGGGCGATGATCCTGACGTCACGGTCCGCCACCTTCTGCATCGCGGCATGCGCGCTCGATCTGAACGGCATCATGATCTCGGCGAAATAGCGTTTCGCCGGGCGCGTGATCGGTGCGAAGTCCCGGACGAAGAGTTCGCTGGTCGCAAGATGAGCCCCGAAGAGATCGCAGGAGAAAAGAATGCCGTCTTCCCTCTCATAGGTCATCATCGTCTCGGGCCAGTGGACCCAGGGAGCGATGATGAACTCAAGCGTCTTTCCGCCGAGATCGATCGTGTCGCCGTCCTTCACGGTCGTGATACGGTCTTCCGGCACGTCGAGAAGACGGCCGAGGAGATCCCGGCATTTTTCGTCGGCGATCACTGTTGCCTGAGGAAACATTTCCATGAGCAGGGGAAGAGACCCGGAGTGGTCCTGCTCCGCGTGGTTGATGACGATATAGTCGAGCGAGGAGACACCCATCTTCATCAAGTTCTTCAGGAGAGCCTCCTCGAACCGCGTGTCGACCGTATCGATGAGCGCCGTCCGTTCTGTACCCCTCACCACAAAGGCATTGTAACTCGTCCCCTCCGGTGTGCCGATGAGCGCGTCGAAGAGGCGGAGGTTCCAGTCGACAGCGCCGATCGAGTATACGTCGGGAGAGATTGTACGGACAGCCATCTCACGTCACCGCTTTAAATTTCTCCTTTGCCGCCCCGCAGACCGGGCAGACCCAGTCGGCCGGGAGGTCCGCAAAATCGATACCCGGGTTGATATTCTGTTTCGGCTCTCCTTTTGCCGGGTCATAGACATGACCGCAGATCATGCACCTGTATTTCTTCATGGTATCATCCCTTCAGTCGCCTTTTACCCGTATAAGTTTTCGTATGGAGGTCGAAAACCCGTATGAGCGGATTTCCGGATCTGACGCCTCCATGCGCCTGTTCGCTGTCTGTTCAGCCCATCTTTTCAAAATTGTCTTTCGTCGCCCCGCAGACCGGGCAGACCCAGTCGGCCGGGAGGTCGTCGAATGCTGTTCCTGGAGCGATCCCGTTTTCAGGGTCTCCTTTTTCCGGGTTGTAGATATACCCGCATACCGTGCACTGATACTGATCCATGATTCACCAAGGTTCTTCTGACGTTCACTATCTTATATCTTTTCTGAAAGAGACGACGAAACATCACAACATGGTCAGCCATGCCATATACACCGCCGCCTGCATCAGGGTGAGCGGCAGGCCGGCCTTCATAAACGCAAAAAATCCAGGTTGAACGCCCCGCCGTTCGGCTCCCTGGACGATGATCACATTGCTCGCCGCCCCGATCACGGTGAGGTTGCCCGCGATCGTGCTCCCTGCTGCAAGGGCGAGCATCCCTGCCTCCCCTATCCCGGCAGCGGCGAGGGCGGGGAGAGCAAGGGCGACAAAGGGAACATTGGAGATGAACTGGCTGAAGACGATCCCGAGCGTGATGATCGCCGGAATGCCGGGTACTGCAGACCCGGCACGCTCCAGAACGCCGGCAACAACGCCGCTCTCTCCGACACCCCCCATCACCACGAACATGGCGGCAAAAAAGACGAGGGTGGGCCAGTCCACCTGCCTGATGAGATCGGTGCGACGTCTGGAGAGCAGGAGAGGAAAAGCGGCCGCCGCCGCGATCGCGGGTAAAGGGATGCCTGCCCCGCTATTGCTGAGAGAGAGGACGACGTTTGCGGCGATGAGGACGATGATGACCACAAGCGAGAGATATGAGAGGCGGGAGAGGCCGGGATCGACGGCCGTTTCCGGCGATATTCTTTGCTCGATCCGCAGGTGCAGGAGTGCCGGATCGATCAGAAGGAGAACGCCGCAGACAAGGAGGAGGGCGACTACCGTCGGGGGCGCAAGAGCGGTAAAAAACGTCGTGACCGGGTTTATAAACCCGCCTGCCGTGGCGACAAGAAGGTTCTGGGGGTTTCCGATCGGGCTTACCACGCTGCCGGTGGTGACCGAGAATGCAAGGGCAAGAAGCAGGGTCTCTGGATTGATCCCGGTGGCGCGGGCATAGCCAAGGACGAGCGGCGTCCCGATGACAGCAAGGGTATCGTTCATCAGGACTGCGGACCCGATGCCTGCGGCAAACACGAGGAGGACGATGAAAGTGGGGCCGGTTGCGGCTCTACCGAGGACAGCACCGCTGATCCGGACGAGAACGCCGCTCTTCTCAAGCGCCGCCCCGACGACGAACATGCAGAAGAGAAAGATCATGATCCCCGGGTCGATGGAGCGGAGAGCGTCCATGGGTGTGATCTCCCCGGCGATCAGCATTGCGACGGCCCCGAGGAGCATGATCTGCCAGATGGCAAGACGAAGACCTGCAGTCTGCCGAAAAGCGATGAGAAGGACGACCCCCGAGAGGATGAGAAGTGCGATCTGCGTGGAGGGAGGTTAGCCTCCATTCCTATTTCTCCCTTGTGCGAAACAGAGTCAGGGATTGAGCACCCAGACCGCCCACGTGAGGTATGCGGCGAAACTCACCCATGCGAGGTAGGGAACCAGCAGATATGCCGCCGGCCGCGAGACCCTGAACGCAAGGAGGATCGTCGCAAGGATGGCGAACCATAGGAGGATGATCTCGATCAGGCCGAGGAAGGGAGACTGCAGCCCGAAGAAGAGCGCCGACCAGAGAACGTTGAGCCCGAGCTGCAGCCCAAACACCATAAGCGCTGTATTAACCTGTTTTTTTCCCGTCCCCTCCCGCCACAGAAGAAAAAGCGAGACTCCCATCAGCACGAAGAGCACGGTCCATACCGGGCCAAAGACCCACGGGGGGGGATTGAGCGGCGATCTGGCAAGCCCCGCGTACCATGTCGGGATGTTCGGGGTTGTGAAAACGGATCCGATCACGCCGGCCATGGTGGTAACGACAATCGCCGCAGCCAATTGTACGATTTTTTTTAATCCGGTCAGGTCCATGGAGGAGGATGACACCGGAAACAGATAGTTTCTTCCATCAGAAGGGGAGACCCAGAAAAGAGAAGAACCCCATCATCCTGAGACCGAGGTATCCGGTGAGCAGTACGAACGCCGCCCTGAGGACGGCCGGCGGCAGACGGTGGGCTGCGGCAACGCCGAACTGGGCCGCCGGCATGGACACCGCCATGAGAACCACAGCCTGTAAAAGACCCACATAACCGATTGTGCCGGGAGGCAGGCCTGAAACCCCGATGCCGGCGATCATATACGAGAGGGTGCCTGCGCTGGCGGCGAAGACCATCACCACCGTCGAGGTCGCAACGGCCCTGAGCATTCCGAAACGCAGGACAGACGTGAGGACCGGGATCAGGACGACGCCGCCGCCGATGCCTGCCAGGCCGGAGACAACGCCGACCGGAAAGCCCCATGCCAGGTACCGGCCGTCTCTGTTCTCGGGATCGTCTCGTGTCTCCGTTTTCTGCGGGATCAGGATCCTGATGCCGGCGGCAAACACGACCAGACCGAAGAAGATCCTGACCGCCGCCGGAGGGAGATGCGTTGCGAGAACGGCACCGACGATGCCGCCGGCCGCCGCCGAGACCCCGAGGAGACATCCGGGACGCCAGGCGACTGAACCGCGTCGGTGGTGGCCCAGGGCCCCGCTGATCGCCGTCGGGATGATCGCGGCGAGGCTCGTCCCGAGGGCGAGGCGCAGTGCGATCTCTTCGGGCAGACCCATGGATGTGTACAGCCACAGCAGGATCGGGACCATGATGAAACCGCCGCCGACACCGAGCAGGCCGGAAAGCGCCCCCACCAGCAGCCCGGTGAGGATCAGAGGGAGAAAAAAGGCGGTCAGGATCATGCCATCACAGGATCACATGGACCTCTCATACAATAGAGGTTTTCTGAGAGTGATAGCGTGACGTTATGCCGGGAACTCCGGTCCTGTGCAGAGAGGTGAAAAGACGTCATCAGCCCCGGGCACATTCGGAGCATGAACGCTTGCGTCAACGCCCGGAAGAATCGTCGGCCCTTACTGAGAAGTTCGGTCGTCGAAAAAAAGGATTGCCGTCATTTTCCTGATCTCAGTCTCGAAATCTCCTCTTTTCCCTCAACCTTCAGCACGAAGGTGCCGTGGCAGGGTTTGGTGTACGGAAAGATCACATAATCCCCGTCGACGCCGATGGGGATGGGAGGCACCCCGATCAGCGCGAGATCGAAGATCTTGTAACCCGGCATCACGTCATGGCTCTCGCGGCAGTTTTTCCTGATGTAGTCCCGATATTCCCTGAAACTGCAGTTTCGCAGGAGCACCTCGTAGTTCAATGCCTCTACGCATCCCATCCGGTCACCTCCGCAATTGCGGCCTTCAGCAGACCCGCCTTATGGACGGTCCCGACCACCGCCTTCTTACACGGGAAGTCAATCAGCGAGGACAGGTCCTTGGCATCTTTCCCGAAAACCACAGCCACCACGCTCCCGCCCGAGATGGCGCTGATCGTGCCGGCAAAACTGACGCCGCTCTCCACGTGGATCAGCACGAACGAGACGGCAAAGTCCCGTTCTTTTGCGGCCATCGCTTCAATGCAGCGGTCCAGATCGATCATCTCCCCCACGTACCGGCCCTCGGGGTCGGCCATCGCCACAAGCGCCCTTGCAGATGGGTTTCCCGTGATCACCGGCGTTTTTCCTTCCTTTCTGAGTCCGTGCGCAAGATGGATCGCAAGGCTCACCTGTGCCGGCGCTTCCGGGCACCCGAGGACGATCAGTCCTTCCCCTTCGCTCTCAGACATATTTTTAATCACCGTATGATATCTCACCGGGGGCAGCAAGACCTTCCACCCGCCAGGGGTGCGTGTAGACAGTGAACCGGTCACCGCGTGAGAAACAGATCAGGGTGATCCCTGCCTGTTCCGCCGTCGCAATTCCCTGATCCGTCGAGGCCGCCCTGGAGATGATCACCGGTATCCCGGCATGTGCAGCCTTGGCCACCATGCCAGCGGGCTGCCGCCCGGTGCAGCCGATGATACAGCGGGAGCGGTCGAGCCCGGTGAGCACGGCGTGCCCGATCACCTTGTCGACGGTATTGTGCCTGCCCACGTCACACGCTTTGGCCACAAGGGTCCCGTCGCAGAAGAGGACCGAGCAATGGAGACCGCCGGTCTTTCTCCAGTCTTCTGACTCGATGGCGGCGGTCATCAGAGAGACATCGTCGATGCCGATCCGCGGGCCGGCCCCGACACGCGGGGGTCGCCGCACATAGGCCGTTCCGCCCGAGGTCTCAAGCACCCGCATCCCCCCGGGTCTCGCCTCTGCACCGACGCGAATTTCGTCGCCGTTCACCTCAACGCTCTCCACCTTCTCTGCAAGGCCCTCTGAGACCATAAAACCGGCCCCGAGCTCCCTGAGTTGCTCGGCCGAGGCCACCATCGCCGTGACCTCGTCGCCGTTGACCATGAGACGGAACCTGCTCTCGATACAGACCTCGTCCGTAATCTCACGCGGCTTTCCGTCCTTCACCTGAATGCCCGTACATGTATAAAGATCCATGGTGTCCTCTTCCTCACCGCCGTCCCTGTAGCGGTGGTTCTGGCACTTTCCGAACTCTTATATCATTTCGGATTAACAATTGTTAATCAGTACTCTCTCAATTTATGGATTGTGATACCATGAAACTCCCCTGTGAAACCGGTGTCTGGATTATCCTGCCCTGCATCCGCGCGTGCCTCGTTCAGGAACTGACGTCAAAGGGTCTTTCTCAGAAAAAGGTCGCGACGATGCTGGAGATTACGCCGGCGTCAGTTTCTCAGTACACCTCAAAAAAGCGTGGATGTGCGATCGAACTGGGCGACGATGTGATCACCTCCATCCAGCAGCTTGCCGACGACCTCATCGCCGACAATGTCGAATATATGGGACTGCGGATGTGCGACATCTGTATGCAGGTCAGGTCCGGGGGTGCTCTCGACGAGAAAGAAGACGGGCCGTGCGTCCGGAATCTGGTCTGCAACCTCTCTCCCCCGGACGGGAGACACAACGCCACCTGAAGGTGAAGTTCTGGCCGTCCCGCTCTTTGAATAACCGGAACAATCGTTTTTTCAGGCAGGGTGCGAACTTAATTATTCCTGTCCCGCAATACATAGAGCGATGTACTCGCAGAGACTGGAGAACCTGCCACCCTACCTTTTTGCCAGAATAGATGCAATGAAAGGCCGGAAAAGGAAAGAGGGCGTCGATGTCATCGACCTCGGTGTCGGGGACCCCGACCTGCCGACACCCTCCCACATCGTCGAGGCGATGGTCCGGGCCGTGAAGAACCCGAAATATCATCATTATCCGGCCTACGAGGGGATGGCCACCTACCGCGCGGCCGTGGCGGCGTGGTACGAGAGTCGTTTCTCGGTCTCCCTCGACCCGGCATCCGAGGTCGTCGCTCTGATGGGCTCCAAGGACGGTATCGCCCATATCCCGGAAGCCTTTGTAAACCCGGGCGACTACGTTCTCGTTCCCGATCCCGGCTATCCGGTCTACAAAACGTCGACGCTCTTTGCCGAAGGAAACGTCCACCTGATGCCTCTTCGCGAGGAGAACGCCTTTCTCCCGGTGCTCGAAGACATCCCGGCAGATGTGCTCGATCGGGCGAAACTCCTCTTCTTCAACTACCCGAACAACCCGACGGCGGCGATTGCGCCCGGGCGCTTCTTCGACGAGGTCGTGGAGTTCGCACGCGAGCACGATCTCGTCGTCGTTCACGACAACGCCTACTCAGAGATCACCTTCGACGGCTACAGGGCCCCCTCCTTCCTTGAAGCGGACGGAGCGAAAGAGGTCGGCGTGGAGATGCACTCGCTCTCGAAGACCTACAACATGACCGGATGGCGGGTCGGCATGGCCGTCGGGAACCCGGCGATCCTTGACGGCCTCGGCCGCGTGAAGTCTAACGTGGACTCGGGGGTCTTCGATGCCGTTCAGGAGGCGGCGATCGCCGCCCTCAGCGGCCCGCAGCAGTGCGTCGCCGATGCCTGCGCCGTGTACCAGAAGCGGCGCGACGTCCTCGTGAAAGGGCTTTCCGAACTCGGGTACGACGTTCGGGCGCCGAAGGCGACCTTCTATGTCTGGATGCCGGTGGAGGACTGCATGGCAACGGCGACGCAGTTCCTGAACGAGGCCGGGATCGTCGTGACACCGGGGGTCGGGTTCGGCGAGAGCGGCGAGGGCTATGTCAGGTTCGCGATCACCAGATCGGCGGAGCGGATCGAAGAGGCGGTCGAGCGGATCAGGAGGCTTCGTCCATGAGGCTCCCATCCCACCTGGGCATCGAACACGGCCGTCTCCGGATCGGTGGTCATGACTGCACCACCCTTGCGGAAATCTACGGCACGCCCCTGTACGTCACCGACCTCGACCGGATCGCCGGGAATTTCAGGCGGTTTCACGCCGCCCTCGCCGCGCATTACCCGCAGACACAGATGCTCTTTGCGGCGAAAGCGAACGGCAACCTGGCCGTCATCAGAACGCTTGCGGCCGAAGGAGCGGGTGCAGACGTCTTCTCCGCGGGAGAACTCGAACTCGCCCTGCGCGCCGGCATGAAACCCGAACGCCTGCTCTTCAACGGGAGCTCGAAGAGCCCGACAGACCTCGCCCTCGCCGTGGAAACCGGGGTGCGGGTCTCGGTCGACTCCCTTGAAGAACTCAGGCAGCTCGACGCCGTCGCGGCAGAGGCCGGGAAGACGGCCGGGATCGCCTTCAGGGTGAACCCGGCCCTTGAAGTGCCGACCCACCCGAAGATCGCCACCGGCCTGAAGACAAGCAAGTTCGGTATCCCGGCAGAAGAGATCACCGCCGCCTATGCAGAAGCCCTTGCCTCCGAACACGTCGAACCCGTCGGCATCCACTGCCACATCGGCTCGCAGATCCTGGAGGTCGAGCCCTTTGCCCGCGCCGCTGAGGTGATGAACGGGGTGGCCGGCGAGGTCACCGACCTCGGCGTCGATCTCGATTTCATCGATATCGGCGGCGGTCTGGGCATCCCGTACCACCACGACACGGATGCGGCCCCGACGCCCGAAGAGTACGCGGCCGCCGTCATGCCGGTCTTCCTGCGGGGGATCAGGGAGTGCGGGATCGATCCTTCTCTCTGGGTGGAGCCGGGCCGCTGGCTTGTCGGGGACTCGTCGGTCCTGCTGGTGCGGGTGAACTCGGTGAAGCGCGCCCACCGGACCTTCGTCAATGTCGATGCAGGCTTCAACCTCCTGGTCAGACCGGCGATGTACGACGCCTACCATGAAGTGCTCGTGGCCGGCCGGGCCGATGCGGCCGCAGACGGCACGTACACGGTGGCCGGCCCGATCTGCGAGACCGGCGATCTGCTGGCGCAGGACCGGGGACTCCCGGCGCCGCAGGCAGGCGACACCATCGCCGTCCTCGACGTCGGGGCCTATGGTTTTGCGATGTCCTCGCAGTACAACAGCCGTCCGCGCTGCGCGGAAGTGGCGGTGACCGGTGGAAAACACGCCATCATGCGCCGCGCCGAGAGCTTCGACGACATTACCGCCACGATGGAGACTCCCGACCGGACCGCGTGATCTGCCGTGCAGTTTCACTACGCCCTTGTCGATGATCTCATCAGCCGCGACGAGTTCGAGCGGCGCGTACAGGAGCGGATCGAAGGGTCGGGTGGGCTTCTGGACGAGGATGCCGCCGCCCTTCTGGTCGTCGGGGACTGCGGGAGGCAGCACCTCAGGGTCGGGGACATCAGGCCCGGTCCGAGCCTGCTCTCATTTTTCGGCAGGGTGCTCTCTGTCGGCGAACCGACGGTATTCACCAGACAGGGCGGTGAGGAAGGGCTGCGGGCCTCCCTTCTCCTCGGCGACGCCACCGGCAGGGTCGAGGTCGTGCTCTGGGACGACAGCGCGGAGGCAACAGCCGAGATCGAGGTGAACGAGGTGCTCGAGGTGATCGGGAGACTCTCCCCGCGGGGGGGCCCGAGCGTCTCGGCCCTTGCCCTGCGCAAATCCCGGGTGTTCATCGACTGCCCGATGGGAACAGACCGGCGGTGCACCGATCCGGCGGGCACCGGCGACCTTACGGTACGGATTCTTGCCGTCGACGAACCGAAAGGCTTCACCCGCCGGGATGGGAGCGCGGGGATGCGGGTCTCCGCCCTGATCGGCGACGCCACCGGGACGGCGCGGCTCGTCTGCTGGGACCCTGCCCTGCTCGACGGCTATTCCCCCGGAGAGACGGTACGGATCGGCGGCGCCCGCACCGTCACGCGCGGCAGAGGCACTGAATTCTCCCTCGATGAAAAAGGGACGGTGACGCCGGCAGGAGAGACAGTGGAGGTTCCGGTCTCCACCGCTGCAGGGGTGAGGGCCGGAGAGACCGTCTCGCTCTGCGGCCGGATCGTCGCTGCCGGAGCGCCGAAAAGTTTCATGAGGCGCGACGGCGGGCGGTCCTGGGTCAGGAACCTCGACTTCGCCGACGATTCCGGGACGGTCAGGCTCGTCCTGTGGGGGGAACACGCACTCGCGTCCCTCGCACCCGGCGACGAGATCACGGTGCACCACGCCCGGGCAAAAAATAAGCGTTCTGGGGGGATCGAGATCTCGGTCGGGACAGAAAGTCATCTCGTCCTCCCGCGCGCGGAATGCGAGGATATCACCTTTGAAGGGACCGTCGTGCTCTCGGCCCTCGGCCCGACCATCGACAACGGCGTCGAGGCGTTCCTCCTTGCGTGCGATCTCCTTCCCGGTATTGAGGTGCGGGTGGAAGGAAAGCGTACAGGCACGCGAATCACGCCCTGCACCGTGGAAACCGTGGAGATCAGCAGGGCACCTCTCGAACGAAGACTCGATGCCCTCCTCTTGCGCCTTTCAAACGCCGAGAAAAACCTGTAACATCGGAGGAGAGACCCCTGGTCGACGGTGCACGAGGAGGGTGTGGATACACTTTCGCTCCGCGCACGGGAAGAGAGGATATGTCCGCTACGAAAGTGATATGTGTGCCAGATGCGCACGATCTCGTGTTGCATTTCTGGGCCTCGCACCTCCGCCACCGGGGGGTGCGACCACAAATTCATGGAGTGAGATAAAATATGCCATCAGGTTCACTGGATCTCGAAGATCTTCCCGGCGTCGGCCCGACCACTGCTGAAAAACTCCGGGAATCCGGATATGCCACAGTTGAAAGCATCGCCACGGCCTCGCCGGCCGATCTCGCCGAGGCGGCCGAGATCGGGGAGGCAAGCGCAAAAAAGATCATCAAGGCGGCGCGGGAGACCGCCGATATCGGCGGGTTCAAGACCGGCATTGCCGTTCTTGAAGACAGGAAAGAAGTGAAAAAACTCCGTACCTTCGTCCCCGAGTTCGACGCGCTCATGGGGGGCGGCATGGAGACGAAATCCATCACTGAGGTCTACGGTGAATTCGGCTCGGGCAAGAGCCAGATTTCGCATCAAATGGCGGTCAATTGCCAGCTCCCCGGGGAGTTCGGCGGTCTCGGGGGGTCGTGCGTCTACATCGACACCGAGAACACCTTCCGCCCCGAGCGTATCGAACAGATGGTCGAGGGGCTCGATGTGCCCGGCTATGAGACCCCGCCGTTCACCGAATTCCTGGAGCGTATCCATGTGGCGAAGGGCTACACCTCAGACCACCAGATGCTCCTCCTCGAAAGTGCCCGCGATCTTGCGAACGAGCTGAAGGAGAGCGACTACCCGATCAGACTGATCATCGTCGATTCGCTCACCGCACATTTCAGGGCCGAATATGCAGGCAGGGGCACGCTCTCGGTGCGTCAGCAGAAGTTGAACAGGCACATGTACGACCTGGCAAAGATCGCAGAGGAGTTCAATGCCGTGGCGCTCGTCACAAACCAGGTCCAATCGAACCCCGGCGTCTTCTTCGGCGATCCGACGAAGCCGATCGGCGGAAATATCGTCGGGCATGCGGCGAAGTTCAGGCTGTACCTCCGCAAGAGCAAGGGTGGACGCCGGATCGCAAAACTCGTCGATAGCCCGAACCTGCCGGACGGCGAGGCGGCGTTTGTCGTCGAGACGAGTGGGCTCAAGCCATGAGGAGGACGGCCCGGTGATCAGGGCGGTCGTGACCGATCTGGACGGCACGCTGACCGACGCACGGCGGCGGATCTCCACCGCCGCTATCGAGACGATACGCGATCTCGTGGACGCCGGCATCCCGGTAGTCATCGCCAGCGGCAATACCGTCTGTTCTCTGGATATCCTCTGCAAGATGATCGGCACCGACGGCACCGTCATCTGTGAGAACGGCGGGGTCCACCGTCTCAGGTTTGACGGCCAGATCCATGTCTCCGGCCGCCAGTCGGTCTGCCAGGACGCGTACCGCCGGATCGAGGAACATTTCGCCGCACAGGGAAAACGCCTCACCCTGTATTCGCCCGAACACCGCTTCGCCGATGTGGCCTTCGCGCGAAATGTCGATCCCGCCGAGACGGCGGAGGTGATCGCGGACATGCCGGTCAACGTGATCGACACCGGGTTCGCCATCCACCTGCAATACGCCGGGATCTCTAAAGGGACCGCTCTCTCCGATCTCGCCACGTTGATGGGGGTCTCAGCCGGGGAGATGCTTGCCGTCGGCGACTCGGGAAACGACACCGAAATGATCAGACGCGCCGGCGTCGGCGCGGCGGTGGGCAACGCCACACAGGAGATGCGGGATGCAGCCGATTACATCTCTGAAAAAAAATATGGGGACGGTTTTGTCGAGATCGTTCAGAAGTATCGGCCTTATTTTTTCGACAGGTAACGGTCGACCACGATATAGTCCCGTGCGTCTTTGACCGCTTCGAAGGGGATCAGCAACTGATCCCCGTCCATCCGGTAACCTGACGTGTCAAAAGAGACCTCGGGTTTGACAAGGAGGTCGATCACCGCTCCCGTATCGAGGTCGATGATCAGGTTCTTGATCTGTCCGATCATCATCCCGTCATTGCTCATCACCCGTTTGCGCGCAAGGCCCCGCGAGAAGATCTTATTCATAGTCACTCGGTAGGTTCCCTCGATATATAAAATTGTTGAAAAGAAGGAGAATCAGGTATCCCGTCGATTTCCGGCGGGTGTTCATTGAAGAATTTCATGCGCCATGTTGATGTCGACAGCCTTCACGGTCTTGCGCCCGGCATGACGGGTGAGTTTGATCGCTTCTTTTGCCATCGCAGTCCCGTACGCTTCCATGAGGGCGGCAAGAGCCTCGCTCCCGTCGGCACTGACCCTCTCGGCACCGGCATTTTTAATAATCCTTCCCACAGGTGCAATCGGTAATTCGCCCATTTTCAATCACCTCTTCAGTCAACCCTGACCCATACCGGGATAAAGGGTTGAAAGAATACATGTGTAGATGGGGATGCCCCTATTTATAGTTGTGGGTTGTCGAATCAGCGTACGGCAGGTTATGATACCCCTTATAGCGCGGGGAAGACGCCGATGATGTCTGACTGCGTGATGATCCCGACAGGTTTGCCGCTCTCGACAACAACCAACCGTCCGATCTCGCGCTCTTTAAAACGCCGGATCACCTCGTACAGATGGGTTTCGGCGTCCGCTTCGACGACATCGGAGGTCATCGCCTCGACGACGGGCGTGGTGGAGGGGATGCCGTGGGCATAGGCGTTTGCAAGATCAGTAAAGGTGACGATGCCGAGGAGTCTGTCCCCTTCCATAACAGGCGCACCGTGGATGTGATTCTCGACAAAGATCCGGGTGGCCTCCCGGAGGGTGGTGCCCGGCAGGATGGAGATGAGGGGGGTGCTCATATAATGCCTGATCGATTTCTTGGGAAGGGAGATCATCTCGCTGATCGAGATGAGCAGGGAACTCTTCGCCTCGTCTTTGCCGAATATCTCTCCCCTGATGAGAAGTTTGTTCACCGGCGTCGGCCCGATGGCGACCTCGTCCCCGATCTCGAAGATCTTCACGCTCCCGATGATCCTGATCAGGGCGTGGCAGATGTCAGGGTGGCAGAGCGTGGTGAAGTCGATCTCCGAAACATTTGCCCCGTTCACCTCATTGCCGTTGCGGGAGATCATCACATGCGACCCCTGCTCGTAATCGCTGAGATTCAGTTCCCCGTAGGCCTTTTCGGAGGGGTTGTAACCGCCCTTCGGGCCGGGTATGCCGTCGACGAGTTCGAGGGCTTTGAGCGACTGCATCTGATTCCGAACGGTCCCCGGATTGCGTTTGAGCACGTCGGCAATCTCTTCCCCCTTGATGGCGCGGGAGTACCGATGATAGAGGGTGATGAGGGTGATGAGTATCTCTTTCTGGATGGGGGACAAATCCATAGTAGAGAACCTTATGAACCTCTATGAATATCAGGGTTGTGGGTGCCGTGGAGTTTGAGCGGATACCGACTGTGCCAACGGCGGACGAAGTACTGGACCGGAGTTTCCGGCGGGCCGCCGCAAAAATGCGGCAGAAGACCAACAAAAATAAAGCGAACGAAGATTTCGTCAAAGCGGTCTCAAGCGCCGTCCATGACCGTCTTGTGCACGTCATCCAGTCCTTTCCGATCTTTGAAGAGCAGACACCCTTCTACCGGGACACGGTTGAAGCCCTGTTCGGGATCGAGCAGTTGAAGATGGCGCTCGGCAACGTGGGCTGGGCGGCGATGCATACCAAGAGAATGGGATATGAACACGGGGGGAAGAGGATCAGGTGGGCCGAGGACACCGCCGCCATGCGGAAAAAAGCCGTGGCGAGGATCGCCTCCATCGTCCACCAGATCGACAAAGACCTCCGCTATCTCAACGACGTACGGAACGTGTTGCGAAAACTCCCTGATGTCAGGAGCGACGAGTTCACGGTGGTGATCGCGGGCTATCCGAACGTCGGGAAGTCTTCGTTCATCAGGCTCGTCTCTTCGGCCGAGCCTGAAGTGGCGTCCTATCCCTTCACCACCAAGGGAGTGGTCGTCGGCCACCGGTACATGGGGCGCAAGAGGATCCAGTTCCTGGACACGCCCGGACTCCTGAACCGGCCAGAAGAAGAGAGAAACGCCATCGAAGAGCAGGCGATCTCGGCCGTCGTCAATACGGCCCACCTGATCCTCTTTATCCTGGACCCAAGCGAGTACTGCGGCTATCCGATCGAGGACCAGCGCTGTCTCCTCGAAACGGTCAGGGCGATGGTGACCGTGCCGGTGATCGTCGTCTCGAACAAGGCCGACGTCAAATGCGGGGACGGTCTCTCGATGTCGACGGCGACAGGCGAAGGCGTGGACGAAGTCCTCGCCCTGATCTTCTCACAGTATCGCGAGCCAGCTCCAGCTCCCACTGAGAGCGCACCCGGCGAGGAACCCGAGGATGGCGCCGCCGTTGAGGGGGGGGAGGCCGGCCTGGGGCCTGCCGGAAAGGACGAAATGGATGAGCAGGACCATGCCGGCGATTGAACCGACAATCGCGCCGAGCGCAGGTACCGAGAGGAACCAGATCTTCATCCCGGGCAGGAAGACCTGCGCCGAGACGACAAGGATGGAGGGCATGATCAGGTCTCCCATGCCCATGATGAAGGCACCCCGCTCCTCTTTCTCTTTTGAAATCTCCACTCCCTCAGTCCTGAACGAGTAGTCCAGCCGTTTCGGTATCACAAAGAGGATCGGGGTTTTGAGGTCCATGATCCCCTCGGCAAGAGCGATCATGTGTTTGGTCTTGTAGACGGAGACGGCGTCATAGACGGCGAGCATGGCGAGGAGGAGGATCACCGGCAGGATGGTGAGGGAGATCCCGAAGATCGAGGCGACCCCGGCGGCAATCAGAATGCCGAGACTGTCGATGACATACCACTCGGGGTACAGGAAGAGAAAGGCGGTTGCAAGGACGGAGACCGCAAACGCTGCGATGTCCACGGCAGGGGAAAAACCGAAGATAAGAGTGCTGATCGTCCAGAACACATAATATAACGTGAACAGGATGGACAGGGCGATGAGCCCGAGGATCACCTTCTGCCCCCCCAGTTTTATGAGGGCGAGCATGAGGAATGTGAAGACGAGCAGTATGCCAAGGAAGATGAAGGGATTCGCAACCGAAGAGGGGTCTTCAAAGGCGACGATGCCGGCCTCCTGCATCGGGAGAGCGAGGAGGATCGCGATCACCTCGACGACAAGGAGCATGGCGGGCATAGCGAGGACGGGGGTGTTGTTCCTGAGATCCATTTCAAACCTCTTCTGATATCGTTAGATTAATTAATGGTTCCTTATCATCTAAAAGCATGGAGATCCGTGAAGTCCTCGTGGACGTAGTTCTCACCATTATTCTTGTCCTCTCTACCCTCACCCTTGTCTGGCGGGTATGGCAGGATCTTACCATGGCGGTGGCGACGACCCTGATGATGCTCTCCCTTGGCGGGCTGTTCCTGTCGCTCAATTCCAAGATTCAGCAGCTCAATGCCAGCATTGTTGCCAGGGAACGCACCCAGCGGGTGAATCTGGAGGAAATCTCCAGGACAATGGTACAGAAATATGACAATACGGTCCAGCACATCGATGCGACGGTGAACGACCTCACCCGCAGGATGTACCGTTAAACCCCTTTTTGATCGTCTATGGGTGTCGCACTCAGGAATATCCTCGGCGAATACCGGGAGGAGATGGAGCTTGAAAATCTGCGCGGTACCGTTGCCGTGGACGCGTTCAACGCCCTGTACCAGTTCCTCACCATCATCAGGCAACCGGACGGCACGCCTCTGATGGACAGCGAGGGGCGGGTCACCTCGCACCTTTCCGGTATTTTTTTTCGGAATATCAATTTTCTCGAAAAGGGGATCCGTCCTGCGTATATTTTCGACGGCGCCCCCCCCGATCTGAAGACCGAGACGGTTGCAAGGCGCAGGGAGGTGAGAGACGCCGCAGGGGAGCGGTGGAAGGAGGCGATCGCGCGGGGCGATATCGGGGAGGCGTATAAACAGGCCCGCGCCTCGGCCCGCATCGACGATGCGATGATCGCCTCGTCGAAGCGCCTGCTCGATCTGATGGGGATCCCCTGGATGGTGGCGCCGAGCGAGGGGGAAGCGCAGGCTGCGTTCATGGCGCGGCAGGGAGATGTCGGCGCCGCCGCGTCGCAGGACTACGATGCTCTGCTCTTTGGAACGCCCCGTCTCGTCAGAAACCTCACGGTATCGGGCAGGCGGAAGGTGAGGGGACGGTCGGTGACCGTGCGGCCCGAGCGGATCGATCTTTCCGCGGTGCTTGCCGGCCTCGGGCTCTCGCGCGCGGAGTTCATCGAGGTCGGTATTCTGACCGGGACCGATTTCAACCCGGGCATCAGGGGGATCGGCGCGAAGACTGCCCTGAAAATCGTCAGAGCGGGAAAGTTTCAGGAGACGGTCCAGGAGAAGGCGCCCGACTTCGACCCGGGACCGGTGCGGGAGTTTTTCTTGAGCCCGCCGGTGACGGAGGGCTACCGTCTCGACTGGAATAAACCCGACCGGGACGGGATCGTCGCCATGCTCTGCGAGGAGTACGCGTTCTCAGAAGGGAGAGTGGACGCCGCCCTTCAGAAGATCGGGACAAAGGCAGGGCAGAAGACGCTCGGGGATTGGTTCTGAACCGGCACGCGGCCCCCTTCCCGGATCATCCTGCCAGGTACGATCGGGGGGAGAGGACGCCGCACTCGAATTTTTCTTCTCATATCTCCACCCCCGAGAAAAAAGAGACACCTGTGAACTACCACGCGCCTGTGTGGGCGTGGCTTCCTGCTTCAATCCTCCCTCTCCTGAGGCGAGTCCACAGGCCCGACGGCGCGTTCCGCACCTGATACCCCGACAGGGTTCTGCTCTTGCAGGGCAAACTTCTTGATATTGAT
>JASGMW010000027.1 GCA_030156225.1 Methanofollis sp.
ACTCACCAGCGGCACGATGAAATGGCCGGAGACCGTGAAGATCTTCACCGCCCGGCTGCCGATCCCGGCCGCCGCATGGCCGACGATCGCCGTCCCCTCCCCGGTCACCGGCACCGCATGGCCGTGGAAGAGCAGGGGCCGCAGATCGCAGGCCTCGATCCGGTACCGCTCCTCCCCGATGAGGAGATAGAGCGCATCGTCCGAGCCCGGCCGGAGGGTGCCGTTCATGCGTCCTCACCCCCTGACGACCACCGCGATCGCATACCGGTGCTGGCCCGTCCGTCTGATGCGCACCTCCGCGATCGCACCCCCGAGACGGCGGATCTCCACCGCAAGCGCGTGCGGCACCAGGTACAGGGGCACCGGATCGACAGTATTAATCTCTTCGCGTGCCGACGGAGCTGCGGCGGTCTCCCCTGATCCGGTGCTGGTACACAGGTGGTCGCGGGGGCTGCCGCTCAGTTTCTTCTCGCCGTTCCCGATCTCTCCCTGATCCGCGCCCGTCTGTTTTGCATGATATTCTCTCATGGTTCGTTCTCCTGTGCCGGGTCGCCGCATCGAAGAAGACCATGACGACACAAACGGCCCCGCACTGAAAGAACGGTGAGGCCCGGCCACCATAAAGGCGAGCAGCGCGTGGCGAATGAAACAAACCATGATATTTATGCACATCTTTATCTTGCGGGGTAAAGGGGTGGAGCGGGAAGACCCCGGCCTTCAGGCTGAGGATGAAAGCAGAACCCCTTTGATGTTCTTCTTGCGATACCTTTTTGTTGTTGGATATCACAGTCCAATTGTTTGTGTTACGATAACCAAGTAACCAGATATCTATCGCTGTAGGGCCGGGACGGCCCGAACAGGGTAAACAACGCCTGTGGAGATTCGGTAAGACCTCTTCCTGGAGGCAGGATCCGTGAAGCAGGAAGCCACGCCTTTCAGGGCGGGGTAGTCCACGCACTTCTTTACCCCCGGCAGGGCGTGCCGGCTGGTTCGGCACAGATCGCAGGCACATCCCCGACCATATCGTCTGCGCTCCCGCCGCCGCGTGCATGGACAGGGTCGTGGCTCTGGTGAAGAAGAGATCCTGCTCTTCCATCAGGCAAAAATCGTCGCTGATCCCGGATCTCCTGCTGGTCCCAGCGGCGGAAAAAAGGGGTTCCGTCGCCCCGGGAGGTTGCGGGGGTATCCGGATAATAGGCAATCGGAATAAATGTAAAAGAGGATTCGGCCGGTCTCACGCCGGCACGAACTTCGTGCCGTACGAGATGACGCCGCTCTCCCCGTCGGTGCCGAGACGCCTGAAGACTGCCTTCACCGGCATGCCGATAAACACCTCCTCCGGGTTCTCGACGACCACCTGCGCAGTCATTCTCGCTCCCTCCTTGAGTTCCACGATGGCGAGCACGTACGGGGTGAGATCCGAGAACTGGTCGCTTGCCGTTCTGATCACCGAGTAGGTCACGATCGTGCCGACGCCCTCGAAGGTGTGCCCGACGATCCGTCCGTCGCGCCGGCAGTCCGGGCAGAGATTCCGCGGCGGGAAGAAATACCTGCCGCAGACCTCGCAGTGCGTCCCTTCCAGATTGTAGCGCTGGGGGATCTTTCTCCAGAAACGCGGTACCGACATTTCAGGTCCTCCCGAAGATATGGACGGCCACCGTTGCACCGGTACCGCCGACGTTCTGCGTCATGCCGATCTCGGCCCCGTCGAGCTGCCGGCCTCCGGCCTCGCCGCGGAGCTGGAGCACGGCCTCGCAAACCTGCTTGATCCCGGTGGCGCCGACCGGATGGCCGCAGGCCTTCAGCCCGCCCGAGGTGTTCACCGGCAGGTCGCCGTCGAGCGCGGTGTAGCCCTCCTCGGTGAGCCGGCCGGCCTCCCCCTTCTTGCAGAACCCGAGATCCTCGATGGCGCAGATCTCGGCGATGGTGAAGCAGTCGTGGACCTCCACGAAATCGATATCCCTGCGTTCGAGCCCGGCCATCTTGAACGCCCGGTTCCCGGCCGCGACCGTGGCGTCCAGGGTCGAGATATCCCGGCGGTCGTGGAGTGCGATCGTGTCGCTCGCCTGTGCGGTGGCGAGCACCCTGATCGGCGTATCGGTGAACTTCTTCGCCGTCTCCAGGGGCGCGACGACCACGGCCGCGGCCCCGTCGGTGATCGGCGAACAGTCGAAGAGCCGCAGCGGGTCGGCGACCATGGTGGAGTTCATCACCGTGTCCAGCGTGATCTCCTTCTGGAACTGTGCGATCGGGTTTCTCGCCCCGTTGTAGTGGTTCTTCACCGCCACCTGCGCGAGCTGCTCGCGGGTGAGGGGGTACCGGTGCATGTAGTCGTTTGCGATCATCGCATACAGCCCGGGGAAGGTCGCTCCCACCGAGCCCTCCCATTCCCGGTCGGCCGCCCCGGCAAGAGCGTCGGTGGACAGGCTCGTATCCACGTCGGTCATCTTCTCGACGCCGCCGGCGACGACGATGTTGGCCATCCCGCTGGCAACCGCAACCACCGCCTCGCGGAAGGCGAGCCCGCCTGATGCGCATGCGGCCTCAACGCGGGTGGACGCGATGTTCTCGGTCGCGAGCCCGGAGTAATCGGCGATGAGGGCGCCGATGTGCTCCTGATCGATAAAGCGACCTGCACTCATGTTCCCGACATACATGGCGTCGATCTGCTCGCCCGCAAGGTTCGCGTCCTCGATCGCCATCACGCCCGCCTCAACGAAGAGGTCCCTGAAGGAACGGTCCCACCATTCGCCGAAATCGGTGCATCCCACTCCTATGACTGCCACGTCTCTCATTTTTGCACCATGATCTTCCCTTTGTGTTTGGCATACCTGGCGTAATCGACATAGATCGGATCTGCGAGCAGCTCCTCCACCGAGGGGGCGGCCCCCCGGGAAAAGACCGCGTCGTCCAGGATCCGGTCGGTGACCGTGATATCGAAGGCGTCCGAACCGGCGCCCGAGCCGAAAGAGGTGACGAATATCCGGTCGCCCGGTTTCGCCACGTCAAGCGTGGCGGCGAGCCCAATCATCGATGCGCCCGAATAGGTGTTTCCGAGACGCGGCACCACCAGCCCGGGTGCGATCTGCTCCTTCGTGAACCCGAGCATCCCGGCGACCCGCTGTGGGAACTTGGCGTTCGGCTGGTGGAAGATCGCATAGTCGTAGTCCGACGGTGCCGTGCCCATCTGTTCGAGCATCATCCTGGCCGCTCCCTGCACGTGCTTGAAATAGCCGGGGTCGCCGGTGAACCGGCCGCCGTGGCGGGGATACGCCTGCCCTTCGCGGCGCCAGAAATCCGGCGTGTCGGTCGTGAACGAGCAGGTGTGGTTGATATCGGCGATCGGATTGTCGTCGCCGATGAACATCGCGCACCCGCCGGCGGCCGCCGTGTACTCCAGGGCGTCGCCGGGCGCTCCCTGCGCCACGTCGGTGCCGATCGCGACGCCGCATTTCACCATGCCGCTTCCGACGAGGCCCATGCAGGTCTGCATCGCCGCCGTGCCGGCCTTGCAGGCGAACTCGTAGTCTGCCGCGGTCATCACGGGGGTGGCCATGATGGCTGCGCCGACCGTCGCCGCCGTCGGTTTGACGGCGTAGGGGTGGGACTCCGAGCCCACGTAGATCGCGCCGATGGCGTTGCGGTCGATATCCCGCCTGAGGAGTGCGTTGCGTGCCGCTTCGACGGCGATCGTGGCCGAATCCTCGTCCATGTCGGGAAGGGACTTCTCCTTCACGCCGAGGCCGCCGATGATGTCTGCGGCGTTGTCGCCCCAGACTTTGGCGATCTCCTCCAGTTTTATCCGGTATCTGGGGATATACGTCCCGTACGTTATGATGCCTACCATTCTTTCTCCCTCAAAGTGCTCACGATCGATTCGACGTTCATGGATGTGCAGAGGACCGTGATCCGGTCTTTCTCGGCCAGACATTTGACCAGCGGGTGGACGTTCTCGGCGTCCAGCCCCTGGAGGATCACGCAACGAGGCTTGAACGGCGTCACGCGGATGGCGACGAGAGGGGACTTGCCGGTCGAGACGTTGGTGAAGATGAGCGCCCGCTCGGTGCTCCAGCCGTAGATGCGGTTGAACTCGTTTGCAGAGAGCTGCAGGATCGCATTGAGGCTGTTCACCACGGTGTAGCCGAAGATCGAGAGGTCGAGCGACCCGCAGAGGGGCCGTGCGTCCACCGCTTCGGCGAACGCCGGGAGGAGGACCGGACCCGCATAATCGTGCATGTCATAGATGACGTCGTCGTCGTCGAACTGGTTGTACAGTATCCTGGAAAATCGCTGGATGTATTTGCCGCCGTTCTCCTCGTCGATCGAGAGAATGGCATCGACGATCTTTCCGACGACGGCCGTTCCCGGGCTTTTGCGCCGCCCGCCCTCATAGTCCGAGATCACCGAGGGGTAGACGCCGAGCTTCTCCGAGAGCGTCCCTTGTGGAATGCCGAAATTCATCCGCCATTTTTTCAGCGCTTTTCCAGGCGAGTCCGAGAGCGTAATTTCCCCTGCCATCTTCTCGGCAAGCTGTGTACGCAGTTCGGAGTTCATAGGTGTACAGGTTGACCGTGCACATTAAATAATTAACGAATACCTCATCGACAATCTACGAAGTCCTGGGTCACAACCCGTATATAGGATGCATCCCAATTATGGTATGTATGATGGATGCAGAAGACCTCCAGTGCCTGAAAGTCGTTGCGCTCATGGGCGGCCTGCGAAGTTCGGCCTGGATGTCCTCCCAGTCTCTGGCGAACGCCCTGAACATCAGCCCGCAGACGGCTTCCCGCCGCCTCAAGGCGCTCGAAGCGGCCGGCCTGATCACGCGCACCGTCAGGCCGGACGGCCAGTACGTCGCCGTCGCCGCTGTCGGAGAGGAGGAGTTGCGGCGCGAGTTCTCGGCGTATACGCGGATATTTTCGCCGGAAAGCGGGTATTACATCCTCAAAGGGGCGGTGATCAGCGGCCTCGGCGAGGGGCGGTACTATATCGACCACCCCCAATATCGCGAGCAATTCCTCGAAAAACTTGGCTTTTACGCCTACCCGGGCACACTCAACATCCGCCTCGACCCGGAAAGCGTCAGGGTGAAGCGTCGCCTGGAAGGGCTGATCTGGATCGGGATCGCGGGCTTCGAGGCCGACGGACGATCGTTCGGCAGCGCCCGTTGTCTTCCGTGCCGGATCGGAGACTGCCCGGGTGCGATCATCGAGCCGGGACGGAGCCACTATCCCGAAGAGGTCATCGAGATCATCTCGCCGGCCCCGCTGCGCGAGACGTTCGGGCTGCATGACAACGATATCGTACAGGTGGAGGTTACTCATGATTGAAGACGCATGTGCCGCCCTGGAGGCGGGCAAATTTGTCCTGCTCTATGACTTCGACGACCGGGAACGCGAGACCGATCTGATCATCCGCGCCGATGCGGTCACGCCGCACGACGTGATGACCATGCGCCGCGACGGGGGCGGCCTCATCTGCACGGCCGTCCACCCGGAGGCCGCACGGCGGCTCGGTCTTCCCTTCGCCTCGGACCTCCTGAAGAGCATGAAAGTCGCCGAACAGACCGGCGACATTCCGTACGACCGGAAAAACCATTCATCCTTCTCGATCTGGGTGAACCACCGGAGCACCTTCACCGGCATCCCGGACCGGGACCGGGCGACGACCATCAACGCCATCGCCGACCAGGTGAAAAAATCGCTCAACGGCGGCGGGAACGATTTCGCCGCCGAGTTCAGGACCCCGGGCCATGTCGCCCTGCTCAGGGCGGCCGATGGGCTGCTCGACATCAGGCGCGGTCAGACCGAACTCTCAATCGCGCTTGCCGACATGGCCGGGACCACGCCGGCGGTCGTCGTCTGTGAAATGCTCGATAACGAAAACGGTCTGGCTCTCTCGAAAGAGGATGCACAGGCCTATGCACGGAAAAACGGGCTTGTGTTTATCGAAGGAAAAGAGGTTCTCGATCGGTGGGACCAGGCGAAGGCCTGAATCCCGGCTCCCGGTGATATCTTTTTTTCATGTCCCTGATGGGCGATGCTCCTGTTTTCACCATACCATTCATCGGTTCCGACTGTTGTGCGGTCTCTCTCTTGAATCATAAAACATAAATGATAATGAATTTCAATAATTCGTATGAAAAAAGATGCCGCAGCCTACCTTGTCACGCGGAAAAGAGGCGATATTGAGCATCAAAAAGAGGTTCTTGAAGAATTTTGTAAATATCGGTTTAACATCAATCAGTTCTTCAACGATCACCGGATCAGCAGCACCCCTTTGAGAAAACGCGACGGTTATAACCTGATGCTCGATTACTGCCGGGAAAACGGGATACAGTTCGTCCTGTTTCTCAGCCTGTCCGCCCTGTCCAGAAGTCCCGACGCCACCATGGAAGAGTTGAAACTTCTGGTTGACGACGGCCTCATTCCTTTTTTCGCGAAAGGTGATTTTATCGGGTATCCTGACGACCCTGCCGCCCGCGTTGGAGCGATCGGCGATTTCATCGCATATATGGGAACCTCTATGGATGGGGTGAAGAAGGTTCAGCCGCCCCGTCCTCGGCAGGAGGCCCAGCCGCGGGGTGCGATCGGCAGGCCCAGGGCGCTGAACGAAGGTCAGATCGAGGCCCTGATCACGGTCAGGCGTTCGGGGACGAGCATCTCCCAGATCTGCCGGATGTTCAACGTGAGCCGGAGCACGGTCTCGAAGATCCTTACCGATCATCCCGAGCTCAAGGGCGAGTGGAAAGGAAAGCGTCAGCCCGCAGAACCGGCTGAAAGCGAGTGATCTCCTGTTTTCCCGGGGGCCGCGGCATGTACCCGCGAAACCCCTTTTTCGACACTCAGCCGGAGACCTGAAAAAAAGAGTGTTCAGATCGCGATCTGGGTGAGCGCGTCGTAGGCCATCCGTTTGTAGACGGCCATATCGACGTTGTAGCGTTCCTGTGCGCGTGTAGAGTCGGGCGTCCGGCCGTACGCCTCGATACGCCTGAGGGTCTGCTCGGCTGCGTCCAGCACCCAGCAGTTGCGCATCTCCCTGTCGACGACCGTCACCGACTCGGCCCGCACCGAGACGAAGACCCGGCCGTCCGGCGCCTCGTAAACGTTCGGTTTGCCGACCACCGCCACAAACGCCGGGGGCTCGATCTTCGAGACCTGCGTCATCGCTTCCTGCTGGTACTGACTGGCGTTGACAAAGAAGGTGCCGGTCGGATCGGCGACGCGGACCGAATAGAAGATGTTCTGCTCGCCTCGTTTCTCCTTGTGGGTCATGGAGCCGATGAACAGCACCCTGTTGCACCGTTCGCCCGTCGGGAGAAGGACGTACGTCGGGCTCTTCTCGTCCTCGCCGTCCTTGAAGTGGTGCGAGGCCTCCCGCAGCTCCGCGGCAAAGACCCTGCGTGCCGGTTCGCGCTCGTAGCGCGGCATAATACGCGTCTCAACTGGCATCGATCTCGCCTCCGAGACGGTTGAGAAGGGCGGTATGCCTGTCCGGGTCGAACCCGAGGGGGGTGCACTCCTTTATCAGCAGGGTGTCGCCGAGATCGTTTCCCCTGCAGGTGTAATATCTGCCCATGATGGCGTCGCGCAGGCGATAGACGATATCGTCCAGCCCGAGCGGGCTCTCCTGCACCATCTTCACCGCTTCGTCGAGGGTGAGGCCGGTCGTCGCCTCGACGACATCTTTCTGCATGAGGATGTTGTGCGCCTTCACGCCGTCGTCGAGCACCGCCTTGATCCGCAGGTCGTATTTGAAGTCGTTCTGGACCTCGTGGACCGGGCAGTAGTTCCGCTTCGAGAGGACGCGGTTGCACCCCTCCACCGGACAGCGCTTCACGAGCCCTGACCCGGTCCCGACGTTCACGATCACGCCTGTCGCCGTCATCGCCCCGGTCCCGACGGTGATCTCGCCCTCCTCGTCAGGGAAACACTTCGCCCCGTTCAGCGTGATGGAGAGGCGCCCCTGGTACTCGTCGACTGTGGCGTAGAAGATATTGTAGACCGTCTCCGGTTCGAGCCGCTCGACGCCCTCTTCTTTCCAGATCGTGAACCTCACGGTGCCTGACTCGTCCCCCGCGATCCCGGTCTGGAGGATTCGGTCGTGTCTGGCCTCCCATTCCTGGACCATCTTCACCCGCACGCTTGCGACGCCCGGACGGAGGTCTGCAACCTTCGTCGTCTGGGGCAGGTACAGGATATCTTTCTCGATCTTGGTGATCGTCGTGCCCGCGTGGAAGTTCAGCTTCGGAACGCCCCGGTACTCGTCGACGACCACCGACTCCAGTCGGTAACTCTCTCCCTCCGCGAGCCGGGGGGCATTCGCCCGGGCCCACGCCGTGAACTGGATGGCGCCGCTTTCATCGGCGATGATGCCGCTCTGACTGATGGCGGCCGACACCGGGCGCGAAAGGCCGACGACCTTTCCCTCGATCGTTGCCCATTCTCCGGGCAGGAGCGTGCCGATCTCGCGGAGGTCAGACGACTGCGACGGGACCGCGGCGAGATTATGCTCCTTCGCCAGGTTTTCGACGACCGTTTTCTCGGCCTCCGGGAGGTTTACCCCGAACTCCTCGACCAGGGTGCGGAGCCGCTTTTCCGCAAGGGCGGCGTCGATTTCCACGTTCATGGACGAAAATTTTCGGGAGATTCTTTCTGCTACTTCGGATAGATCCATTTCCATCTCCAGATGAGCGTCAGCGCCTGGTGATATATAGTGATTGGGCGGGCGGTGCGCAAGTGTCCCCCCACTTGAACCCTTAAATACTTCGCGTACCAATGAGCTGACCATGGCAGTTAGTGCTGACAGTACGATCCTGGAACTCCTTCAGGAAAAACCGGATTCCGCAGACGTTCTGATGCGTTTCGGGATGGGGTGCCTCGGCTGTGCGATCGGCCGCGGCGAAAGCATCCGCCAGGCGGCAGCGGCTCATGGCATCCCTCTGGGGGAACTCATGTCCGCGCTCGAGATCGCGGAAGAATAAAGCGGTTTATTGTGGGTCTCCCTCCATGGAGGCCCGGTATTTTTTCAGTTCCTGGAGCGACGCTTCAGGATTCTTTTTGAAGTAGACGGCGACGTCCGGCTCGTGCAGGAGGGTGCAGGCGCTGCAGCTCCAGACCCGGCCGCCCGACAGACTCTCCACCCACTCGCCGAGGTCGCCGTCGCGGCAGGGGTAATACGGGCAGTAACAGAAATCGCATGCCTGCCCCTCGAAGTGGCAGGGATAATACGGACATCCTTCGGGTCGCCATTCCACCCAGTGGTCGCCGCCGTACCGGCTGAAGATGAAAAACGACGGCCGTTCACGTACCGTCCGCCCCTCCTGCCGGTCGAGCGCCTCCCGCACCCCCTGGAGGACGGCGGCGTAGATCCGCCGCCCGGCCTCGGTGGCGGTGCCGGCATAGACGTGGCGCACCTCTCCCTCACAGGCCGCGGCGACGGCGTCGGTCGTCGTCCCGGTGAAGGGGTATCCCATCAGGCCGAGGGCGTGGGCCTTCGCCCCGGTCGCCGTGGCGATCGTCTCCAGAAGCGCCCCGTCAGAAAGCCCCTCCTGCGAGGCGACGACGATATTGATCGTATGGGGGGCCGCGGGGTCGGGGTTCGGGTTGGTGACGCCTGCGGTGACGAAGACCGTGATGAAATCGTACTGGAGGATGCAGAGGTGGCGCATCGGCACCGCCGTCAGCAGGCCGAAGAAATCTTCCCCGAGCCCCGCGGTCGCGGCGATCCGCCAGAGGTACCGGTCGGGCTCGGCGTGATCGAAATTTTCCGGTACGGTATGGTTGAAAATGGTGGATACGGGGCGGCTCCCGCCGTTGACGCCGGTGCTTGCCGCTCTGAACGCTCCGCGGACAAACAGGGTGTCCCGGGTGAAATAATACCTCATGCGACGGTATACCTGACCCGGTCTTTGAGTTCCTGCTGTTTTCCAGCGTTCCAGCCGGAGACGTCCTGAAGATACCCGGTGACCCGGCTGATCTGGGAGACGTCGTGCGACCCGCACTCCGGGCAGACCGGTTCGCCGCAGAGCGGACAGTACTCGATGCCGGAGACGATCTCGTGGGAGCAGTGCGTGTGGTCGAGCGGGCACATGATCTCGAGTTCGGTCTCTCCGCAGACCGGACAGGGTTTCGTCTCCACCACGTGGCTGCAGGTGTGGCATTTGTAGCGCCGCTCGTCTTCAGGTACGTCCTCGATCTTTCGGTATTTCCGGGCCAGGGCCAGTTGCTCGTCGCTCCACTGCATGTGTAAGACGTACCCGTTCAAATTATAAATTTTGTTTGGCAAACCCATTCGTATGGGCCGGCCCATACGGACGTTCCGTCGTGGAATTGTGGGAACGTATCTGTAACCACTTTTTTTCCCTGCGCCTGATCTCGTTGAAGGGGAACTTATTTCTGTCACATCCGCACAGATCTGTTCGATGCAGTATCTTACTTCATGTCTGCATATTCCAGCCCTCGCGCTGGTGCTGACTCTGCTCTGTGCCGCGCCGTGTGCGGCTGCGGGCTGGTCCGATTCTGCCGGGATGCAGCTCCCGCCGCTCGCGATCGGAAACGGCACGGTGAACGGTAACGCCTCTCTCTTCGGGAGCGAGGCCGCAGAGACGCCTGTGGCAACGGCAACGCCGGCACCCCCCGACCCGGACGATTATGCCGCCATGGCCGAATATCTGGTCGATACGATGAAGGACCGGTTTACGGGCGCGGCTGCAGGAGCGCCCGAGATCGCCGTCTCGACCTTCGAGGTGATCACGGACGCTGACCTCGCCGACCCGGCATATCTGGGCTGCGGTCAGGCGGTGAAGGTCGATATCGTTACGAACACCTCAGGCGACGTCCTCGCCGAATCGCTCTGGGGCCATGAGGTCGACGCCACCCGGATCGCCGAAGCGTTCTTTTCCGGTGATTTCAAGGGAAAAACTGCATTCGTAGCGGTATTTTTCAGGGATCAAAGCAATGCCGATTATTCTTCGAAATTCATGCTCACTGCAAAAGATGCGTCGCGGTTCGGGAATGAATGGGACGGTTCGTCCTATATTCGCTGGTCCGACTGGTCCGATGCCGTCGTCCGGGGCAACGGCGTCCCGTACGAAGATCCTGAGACGGCGATGGAGCCCCTGCAGGAAGCCGATGCAGGAGAGCAGATCCCCTGCGACTACGACACGCTTAAAAGCGCCGCAACAGAGGCGACGGAGAGCATCGCATCGACGGTGAGCGAGATGTCCATCCAGGCGAGCAACCAGGATTACGGCACCGTCGCGACGCTCGCCGTGGACCTGACGGGCAGCGCGCGCGCGTATGCCGGAGAGTTCGAGACGTACTCCGTGCCCGACGCTCTCGATCCCGCGAGAGAACAGTTTATCGAGGCTTTCGAGTATTACGAGGAGGCAGGTTCGGCGATCTGGTACGGCGCCGCCTTCACCGACGCCGATCACATCGACCTCGGCAATACGTACCTCTCGGAGGCGCAGGACTCGCTCAATGCCGCTCTCGACGGGCTGAACCTCAGGAAGATCGAGGATACGACCCTCACCCTGCAGAGCACCGACCTTTACCCCGACGCCCTGGATATGGGGGAGCCATACAAATTCCTCGATTCAAAGGAGGTGAACAAGATCTCAGTAGGGGTCAGGTCGTACGTCGTACGGAAGAGTTTCGAGACGAGTACCGACGATGAGGTGAAGATCACCCGGGCCCCGTACGGGAAGCAGTACCTCTTCGTACTCATGGAGGTCACCCATATCGGCTATTACGGCGGGGGAAGTTCGAAGTACAAGACGCCGTCTCCGGCAGATTACACCCTGATCGCCGAAGGTGCCGAGTACAAACCTTCCCAGCCGTCCGGCTATCTGAAAGGAATCGGTTCGGTCTATGCATCCGGGACGATCGACAGGAAGGATTACTCTTCCGGGTATCTGGTCTTCGAGGTTCCCGAATCCGTCGATCCTGCGGAAACCTACCTGAAACTTTCCATCAAGGGCATCGGGACCCCGATCTGGAATCTTTCCTGAATTCTTTTTTTCTTTGTCGTTGTCTGCGGCGGCAGCACTCTTCTGGCCCCCGCGTTCGTCGTGTCCTGTGGGATGCGTCCCCCCACGCCGCCCTGCCCTGCGAGATCGTCGAAAACTCCGGATTTTATCCGGCCCGGCCGGAAAATGCGGCTTGCAAATCCGGAGTTGTATTTTTCTCAGGATGTTTCGCATTAATTTGACAAGAAATAAATAACGATCTCACCTGGTACTATTGTTATCACCTGTGGTGTTACTATGAATTCCAGAAAAATGTATTTCGTTATACCTGTCCTGGCCGTTCTCCTTTTTGCGGCCGCAACGGCGCCTGCGGCGGCAGCCGGCGTCGATATCGCCAGAACCGCTCCTCTCTCGGTCTTTTCCGGGGGCGAGTTCGAGGTGAGCCTCTCGATCGCCGACCTGGACGCCGGCGGGATCGTCGAGACGATCCCCGAGGGCTTCACGTATGTGAGCACGACCCATCCTGCCGACGAAACCCTGGTCTCGGGGCAGCACGTGATCTTCTCGGTGATCGGCGAGACCGCGATCGCCTATCGCGTCAGGGCCCCGGCACACGGCAGCGGCACCTTCGCCGGGGTCTGGGACAACGTCGCCGACGGGACGAACGGAACGATCCCGGCGACGTCGGTCGGTGTCTCCAGCAGTGACGGCGGCGGTGGCGGCGGCGGGGGCAGTGCGGTGACGACGACCGCCGCCGCGTCTGCGGCGAACGGGACCACAGCGGCCCGGACGAACCGCACCTTCTCCTTCGAGAGAGAGGACGTGACCGCGATCGCCATTGCGGCCAACGCGAGCGTCGAAGGTGCGAACATCTCGGTTGCGGCCCTCGACGGACCGGGCTCGCTCCCGGCCGCCCCGGGCATGGTGTACCGGTACCTCGACCTCAACCTCACCGGCGTCGCCGATGCCGATCTCACCGGGGCGACGATCGCCTTCCAGGTGAACCGCACCTGGATCGCCGCGCAAAACATCTCGGCGGGAAGCATCGCTCTCGCCCGCTACCATGACGGCTGGGGCCTTCTGCCGACGGCCCCGGTCGGGTCGGACGCCGGATCGCTCACCTTCGAAGCCGACGTTCCGGGCTTCTCGGTCTTTGCGATCGTCGGCGAGGAGATGGCCGCAGGTCCGACCGCGACGACGACCAGCACTCCGGTCACCATCGCGGCCCCGCAGGTCGCTGCGGCGGCGGAGAAGGAGACCGGTTCTTCCGACGGCGGGGACGCGCTCCCGATCCTCGGTGCGATCGTCGTCCTGATCGCGATCGCCGGGATCGGTGCGTGGTACGCACATGCCAGAAAAAAGGATGGTGATGAAAAATGAAGACAATTCCTGCATTCCTCTCCTGTCTGGCCGTGCTGATCCTCGCCGCCTCTCTCGTCCCGGCGGCGTGCGCCGCAGGGGACGGGGAGACCATGACGAGGGCCGAACTCTCCGCCGCGATCCTCCCGTACATGGAGGCGACCTACTGCGGAGAAAACGTCGTCCACCTGGCGCCGATCGAGATCAGGACGGCCGCGTGCCGTTTCCTCGGCCTCCCCGAACCGCCTGAGAACACGGAGGCGCTCCGCATCGCAACGCCGAATGTGGTAAAGGCGACGAACTTCTACGACGACTACTACGTCGGCATCTTCACGCACCTCTCGAACCTGCCCATGATGCGGATGGACGCGAACGGGCATCTCGTCGGCCTGACCGCCGATCGCTACGAGGTCTCGTCCGACAACACGCAGTGGACGTTCTACCTGAAAGACGACCTCTTCTGGAGCGACGGCAGACGGGTCACGCCAGAAGACGTGGCGTTCTCGTTCGAGTATCTCGGCGAGCACGAGCCCGATGCGGGCTGGATCAAGGAGACGCTCGTCGGCACGACGGTCTCTGATGAGGAGAACGCCGTCACCTTCACCTTCAACAAACCCTATACGACAATCAACCTGGAGTTCGCGACCTACAACATCCTCCCGAAACACATCTGGGAGCACATCTCCGACCCGAACGAGTACACCGAAGCCGGCCCCTTCGTCGGGGACGGGCCGTATTATCTGGAGGAGATCGACCTGAACGCGGCGAAGATGACCTTCAGGAAGAACCACCACTGGCAGGGCAAACAACCGGCCTTCGGCACGGTCGAGGTCCACTGGTTCGCAAACGACGACGCGGCCGCCCTGGCGCTCGAAGCCGGTGACGTCGACACCTACTACCGGTATGCGAACTCCTATCCCTATGCCGGCGTCCAGCGGCTGAAAGACACCGGGGAGTTCAACACCCTTGAGAAGACGAGCATCGGCCTGACCTTCCTCGCGCCGAACCTCAAACGCGCGCCCATGAACGACCTCTCGTTCAGGGAGGCGCTTGCGGATGCGATCAACTACGACGAACTCGTCGCCGTCGACACGCTCGGCTACGGCACGGTGCCGAACCGCGGCTTCGTGCCGCCGGGCATGGACTACTTCGCCGACACGCCGGCGCTCGCCTACGACCCTGTAGCGGCCCGGCAGATCCTGCACGACGCAGGCTACCTGGACACCGACGGGAACGGGATCGTCGAGTGCAACGGCACCGACCTGGACCTGGACCTCCTGGTGCGGACGGGCTTCGAGCGCGACGGCCAGCTGATCGAGGAGTACCTCGAAGACGTCGGCATCGGGGCGACGGTCCATCAGGTCGATTCCACCACCTGGTTCAGCCTGAAGGACGAGTACGACTACGACCTGACCGTGACCGGCACCACCCCGTGGGGGATGCTGATGCACGCCGGCTGGGGCACCGGCTACTTCGATTCCAGGAGAACCGGCAAGGGTGTGTTGCACAACCTGGACGACCCGGTCTATCTCGCCCTCTGCGACAACATTCTGGCCACGAGCGATCAGGCGCAGCTGGAGCGGTACGCCGGGGAGATGCAGGCGTATTTCGACGATAACCTCCCGGCGATCGCGCTCTACTGGAAAAAAGACGTGATCCCGTACAACCGCGCCTATACCGGCTGGTACTACGAACCGCTCTTCGGGATCTATGATATCGAGACTTTCCTCAATGTCAGGGCAGCATCTGGCTGAGGCGATCGCCCGGGAATGGGCGGAGGCCCTCGGGGCATCCACCTATTTCCGCGTCCTTCAGCGCGACGGGTGCAGCCACGACGAGTTCTGGAGGTCCTTTCCTGACTACGACGCCCTGATGGCGCGGTGCGGGTATCCGGGGGCCGTCGCCGGGCGGCTCTGTGCGCTCGTCCCGCCGGGCTCGACCGTCCTGGACATCGGAGCCGGAACCGGGGCGTTCACTCTCCCGCTCGCGCGGACGGCGGCGTCGGTCGTCGCCCTCGACCCGTCCTCCTATCATCTGGGGGTCCTGCGGCAGAAGGCGGCGTCGGCCGGGATCGCAAACCTCAGGTACGTCGAGGCCGTCTGGGGCGAAGCGGCCGCGTCGGCTGTCGGGCCGGCGGACTACGCCGTCGCCGCCTACAGCATGATCGATCCTGATCTCCGCGGTTTTCTTGCGGCGATGATCAGGTGCGCAAAAAAAGGCGTCTTTCTCGTCTACCGGGCCGGCGACCCGGACCCCCTGAACGCCTTCGTCAGGGGAGAGCACAGGCCGATCGATTACCTGTACATCGAGCGGATGCTCGGGGCGATGGGATATGAGCCTGACGTCGCGTTCTTCAGGCGCGGCTACCTGCTCCCCGTCGACGCGGTCCTTGAACGATATCGGGACGGCCGGCGCGATGCCGGCGAGATCAGGGCGTTTCTCTCGGCCTCGGGCCGGATCGAGTCCTCCCCTTCCGGCGAGGCGGTGCGGTGCACGACGACCGATGCCCTCGTCTCGGTGCGGACCGGCCGGGAGTGAGCGGCGGTGACCGGTCTGCTTGCGAAGGGGATCAGGTACGCCGTCTCCCTGCTCGTCGTCGTCGTCCTCACCTTCGCCCTCCCGCGGGCGATGCCCGGCGACCCGGTGATGAACATCATCGGCGAGGACGTCTCGGTCTCGCCGGCGACGCTCGACGCGATCCGGGCCGAGATCGGTCTTGACCGGCCGGTGACCGAACAGTTCGCCTCGTACCTCTGGTCCCTGCTCCACCTCGATCTCGGCTACTCGTACCACCTCAGCGCCCCGGTCTTCGATCTGCTCGTCGCCAGGATGGGCTGGACCCTCCTGTTCACCGGCATCGCCATCGTCGTCGGGGCCGCGATCGGCATCCTCGCCGGGACGGTCGCCGGGTGGCGGCCTGAAACGAAGAGGAGCCGGGCCGTGACCCTTGCGGCTCTCGCCGTCTCCTGCACCCCGCCCTATTTCCTGGCCCTTCTCTTTCTCTCATTCTTCTCCTTCAGGCTCGGGCTCTTCCCGTTCAAGGGGCTCTACGACGAGGCGACCTTCGGGAGCGTCGTCCATCACCTCTTCCTGCCGGTGCTCGTTCTCACCCTCTTTGCGGCGGCCAGAAACACCCTGATCATGCGGGGCAGCGTCGTCCAGGAGAAGGGGAGCCTCTACGCCCTCTATGCCAGGGCCAGGGGTCTTTCCGACCGGGCCGTTCTCTTCGGGCACGTCCTGAAGAACGCCTCGCTCCCGATCGTCACCCTGATCGCCCTCGACTTCGGCTTCATCTTTTCGGGAGCGCTCTTCGTCGAGATTGTCTTTTCGCTCAACGGCATGGGCACCCTCATCTACGACGCCGTCCTGGGGCGGGACTACCCCCTGCTCCAGGGTGCGTTTCTCGTGATCGCGGTCATGGTCGTCTGCGCGAACCTGGCGGCCGACCTCGTCTATCTCCTCGTCGATCCCCGCATCAGGAGGCAGGGGCAGTGACCGATCTGAACCGCTGGGGCGTCGGGCTGCTCGCCGTCTTCGTGGTCATGGCGCTGGTCCCGCAATGGATCGCGCCGTACGGCCCGAAGGAACGCTCCGCACCCTACCAGGATCCGTCGGCCGATCACCTGCTGGGCACCGACGACATCGGCGACGATATCCTGACCGAACTGATCTACAGCGCACGGATCTCCCTTCTCATCGGGTTTGCGGCCGCCGCCGTCGCCACGGCGATCGGGCTTGCGATCGGCCTCGTTGCGGGTTACTGCCGCGGGGCGATCGACGAGCTGCTGATGGGGGCGACCGACGTCGTCCTGATCATTCCGAAGATCCCGCTGATCATCGTCCTCGCTGCCTTTCTGCGGCCTGGGTTCGGTCTTCTGGTCCTCGTCCTCGGCTTCCTCGGCTGGGAGTCGATCGCGCGGATCGTGCGCTCGAAGACGCTCCAGGTCAGGGAGACCGGCTTTGTCATGAGCGCCCGGTGCATGGGCTTCTCCCCGGCCTGGATCATGGGCTCGGAGATCCTCCCGAACATCTTCCAGGTTCTCGTCCCGAAGTTCATGCTCGCCACCGCGGCGGCGATGATCTCGGAGGCCTCTCTCTCGTTTCTCGGTCTCTCCGATCCCACGATGAAGAGCTGGGGGATGATGATCTCGTTCGCCTTTTCGAAGGGCGGGTTCATCAGGGAGATGTGGTGGTGGTACCTGCCGCCGGGCCTCTGCATCACCCTCTGCATCGTCGCGGTCGCGGCGATCGGGTTCTCGTTCGGCGGCGACGACGCGGAGGCGAGGATCGAATGAGTCCTCTTCTCGATATCCGCAGCCTTTCGGTCACCTTCAGGGGTGAGCAGGCCGTCCGTGCGGTCGAGGACGTCTCGTTCTCTCTTGCTGAGGGGGAGGTCGCCGCCCTCGTCGGGGAGAGCGGGTGCGGAAAGTCGGTGGTCGCCCACGCGGTGGCCGGTCTCCTCCCGCCCGGAGCCGCGGTCTCGGGCGCGGTGCTCTTCCAGGGGAGAGACCTCCTCGCCCTCGCGGAGAGGGAGATGGAGGCGGTGCGCGGGGCCGGGATCGGCGTCGTCTTCCAGAACCCGTCCCTCGCCCTCAACCCTCTCCACACCGTCGGCCGTCAGGTCGCCGAGCCGCTCCGCGTCCATCGCGGCGAGAAGAAAGAGCAGGCCTTTGCGGCGGCGTGCCGGGCGCTCGCGGCCCTCGGGTTCGCCGACGCCCCCGGACTGATGCGGCTGTACCCGTCGCAGTGTTCAGGCGGGATGAACCAGCGGGTGGTGACGGCGGCCTCGACCATCCTGGACCCGCCTCTGCTCATCGCCGACGAGCCGACGAAGGGGCTGGACCGCGACCGGGTGGCCGACGTGGCCGGGGAACTGGGCCGCCTGGTTGCGGAGAGGGGGACGGCGCTGCTTCTCATCACCCACGACATTCCGGTGGCCCTCGCCCTCGCGGACCGGGTGGCGGTGATGTACGCGGGCGAGATCGTCGAGACCGGGCCTGCACGGGAGGTGCTCGGCGATCCGGCCCACCCGTATACGCGGGGGCTCGTCGCAAGCCTGCCTGAGAACGGCTTCGTCCCGATCCCTGGTGCGTCGCCGTCGCCGGTGGACCCTCCCGCGGGCTGCCGGTTCCATCCCCGCTGCTCTTTCTGCGTCGATCGATGCAGGACCGAACGCCCGGCGCTCGCGGCCGCGGGCAGGAGGCTGGTGAGGTGCCGCCGATGTCCCTGAGGGCCGAGCAGATTGCGGTCGTCTACCGTTCGGGTATTTTTTCCCGGCACGGTCGGACTGTCCTCGACGGTGCGTCCCTCGAACTCAGGCCCGGGGAGACCTTCGGGCTGATGGGGCCGTCGGGGTCAGGGAAGAGCACCTTCGCCCGCGTCCTCGCGGGTCTGGAGCGCCCGGCCGCCGGCCAGGTCAGGTACCGCGGGCGGTCTCTTGCGGAGATGGGGCGGGCCGAACGCGCTGTCTTCAGGCGGAACGTTCAGGTGATGTTCCAGGATCCGACCGCGGCCCTCAACCCCGCGAAGACGATCGGCCGGTCGATGGAGGACGTGCTGCGGCTTCTCGGGCGCCCGAAATCCGGGTGGACGGCCGGGACGCTCGCGGCCCTCGACCGCGTCGGGCTCACTGCGGACGTGCTCGTCCGGACGCCCGCGCAGCTCTCCGGCGGGCAGAACCAGCGAGTGGCCCTCGCCCGCATCCTCCTTCTCGAACCCGAATACATCCTCCTCGACGAACCGACTTCGGCCCTCGACGTCTCGGTGCAGGCGCAGGTGCTCCGCCTCCTCCGCGACGTCCAGGCGGAGCTGGGCATCGGGTATCTTCTCATCTCCCATGATCCGTCTATAGTCGGGTTTATGGCCGACCGGATCGGGGCGATCAGGGACGGAAAGGTCGTGGAGTACGAAGAATAGCGATGAGCAGGCAGGGTTCGACCCCTGCCAGCCGTCTCGGAGGACTCATAGGGTTCGTCACCGCCCGTTGTGCCGGGCTCGGAACGGTCGTCTCGTCATCGACGGTATGGTGCGTACGCCCGTGCGGCCGCCGCGGGATCGGCGGCGGCGTAGATGGAGCGCCCGACGATCATGCCGTCGACCAGCGGTGCGATCTCGGCCGGGTCGCCGCCCTGTGCGCCGATGCCGGGCGAAAGAATCTTTTTCCCGCCGATCAGGGCACGCAGCGCCCGCACCCTCCCGGGCCGCGTCGCCGGGGCGATGATCCCGTCGGCGCCGGTCTGCACGACGATCTCGCAGAGACGTTCGGGGACCCCTGCCGAGAAAAAGGCGAGAGCGCCGGGATGGCTCATCTCGGCGACCACGTAGCATTCACCGCCATGGGCATGGGCGGCGTCCACGCATGCCGCCACCGAGTCCGGGCCAGGAAAGCCCTGGGCGATCACCGCGGAGAACCCGGCCGCGAAGACCTGCTCGCAGATGAGCGCGTTCGTGTTCGGGATGTCGGCGACCTTGAAGTCGGCGATGAGCGGGAGGCCGAGTGCGGCGAGGTCGCCGGCGATGCCGAGGCCGGCGCCGAGCACCAGCGGGTAGCCGACTTTTATGGCGTCGATCTCCGCAGCGCAGGCTCCGGCGATTTGAAGCGCTTCTCTGCGCCCGGCGACGTCGAGGGAGAGGACGAGGTCAGTCATGGGCGAGCCTCTCCAGCACCGCCGCCGCAATCAGCGGCAGGCTGATCGTGGCGTCGCCGTATACGGTGACCGCCGCGGCGTCCTCGTTGATCTTGCCCCAGGACTGCGCCTCTGCAAGGGTGGCGCCGGAGAGCCCGCCCAGGTCGGGCCGGTCGCCGGTGAGCTGGACGGCATAGGTGAAGCCGTCCGGCGTGATCATCTTGCTCTGGAAGATGAAGTTCTTCGGGACGCCGCCGCCGATCAGGAACGCCCCGGCGTGCTCTGCCGCATAGCACCGGTCGATGATCGTCTTCATGTCGCCGAAGGCGTCGACGGTGATGCGGTGCGTCTGGTTGTAGAACCAGAACTGCAATCCGAGCATCGAGTCCTGGACGGCCGGGCAGAAGACCGGGACGTCGTGTTTCGCCGCCGTCGCCAGGATGCCGGTCTCCAGATGGGAGCCGATGTGGCGGAGGAGGGCGGAGATGGAGAGGGTGGTGCCGTCCGGGATCTTCGCGAGGCAGCCCTGCATGAACTCCTCGAAGTGGATGAAGGCCTCGTCCGGGAGGAAGATGTCGTAGATCCGGTTGATCTCCTCGTGGCGCAGTTCGATGTCGTCGCAGACGGCGGTGCCGTGGTAGTGGTGGCAGCCGATCGCCTCGATGACGTCGTGGGTCAGGTTGGCGCCGGTCGAGACCAGGATGTCGATGTGGCCCTGTTCGATGAGGTCGCCGACGATCCCGCCCATGCCGGCCGGGACCATGGCGCCGGCCAGGCCGAAGAACTTCGTTGCTTTCTCGTCGCGGAGCATCGCCTCGTAGATGTCGACGGCGCGGGCGAGCGACCCGCCGTTGTACGCCCCGGCCCCGGCGATGGCCCCGACCAGTTCGTTGGCCGTCATGCCTGCCGAGAGTCTGACCTGTCTGACCGGATCCCCGCATTCATCCCTGTTTGATTCCATTGGACACCAGATTCCGGTACGATCTTGTCCTCTGGATCCATTAACAGTTTTGACGGTGGATGGTCCGGGAAAAAAATGGATGCGCGGCCGGTGCCAGAGGGTGCAGCACTTTTCGTTCCCGCGCTACGCGAGCCGCTCGACGCTTGCGTTCACCGGTATCCGCCCGATCGTGTCGGCCGGAACTGTTATGCTGGCCGTCGTGGCGTACTGCCTTTTCGCCATCCCGTGTGAAAGCCCGCCGCCCGTTGTCAGTTCCAGGTCGAAGGTGATGGGTCGCGCTCTGACGTGCACCAGCCCTTCGTCGATATACACCACCGTCGTATAGCCGGATGCCCCTTCTTCCAGGACCGGGGAGAGACGTTCTGCTCCCGAACGCTCTTCGCCCTGCGACTCCCACCGGTCGAAGCGGGCATCGATATCGGTGAGATTGTCGCGTCTGCTCTGGAACGCGAGCATTCTCCCGTCTTTTGTCTCCACGATCGTTGTGTTCCACTCCCCGAAAGTCCGGCCGGTCAGGGACGATTCGGGGATGAGCAGGGTATCGCCGTCTGTCGGAAACGGGACGAGGATCGTCGTGATCAGGCCGCCCCGATAGTATTCGAGGCCGGTCACCGAGACCGTGTAGGAGATCACGCCCGGATAGGATTCTGGCCAGGCGACCGAGAGACCGATACCCAGCAGCACCGCACCGCAGAGAATGAGACCAACGATAAACGAGGCGGCGATGCGCGGTGCGGACCGTCCCTGCCGGAAAGCAAGAACGGCGAGGACGATCGCAGCGATCGCCCCGCCCCAGAGGACAAGATCAGCGGCGAGGGAGAGAGCGCTCATCCGCAGAAGCCAGTACAGCAGGTACGCGAGCGGGAGAACGACGGCTGCGGGCCAGGACGGAATATTCCGGTTACTCATCTTCATGCTTCCCTCCAGAAAGGAGATGCTGTTCATCAGGAGAATACCTTCGAGAAATTTAGCCTGCTCTCGTAGATGGTTGACGTGAGCAGAAACCGGCCCTCTCCCGGTTCAAGCGGGGAGCAGCGGACGCTCAATGTTCCTGAATATGCTCGCGTGGACTCCCTGGTGGTGCTGTGCGGCACACCTACAGGATCCCAGATCGTCAGGGTGAAGACGGCCTTCTTTGTGCCGCCGAGTTCATTTTCCCCCTCCTGTTTCCATATGGCGGTGAAGGTGCTGCTTCCCGAGCCGGTCTCGATCGACGAGATCGTGTTCGAAAATACTCTATTTCCCCTGAAATCGGCAAAGGCACTGCCGAGAGTAAAGGTGCCATGGGAGTTGTTGTCCAGATAGACGACCCTGCCTCCTGAATCGGTAGTACTCACGATGACGTCTTCACGAGCACACGAGACCACGTACGCCAGGGAAACGGCAAGGACGAGGATCAGGACAATGCCGCACCATATAATTTTCTTATTCACGCAAAGATCACTCCTTTCCTGGAAAAAAAGTGCATCCTCAGGGGATGCACTGTCGTTCAGACGTAGTCGAGATTGTCATGGTCGGTGTCCGACGCCTTTTCCGTATCGAACAGGTCGTGTGTCTCGCACCACAGTTCATACTGCGCATCGCCGCTGCCCTGTGAATTGAAACTCACGCTGATCGTACCGGTAGTCGCCCAGTCAACCCTTTTTTCGGCCGTGTGCGCCGCGCCCTGTGCGTCGTAGACTTTCAGACGGTAGATTGCTCCCTGTCCGTCATTGTCTACGTCATTGACATTCCTGTATGTCGCCGTGAAGGTGTTCAGTCCGGCCGGAGCGGTAACGGGCCCCACAACGGACACGCTTGCCGTATCGCCATCGCCGTCTGTGTACATATTCCCCAGAGATATGGTGGACAGAATCCCCATCTCGCCTGCATCTTCGGACACGGCACCTGCCAGACCGATGATGCCTGCAAGCAGCAGTGCCGCCAGCACAAAACCGATACTTGCGTTTTGTTTCATGTTCAACACCTCTTTTCTTCATGTCCAGAGGTAAACGGACCGCAATGGCTATCCCTGATGACATCCAACAACCCGATCGCCTCCGGGCGCACGGGTGGTCAGGCCGTGCATGCAGAACGAACTGGCCCGGCCTCCCGCGGGACAC
>JASGMW010000028.1 GCA_030156225.1 Methanofollis sp.
CTGATCACGCACCTCAAGACGAGGCAATGGACAGGAACACAGGCCATCGCCGCCCCTCGCCTCTCTTCATCAGGGGGGATCCGGGGGGTCTCCCCCCCGGCGCGAGAGAAGGACGAAACGTTCTTCGTTTTTCTGTGGGGCGGCCTTCTGATCAACGTGCCTTCCTCAATCATACACGCCGGGTGGCGCTGCCCCCGGACCCCCGGGATTGCGATCGGGCCGGGAAGGCAGAGGGCGGATCATAAAAAGGATGGTGTTGTTCCTTACGCTCTCTTCACGCGGAGGAAAGAGAGATCTCGTTCAATTGGATCGTGTTGGCGACCTTTTGTTCTTCTGACTCGCCAGTAGGTCCGTGGCGGCCCACTGTGACAGAAGACCCTGAACTTGAAGCGGTGAATAAATAGTGCGAGGGGAGCGATTCGAACGCTCGAACGCCTGCGCGATTAGGCCCTGAATCAAATACGTAAGTATGGCGATAGGTATATCACGTTTCACCCCCAATATCTAATATGCAGGTGCGTTATGATCGTGAGAAAATCCCCCAACTGACACCGCCGGAGAACACCGAAATCTTAACGCGATACGTCCGGCACTGTGAACTTGCCCGGGCAACGGCGGCAACGATCACTAACAAAGTGGCACGCCTCGGCCCCTTCCTCCGGTGGGCCGGTGTCAAGGCCGACGAAGTCACGCCCACGATGGTAGAGGATTATTTTCTGGATCGGATGGACAGGCTATCAATCCACACGATCGACGGCGACGTTATTGAGTTCAAAGTCTTTTATAAATGGCTTTTGGGCGAGGAGAAGGCGAAAGAACTTCTTAAAAACATCAAGAAGTCGCACAAAAAGCGTGAGTTGCCGGTTGAACAACTCCTTACCCGCGAAGACGTGCAGAAGATGATCGGCGTCTGCGAACGGCAACGCGACCGCGCCCTTATTGCCCTTCTATGGGACTCCGGCGCACGGATAACCGAAGTTCTGAATATCGACGTGGGCGATCTTGCCTTCGATAAATACGGTGCTACCGTCATCGTGGACGGCAAAACCGGCCGCCGTAAACTCCGGCTTGTATCCAGCGTGCCGGACCTGCACGCCTGGCTTGAACAACACCCCGACGGCACGAACCCCCGGGCGCCTCTCTTCGTAACGTCACGCTCTTTCACCGAAACGAAACCCCGCCGGCTTGCAGGCCGCACCGTGAACACGCTTCTATTACGCCTCGGCCCTCAGGCCGGCGTATATCGCCCGTGCAACCCCCACGCGATACGGCACGCCCGCCTTACCGACCTGACGAAACAAGGACTCTCAGAAATGGAACTAAGGATAGTCGCGGGCTGGAGCACGTCGTCGGCAATGCCTGACACGTACGTGCACCTCTCCGGCGGTGACGTGGAGCAGAAGATCCTTCGCAACGCCGGACTGCTCGACGACGAAGAAGACACCGGCCCGGGGGCAATGGACCCGATCAAATGCCCACGGTGTAAGAAGATGAACCCGCCCGGCGCGCGGTTCTGTTTTGCCTGCACCGCCGCACTCACGGAGACGATCGCCCGTCAGGTTGACGCCGCCGAAGACGCGATACGTGTAAGCATGGCCGACGACCCCGCTCTAATGGTGAAGGTGGCCGAGTTGCTCAAAGAGTGGAAGAAGAACGACGCCCAATAAATAACGCCTTTTTTCCGGTATGGTAAGGCCAACCTACCAACCGCTATTATGCCCCTCTCAGATTGCTTTGAGAAACGACGGAATACGCGTATTTTATTATATATAGGCAATTCGTGCTCTGATGGGCATTCTAAGGCCCATACGATTTTTATTATATACGAATACATCCAAATATATTATATCAACAGAGGCGCGGGCGGCACACGGCCGCCGGCGTTGGGGAAGAGTGCGGTTGCTCTGTTGAAAAGGAGATGTCCGAAATGGTAAACAGACGACACACACGGCCCGACGCCCTCGATACGGCGATTCTGGCATTTGTTAAGCAGTCGGGGAAGGCAGAGGTTCCCGACATAATCGAGCACACACGCCGCAACGGTAACACCGTCCGGTATAGGCTCAAGACTCTGGAGGAGATCGGTTTTCTCGACTCTGAGGACGTTTTAGGCGGATATAAGAGGCGGCTTTTTTCCATAACCGACAAAGGCGACGAGGTGCACGATGACTGAAGCAATCCACATCCCACGGGAAGTCTTCGAGCACCTGGACCCACTGTATAAGGCGGCGGCAACCGTGCTGGCAGAGAACGGCGGGTGCATCATCGACGGCAAAGAGGAGGTGCACGCGGATGAGTGAAGTGATGAAGGGCCGCCGGGCCAGGGCGGCAATGGACGAAGAGACACATATTGATAGAGCGATAAAAACTATTGTGCTCTATATACTATTCGCAAACGCTCTATTTATATCTATCGCATTCCTGGCGGTGGTATAATGCCGGTTACGATCACGACGAAGATCCGGCGCGACGGCCGCGTCTATAGCGTTACGGCATCCCCAGAGGGTGTGAAGGAGGCAATCGCAATCCTCGACAATGTAACCGGCCGCTCGACCCCGCCCGCAGGGGAGTATCTTGCAAAGGTAACAAGCATTTGCTGTGAGCCCCCGGAGGCGGGAACGGCCGCCCGGTTTGCACGTATTTTCTTTCAGATTGTAGATGCCTCTTTCAATGCGATCAGGAATTGGCACGTCTTTGACCGCGTAGGTGGACCCGTGAACGACTACCGAACCGATGCAATCCTCCGGCTCGTGAGAGGGACGCCGGGAGGCTGTTACATTCGAGATTGGGAAGAAATCACCGGCTTTGTATTCCGTATTCAGACACTTAAGGGCGGTCTGGTCAAGGAATACCTGCGATACGCGGGCCGTTCCACCACCGTGGACGGTGAGTGAAAATGGCCCAATCCATTAATTTTGACGCTGTCCCGCCCGCGATGAAGGCCGCGCGGCGATGGTGCGTGTGGAAGTTTAAGTTACGCGGCGACAAACTCACGAAAGTCCCTTGTGGCGCGGGGGATGGAATACGGTGTAATGTTACGTCAATTCGCGCGCAGGCGCCGTTTGAAACGGCGGTAATGGCATTCAAAACGGGCAAATTCGACGGCGTCGGGTTTGTTCTCGGCAAGGACGATAAAACCGGCAAATCGTTTTTCGGGCTTGACCTGGACAAATGCCGCGACGCCGCAACCGGGACGTTTGATGATGGAGTTCTTGACACCGTCCACAGTTGGGGGACATACGCCGAAATCAGCCCGTCCGGCCGCGGCGTGCATGCGATCGGTTACGGTGAAAAGCCCCCGGGTTCAAAATGCAGGAAGGGCAATGTCGAGATTTACGACACCGGCCGGTTCTTCACCGTCACCGGAAACCACCTCGACGGCACACCCTCGGACGTGAAGGACGTACCGCCCGCCGCTATCGCGGCGGTTTGTGATGCTATCGCGGCCCCGCCGGCAAGCAACGCCGCACCGCGGGCAACGCCGCCAGAGGTCCACAGACGCACGCAGGCGGGCATACCCGACAGTGAGGTAATGCGCCTCGTATGCCTCGATTCAGATCGCGCAAACCTCTTCTATGGCGACACGTCCGCCTACGGGGGGGATGATAGCGCCGCCGATCTCGCACTCTGCAATCATCTCGCATATTGGACGGGCCGCGACGCCCTCCAGATGGATAGCGTATTCAGGCAGTCCGGGCTGATGCGCCCAAAGTGGGATGAAAGGCGTGGTAAGGACACTTACGGCAACATGACAATCTCGAAGGCGATAGCCGGCACCATGAACGTTTACACCCCGCCGGACTACGCCCACGGCGCGGAGGTTGGGGCCGCGTTCCTGGAGAGCGACGACGAGAAGGAAGCGGCGACGGAAGCGGCGGCGGAGAAGGAAGCGCCGCCGCCTCGGGTGAAGGCGAAGGTTGACATTGAGGCGGCCCCGCACCTAATCGAGACAATCCCGGGAATCCTTCAGCAACACGCCGATTATGTCAATGCGACAAACCCCGAGGCGCAAAATCAGTTTGCAATTGCATCAGCGCTTCTTGTCGGCGGTGCGGCAATGGCCCGGCGGTTTAAGACGGACAGGGGGAACCCGGCTTCGATCATCGTCCTTCTTATCGACAAATCAAGCCGCGGCAAAAAGGCCCCGGTTGAAGCCATAGGCGACGCACTCGCGGCGGCAAACATGACAACGACCTATCAGCGTGGGTTGTGGCAGTCCCGGCAGGCTATCGGTTCGCGCTTACTCTTCAACGCCAAGCCGATGGTATGCCATAACGAGGTGGGCGGATTAATCGGGCAGGCATCGAACGGCAGCGGCAAAAGCATCAAAGACCTCTTTGATGGCATAAACGATTTGTGGGACTCGCCAAGGCTCTTTAACTGCCCGATATACAGCGCTCAAGGCATGCGCCGGGCCGGGATGAAAGCCGACGCCGACACCTCGGTTTTCCGGCCGGTGGTAAATATCGCGATGTCTTGCACTGAGGATGACCTTTTCCGTGAAGTGAAATCGCCCCTCATTTCAAGCGGCACGGTCCCGCGGTGGACGGTGGTTGTGGGTGACGGCGGCGGCCGGCGCGATGACTTTGCACCGATGGAATACCCTCCACAGGTGGGGGCTTGGCTTCGTGACGTTTCGGGGCATACCGAAGCGAACAATGGCGCCGCCGTCATGACCTCGGGCGGGGAGCAGGTGCAGATCGAAACGCCCTTACCCATGTGGGAAAAGCCCAAGACGGACCCCGAGGGCAAAGAGATTATCATCCCGATAACTGAGGGTGCGAGAAAACTTTTTACCGAATCGAGGGACCGCCAGCGCGAGGTTGAAAACGACCCGGAATTTTCACGAATCGAGCAGGTTGATGTCCTTTTCGGCAAGGTTACTGAAAAGGCGATGAGAACGGCGTTAATCGTCGCTATCTCAATCGCGGGGGAGAACTACCGGGACGCCGTTATTGATGAAACGGCGGCGGAGTGGGCGCTATGTTGGGAATGGTATCACGCCCGGAAGTTTGCCGTTCGCATCGGGGCGAAAATGGCCGACACCGAATTTCGAGCGCTCACGGTGCGGGTTTATGATTTTCTGAAGCGCCAGGTTGACGCCGACGGGTTTTACAAGGCGGTTCCTGAAGGCATCTTGATTAACCGGGTGCGGCTAAACGCCCACCCCGGCCGGGTGCGCAATGAGGTGTTCCAGGCGGTGTTGACGGACTTCGAGGGGGCCATTATCCGCATCCCTTCCACAGTGAGGGGGAAGCCCGTTACCTCCTGGCAGTATGTCGGGGAGGCCGCACTCTGAGATACACAAATACACACGGGATACACACCCTCTGTGTGTATCCCACTCTCAAAGATTCTTTGCCCGTTTAAGAAACGGAAGAATCTTTATAGAGATATAATATGAAATACACAAATACACATTTTTTCCAATTATTAATTCTCTTCCCTCTTATGGTGGTGTGCGTTTTAAGAGATGATTTCTGTGTATTTGTGTATCCCAGATTTTAAGCCTTGTAAAATCGCCCTTTCCCCCACCTGTGGAAGATATGCGAAGATTGGAAAACACACCCCGGGTGTGTAGTACACGCGTATTTGAAAACCCGACACCACCCCCGCCCGCGTTCCCGGGTTGGCAAAGTAGGCACGAAGCGGTCCCGCCCCGCCGCCGAGTTTCCGACGCTATAAAAAAGGGATATGTGCTATAGGGCATATGTGCGAACGCTTATTATGCCTGCGGTTAATATAATATATTATGTCCGAGGAATGGAGACGGCCGACGTGCATCTCTTTGGCCCCCGCAACCGTGGATCGGATTGACTACGAACGCGGCGAGATGCCGCGCTCGCGGTGGATTGAAAAGGCGATTCTTTCCAGGCTCGCCAATTGTGCGGAATACGAATGATGAGACTGATGGATTTATTCAGGAAGCCGATAATCGAGCCCTTTTGTGTCGGTAATGCGTGCGAGGTTGAGAACCCTATGGTATGCCCTTTGAGAAACGACGAAATGACACCCGAAGAGAACGCAGAATTTAAGAAGGTTTTTTCCGACATGGCCGACGTGCTCAGCGCCCGCGCCGCCGCACCTGCACCAACGCCGCACACCTACACCCCGACGATGAACACCGCCGAGGCCGAGGCCGAAGCACGCCGGCGCCTTGATGCCTCACTGAGAGGCGAACGCCTGCCGCCGCCCGTGGGCGCGGTGCGTGACGCCGAGCAGAAGCTCGTTGTCGATATGGCGGCGAAGATGAAGGCGATAAACGACTTCGACGCCGATATGAGCGCACAGGGATACCGCTTCGTGGAGTGATTTGAGATGATGATAACCGAAGATACAAGGACTCTCAGCACGGCCCGCAAAATTGAGTTAATGGCCGATGAACTCGGCGTTAATTTTCAGGAGTTGGTTGAGGAAGACGCCCGGATTAAGATCGCAGAGGCCGAGGCGAAGGAGGCCGCACGCATTGAGGCCGAGCGCAAAGATCATGAAGCCGCCGCCGCCCGCGCGCGTGATATGCTCGCCCGGCTTACCACCGCCGGCGTCGTCGTCGCATTCGTGGACGGCGAGTATGTAAAGGATATTCAGTGCCCCCACGGCGGGGAGATGGCCCTTGCACCCGTCGCACTTAAGGCCCTGCGTACCCGTCAGGTGTTCGGCGGTACGCGGATGCTGCCCGGGCAGGCAAGCACCGACGCCGTCGGCGCCCTGGCCGCCGAGCGCACGGTATCCGTGCCTTGCACCTGCGAGAAAGGCGCACATGAGGTAAGGCTCTTCATTAGCAGCGCCCCGGTGGTGCAATAATGGCACCATACCAAATGTCGTTTTACGACTCACGCGAGGCCCTCAAGGCCGCCGTGGAAGCGATTGAATCCACCGTGCCGGTGTCGAGATGCGCCTGTCAGGAGTTCGGCCGCGTGACATACGTTTTACTTGTCGGCACGGCACCGGCGTAACCGATGCTCTCCTGAGTTTTTAGAAGCCCTAAAAGAAGTGCGAGGGGAGCGATTCGAACGCTCGAACGTCTGCACGACCAGGCCCTGAACCTGGCTCCTTTGACCTGGCTCGGAAACCCTCGCAAATTTGATTTTACAGCGCAGGCTATCGCCAACACCCATATCAAGGCCCTGAACCTAACGCCTTTGACCTGGCTCGGCAACCCTCGCATGGGTTGTTTCGATTTTTCTGGATTTATTACCGAATTTCGTCGCCAGACTCTGGCCCGGCAATCCTCGCGTATGGTCGTGCGTCCGAGGGGGCAGCCCTGCAATTCAGATCAGGAACATAAACATCTTCGGCCCTGCACGGTCACCCTTGCGCCTATAATAGTTAGCACTCCTTTGAAATAAAGATATGCCCCTTCCCGCCAGATCGCCGGGTCATTCACCTGAAGCCGGGCGCTTCAACCCCGGGCCCCGGAGACATCTCCTGCGTCCGGGATCAGAACATACTGTCCGTATTATCCTGAAAAACACTGGAAATCTGGAAAATTGCGGGAGGATATTTCGTATCATAAAGATTCCCAGTTAGTATTATAGTGCGGCGAGATGCACATATAAATAATGGATGATTCAAGGTACGAGTCACTTAAGATCGAAAATATCGTTGCATCAGGTGGTATTGCTGACTCCATCGACCTTGGTGAGGTTTCCAAAAAGATCCCGAACTGTGAACTGAATACCAAGCGCTTCCCGGGTGCGGTCTACCGGATTGAAAAGCCCAAAATGGCCTCGCTCATCTTTTCCTCGGGAAAAGTCGTCCTCACCGGGAGCCGAAAAAAAGAGGATCTGTACGCGGGCCTCAATATTGTTGTCCAGTCCATGAAGGAGGCCGGCGTCGACACCTTCGACGAACCAAGAGTCGGGATCACCAATATCGTCTGCTCGTACGACATCGGCCGGTACATCAACCTCAATAAGGTCGTCATCACCCTGAATCTCGAAAACATCGAGTACGAACCAGAACAGTTCCCGGGTCTCGTCTACCGCATCAAAGACCCGAAGATTGTGGCCCTCCTGTTCTCATCAGGAAAGATCATCCTTACCGGCGGGAAGAACCTCGAAGATATCAAACGCGGGCTCGACTTCCTCGAGCAGAAACTCGAAAGTATCATGTAATACAGTCACCAGAAACGGCGGGTGAGAACATACTTCCTCTCCGCCTTCAGAATTTCCCGATAAAACGCATCTCCTTCTGTTGCTTTTGCACAGATCCTGGCCGCCGTCTCCGGGCCGACGCCGCGCGCGGCGAGGGCGGTCACCGCCGTTTTCCCATAGGAAAGCACGAGGTTGGCGTTCCGCAGCACACGGGCCTCGACGGCACACTCCTCCGCCGTTTTTTCCTTTTTCTTCACAACTGCGATCTGGTCCTCCTCCCACGGCTTGAGGGCGGCGACGAGCCTTGCCGAGCAGAGGGGACACTGCGGCGGATCAGGCACCCGTTCCACCCGCGTCCTGCTCTTCCAGTCTTTACAGTACATGCAAAAGAGGATCACGCCGTCGCCGGCCAGACGCCGTTTCAGTGTCGAGATCACCGCCTGATCGGCTGTGGGCGGCGGTATCATGTCCCGGGAGGAGGAGAGGCCGTCGGCGCCGAGGATGGAGAGCGGACCGATATGAATGCCTACCTCCCCGGCCTGGACAGCCCTGAAGACTTCGGCGGCGGTCTCCACGTCCATGTAGTCCCTGAAAAGTTCACTGTATGCCTCATCCTGCACGACGGTCCCTTCAAAGGTTTCAAGAAGACGGTTAAGGCTGATCCGTTCGTAATCGGCGTCTGCATCGATCGCCCCGAACTTTTTTGCCACCTGCACGAGTTTCCACTTGAAAAGAGCAGTCCTCCTCAGGGCGAGGCGGAGGATACCCCCGATGTGGGCGGGATCGGTGGAAAGGAGGAGATCCCGGATATCCGCCGCCCTGATCGCCTTCGGTACGCGCACCATTGCCCGGTACGCCCCGGTCTCGATCCCGACCGTGGTGCCGTGCCGCGCCGAGATCAGGATGGAAAGGACGCGTGCGATCGTTTCGTTCGCACGGTGGCCGGCACAGATATTGCAGACCACGCCGTCGTCGGCATTTTCAAGGGTGATCAGCCTGTCGGTCGCGACCGGTGTCCGGTTTTTGTCCATCTCCTGCAGATATGTTTCGACGTAGCAGATGGCATCTCTGTCGTCGGTATAGGCGGCGATCTCGCGGCTCCGCCGCAGCCTCCCGACCTCCTGGGCCACGGCATACGGCACCGGGATCTGCTCGCCCTCCCATGACGGAAGTTCCCCCTTTGCCTCTTTTGCCGGCTCGACGGTGAGCCTGCCGTCCTCGAAGTCGAGCACCCGCCAGAGTTGCCCTTTGGTGACGAAGACCGCACCGGTGTGGACGAAGCCGAGCACGAAGGACTCGTCAAGGGTGCCGACCGTTCTGCGGGTGACGATGTCGAAGACCGGCACCTTCCGCTCATCGTGGATCATCGAGAGGTTCGCCGAGAGATAGATGCGGGCGCGTCTGGTGGTGACGATCCTGAGGGCATCGCCTTCCCCTTCCAGCCTGATCAGCCGGTGCTGCACCATCTGCTCGCAGACGGCCTTCAGGAGATCTTCAATCTCTGCAAAACAGCCAGAGCGCTGGATGATCGAGAGCGCCCGGGCGAACGGGATCTCTCCGTACTCTACGGCAAGGGCGGCGACAACGTTCGCAAGCACGTCGGCGGCATTCGTATAAGGAACCACCGCCTCGATCTCGTTTGCACGCGCCCGGCGCATGATCACGAGGGATTCGAGAAGGTCGTCGAAGCCGGTGGCGAGCACGGTGCCCCGCGAGATCGACAGGAGCTGGTGGCCGGCCCGGCCGACCCGTTGCACGAGTCTGGCGACCTCTCGGGGGCTGCCGAACTGGACCACATGCTCGATATGGCCGATATCGATCCCGAGTTCCATCGACGAGGTGCAGATGAGGGCACGCAGCGCCCCGGCCCTGAACCGGTCCTCGGCATCGACCCGCACCTCTTTCGAAAGCGAGCCGTGATGAACCTCAACGTCGCCCCGCTCCATCAGGGCATGGCCGAGGGCCTCGGCGGTCACCCGCGTGTTTACAAAGATCAGGGACGATGTTTCGGCGTCGATCATCTCCTCGACGCATCGAATCTGTGTTGAAAATTCGCTCCCGCAAAATCGAATCGACAGATCGAGCCCCTTTGCCACCGGCACCTCGACGAGCGTGAAAGGACGCTCCCCGCAGAGGTAGCGGCCGATCTCGGCCGGGTTGCCGACCGTCGCCGAGAGTCCGATACGCTGGAACGCCCCGGCATGCTCGCACAGCCGTTCGAGGGCGACGGCGAGCTGCGCCCCGCGCTTGCTCCCGGCGAGTTCGTGGATCTCGTCGACGACGACGTGCCTGACCCCGGCGAGGTGTTTTTTGAGGCGTTTGCCCATGAACAGCGCCTGCACCGTTTCCGGCGTCGTGATCAGGAGATCTGGCGGAGAGAGCGCCTGTTTGCGCCGGACATTCTGCGGCGTGTCGCCGTGCCGCACCCCGACGGTGAGCCCGAGCTGTGCGCACCACCACTCCAGCCGCCCGAGGATATCGCGGTTGAGTGCACGCAGCGGCGTGATGTACAGCGCCCGAAACCCCTCACCGCTTTCGGAAAGCAGGGCGTTGAAGACCGGGAACATTGCGCTCTCGGTCTTTCCGGTACCGGTCGGGGCGATGAGAACGATATTCTCTCCGGCAAGAAGGGGCGGGATGGCGCGCTGCTGCGCCTCCGAAAGGTCGGTAAAGCCCCGCTCGTCGATGAGCGCCCGCACACGCGGGTCAAGGAGGTCACGCACCGCGTTGTTCTCTGATCTCGCTGAGTCGTCCGATATAGGTTCCGTCACGAAGCCACACCTCGGCATTTTCCCGATCGATGCACCGCGAGAGCGGTCCAAGCCCGCTCTTCTCAAGTTCGAGCACGTCCACCCCTCCGGAAAATTCACATGCTGCCGGAACGACGAGAAAACGCAGCCCTTTCTCCGGCGTTTCCTCGCCTGTCGACGAGTAGAGGTAGGCGGGTTCCGCCCTGAGCGAGCAGCCCACCTCGTCGCAGAGCGACACGGCCGGGTGAAGGTGACCGATGACGAGGAGATGGCCTGAAAGTTCTTCGGCAGGCCAGGTATGGCCGTGAAGATAACCGATGCCGTCGATCAACGCACCCTGTGCGGGAAGAAGTTCGTCTTCCCTGAGGAACCGGGCGATCCCGCCGTCATGGTTCCCGGGCGCCACCCTGATCGGTGCGATCGCCCGGAACCGGTCGAGGATGCCGGGCAGTTCGTCATATTCCTGTCTGCTGGTCAGCGGCACCGAGTGCTTCACGTCGCCGAGAAGGACGAGAAGATCGGGCTTTGTCCTGACGAGGCTGGCGATCACCCGCCCCTCCCGTTCCCTGCTCCGGCTCTGCACGTGCACCCCTGCCCGCGCAAGACCCGATTCGATCCCGAAGTGCAGGTCGGCAACGACCAGCACCCGGATCTCGTTCTCCATCAGGAGGGCCGGACAGTCGGGGAGGAACGAGGGGCGCATCAGATCAGTTTCACCTGCCCGGTCGAGGGCATGTAGCACTCCCCCTCTTCCATCAGTTTCGCAAGGGCTTTTCCGGCCGCGTCCCGCCCGAGACCTCTTTCCTCCACCGCTGCAAGAAGCGTTTCCTCCGCGGCCCTGCGACCTGGCGCCTCTTCGAGCAGGAAGACAAGGACGGCGCGGGCGTCGAGGAGCACACTCCGGCCCGGCGCGTCCTGCACGCTGTGCAGGGCAGTCCGAACCATCTGCGCAAGATCGGCGGGAGCGGCCGCCACGCATTCGAGACGGGAGAGAGTGAGGTCGGCCGTCCGCAACACCCAGGTGTCCCGGACGTCCCTCTCCACTCGAACGACCATCTCGGGAACGATCACCATCTCGCTGCCTGCCGCTGCCGGCATCCCGCTCACCGCAACAAAGGCCGGCGGTTCGATCGCCTGCAGTGCCGACGCCGCGGCGGCCTCGCGCCATCCCGCGACAACGGTGAGGGTGCCGGTCGGATCGGCGAGACGGGCGCGGACCCTGCCGCCGTCGGATGAGACTGATGTCAGCGCCCCCGTAAAAAAGATCCGCCGGCCGGAAGCGCCGGTCGGGGAGAGAAAGGATCCGTCCGCAATCAGGGTCGTCATTGCGATCTCCCCTGCAAAAAGACGGGCGGCAGCGTCAAGCCCGATCAGACCGCCGCTCCGCATATTCATACGATCACGTGTACCCGGTCTCCTATTAAAGATCAGGATGGTGCCGCGATCAGAGCGCCGCCGGATGTTCAGTGCAGGGATGTCGGGAATCGAATCCAACACATCGATTCCTGAAACCGGCGGATGCGACTCTCTCCGTGGAGAGCCACTCTCGGGCGTGAGTACGTGTCAACTACCCCGGCCTGAAGACCGGGGACTCCTTGCGGAATGAGTTGAACACTATATATCTAAGTCTGGAGGAACAATCTCTGTGCAATGGAGGGCAACAGCACCATCTGGATCGAGAAGTACCGACCGCAGACGCTCGAGGACATGGTCGGGCAGGAGGAGATCGTCGAGCGGCTCAGGAGTTATGTGCGGAGCGGGAATCTTCCGCATCTTCTGTTCACCGGGCCTGCAGGCGTCGGCAAAACCACCGCGGCCGTGGCGCTCGCCAGAGAGTTCTTCGGCGAGACCTGGCAGATGAACTTCAGGGAGATGAACGCCTCCGACGAGCGGGGGATCGACGTCGTCCGCAACCAGATCAAGCAGTTCGCCCGGACGTCTCCTCTCGGAGACGCCACGTTCAAGGTGCTCTTTCTCGATGAAGCCGATGCGCTCACCTCCGACGCACAGGCGGCTCTTCGCAGGACAATGGAAAACTATGCCCATACCTGCCGATTCATCCTCTCCTGCAACTACTCGTCGAAGATCATCGATCCGATCCAGAGCAGGTGCGCGATCTACCGGTTCAAGGCCCTCGACGAAGCGGCGGTGGCCGAACAGGTGCGCCGCGTCGCAGTCGCCGAACAGATCTCCCTCACCGAGGATGCGATCCATGCGATCGCCTACATCGCCGAAGGCGATATGAGAAAGGCCCTCAACGCCCTGCAGGGTGCGGCGATCCTCTCGGACCAGATCGACGCCCGCATGATCTACGAAACCACCTCGACGGCAACGCCCGAAGAGATCGCAGAACTTCTCGAACTCTGCACAAAAGGCGACTTCACCGGTGCTCAGGGGGCGCTTCGTCACCTGCTCAGGGACCGCGGCATCGCCCCGGGCGAACTGATCAACCAGTGTTTCAGGGCCCTCACCTCCTACCAGATGGACACCGCTCTCAAGGTCGCCTACATCGACCATATCGGCGAGGCAGATTTCAGGATCTCGGAGGGTGCGGACGCCGAGATTCAGATGGAGGCGCTGATCGCCCTCTTCGTCCTTTCGGCACAAAAGCAGGAGTGAACACCTTCACACCTCATCCGAAGACTTCATAGACACGTGACCCGGAGGTATGATACACAATGCCAGACCGTCAGCAGACAGAGGTGACCGACGTCGTCAGCGACTGGGAGACATTTCTCAAGCGCCAGTACAACAAACGGGAACGGGCGGAACTGGCAAAAGAGTTCCCTCACAAGCGCTCCTTTTATATCGACTACCGGAACCTCGAAGCGTTCGGCAAACGCGGCCTTGCCCTCGCGGATCAACTCATCGCAAAACCCGAAAAGGTGATGGGCGATGTAAAGGATGCCCTGGTGCGCCTGGGGGTCATCGAGGAGAAGGACCGCCTGAAAATCCACATCAGGTTCACCAATCTCTCCCACAGGACAGAGATCAGGGACATCAGGTCGAGCCAGATCAACACCTTCGTCTCGGTGGAGGGGATCCTTAGAAAGACAACCGAAGTACGGCCCAGAGTCACGATGGCAGTCTTCAAGTGTCTGGAGTGCGGGCAGCTCACGCCCCCCTACCCGCAGAAGTACGGGAAGTTTCAGGATCCCTTCCGTCTCTGCGCCACGTGTCAGAAGAAAACCGCCCTCGAGCTTGTACCTGAGAAATCGGATTTCGTAGACGCCCAGAAACTGCGCATACAGGAGTCTCCGGAGGGGCTCAGGGGCGGCGAACAGCCGCAGACCCTCGATGTGGACGTGACCGACGATCTCACCGGCGACTCCGCACCCGGCGACCGGGTGATCATCAACGGCGTTCTCCGGTCGTTCCAGAGAGTGAACGCCGGCACCAAGTCCACGCTCTTCGACATCTATCTCGAATGCAATGCCATCGAGGTGGCTGAAAAAGAGTTTGAGGAGGTGAACATCTCGGAGGAGGACGAGGCGGCGATCCTCGAACTCTCCAGAGACCCCAGGATCTACGCGAAGATCCCCCGTTCCATCGCACCGACAATCTACGGGAACGACGATGTCAAGGAAGCGATCGCCCTCCAGCTCTTCGGCGGGATTCCAAAAGAGATGCCGGACGGTTCGCGCCTGCGCGGGGACATCCACATGCTGCTCGTCGGCGACCCGGGCATCGCAAAGTCCCAGATGCTCCGCTACGTGGTGCAACTCTCGCCGCGTGGCATCTACACCTCGGGCAAGTCCTCGACCTCGGCCGGGCTGACCGCAACGGCCGTCAAGGACGATTTCGGCGATGGCCGCTGGACGCTTGAGGCCGGCGCCCTCGTGCTCGCCGACATGGGCATGGCGGCGGTGGACGAACTGGACAAGATGGACAAAGAAGACCGCTCGTCCCTGCACGAGGCGATGGAGCAGCAGACGATCTCGGTCGCAAAGGCCGGGATCACGGCGACCCTCAGGTCGCGCTGTGCTCTTCTCGGGGCGGCGAACCCGAAGATGGGGAGGTTCGACGAGTATGCCCCCATCGCCGAGCAGATCAACATGCCGCCGTCCCTGCTCTCCCGTTTCGATCTGATCTTCATCATGACCGACAAACCCGACTCGGCCAGGGACATGGCGATTGCCGATCACATTCTCAAGGCCCATTCGGTCGGAGAACTGCTCGAGAAGCGGAAGCGGGTGCCGATGGAAGGGGTGACCGACGAATATATCCAGCGCGAGCTCAGGCCCATCACTCCCGACATCGATCCCCTCCTGTTCAGGAAATATATCGCCTATGCGAAACGGAACTGCTTCCCGACGATCACGCCCGGGGCGCGGGAGAAACTCCGAGACTACTATCTCAGCCTCAGAAACCTTGCAGACGCCAACAAACCGGTGCCGGTGACCGCACGCCAGCTGGAGGCGCTGGTCCGCCTCGGCGAGGCGTCGGCACGCGTCAGGCTCTCGCCGACGATAGAACTGGAGGACGCCGACCGGGTGATCAAGATCGTCGACACCTGCCTGCGGCAGGTCGCCTACGACGCCGAGTCAGGGAGCTTCGATATCGATAAATGGACCACCGGCGTTTCGAAACGGCAGCGGGACATCATCAGGACGGTGAAGGAGATCATCAGGGATGTCGGCGGCGACGATGGCTCCGCAAATCTCGATCAGGTGATCGAAGAGATGATCAGACAGGGCTTTACGAAGGACAAGATCGAAGGGACGATCAAGATGCTTAAAAACCAGGGCGAGGTCATCGAGCCGCGGCCCGGCATCATCAGGCTCTTTGAGCGGGAGTTCTGAGATGGGAGAGGTTACCGATGTGGTCGGCGAGTGGGTGGCCTTCCTCTCCCGCTACTGCCGGCGGGAGATGGCAGAGATCGAACGCGAGTTTCCCTTCAAACGCTCCCTCTCTATCGACTACCAGACCCTGCAGGCGTCGGGCCTGGCCGGCCTGCGCCTTGCAGACGAGACGATCGACCGGCCCGGGAAGGCGACGGGCGACATCAGGGACGCCCTTCGCCAGATTGCGATCGTCGGCGAGGAGAAGATCGGCCGGATCAACGTCCGCTTCCATCGCATCGAGCGCATCACGGGGATCCGGGATATCAGGGCCTATCACATCACCCGCTTCGTCTCGGTGAAGGGGATCATCAGAAAGACGACCGAGGTGCGGCCGAGGATTATCGAGGCGGTCTTCCAGTGCCCGGGGTGCGGCGCCACGATGACACTCGCACAGGGCTACGGCTCCTTTGAAGAGCCTGAAAACTGCCCGAACCCCGAGTGCAACCGCCGCAAACTAAAACTCATCCCGGGAAAATCCCGGTTTGTCGATTCTCAGAAGGTCAGGATACAGGAATCGCCGGAAGGACTGCGGGGCGGGGAACGGCCGCAGACGCTGGACGTTGAAATGACCGACGATCTCACCGGCGTGATCGCACCCGGCGACCGCGTTGTGCTCAACGGCGTGCTCCGCTCGAAGCAGCGCGTCAACTACGGCACAAAGTCCACCCTTTTCGATATTTATCTCGACTGCTCATCGGTCGAGGCGCCCGAGCGGGAATTCGAGGAGGTGAACATCTCGGAGGAGGACGAGGCGGCGATCCTGGCGCTGTCGAAAGAACCAGATCTCTATCTGATGATCACCGGGTCGATCGCCCCCTCGATCTACGGCAACCTTGAGGTGAAGGAAGCGATCGCCCTCCAGCTCTTCGGCGGCGTGGCAAAGGATCTTCCCGATGGTTCGCGCCTGCGCGGGGACATCCACATGCTGCTCGTCGGCGACCCGGGTATCGCAAAGTCCCAGATGCTCCGCTACGTGGTGCAACTCTCGCCCCGGGGCGTCTACGCCTCGGGCAAGTCCTCGACCTCGGCCGGACTGACCGCAACGGCCGTCAAGGATGATTTCGGCGACGGGAGCTGGACCCTTGAGGCCGGCGCCCTCGTGCTCGCCGACATGGGGGTCGCCGCCGTCGACGAGATGGACAAGATGGCGAAGGAAGACCGTTCGGCCCTGCACGAGGCGATGGAGCAGCAGACGATCTCGATCGCAAAGGCCGGGATCACGGCGACCCTTCGGTCGCGCTGCGCTCTTCTCGGGGCGGCGAACCCGAAGCTCGGCCGCTTTGACGCCTTCGTCCCGATCGCCGAACAGATCAACATGCCCCCCTCCCTGCTCTCCCGTTTCGATCTGATCTTTATCATGACCGACACACCTGACCGGGCCCGCGACACGGCGATTGCCGAGCATATTATCAAGGCCCACCGGGTCGGGGAGTTGATTGTGCAGGCTTCGGCCGGCCCCCTTTCAGAGGGGCATGCCGAACTCCTCGCCTCTGAGAGTGTGGCTGTGGAGCCGCCGATCACGCCGGAAATTCTCAGGAAGTACGTCGCCTATGCGAAACGGAACATAAACCCCCTGATCACCGATGAGGCAAAGGAGATGCTCATCGCCTACTACCTCCGTCTCAGGGGTCTCGCCGACGACAACAAACCGGTGCCGGTGACCGCACGCCAGCTGGAGGCGCTGGTCCGCCTCGGCGAGGCGTCGGCCCGCGTCAGGCTCTCGCCGCGCGTGGAGACGGGGGACGCGGAGAGGGTGATCAGGATCGTGGACGCCTGCCTCCGTCAGGTCGCCTACGATGCCGAGACCGGAACCCTCGATATCGACAAGTGGACCAGCGGGATCACGAAGAAGAAACGCGATATCATCCGCACGATTAAAGAGACCATCAGGGACCTCGGCGGCGACGATGGTGCCGCACGGATCGCCGAGGTCGTCGAGCGCCTCGCCGGCGAGGGCTATGAGCGCGAAGAGATCCAGGAGCAGATCGAGAAGATGATGCGCTTTGGTGAAGCGATGCAGCCGCGGCGGGGGATCGTGCGGTTGATCTGAGGAAGATTGCGCAGGCCCGGCCGGGGCCTGGCAGAGGGACACTATTTTTATATGCTCTCACGAAAATTCCCCTCAACAGATGCCCGATAAAATCGTTTCCGCACTCTTCGTGCTGGCCTGGGCGGTCCTCTGTGCAGGGTGCACCTATACAGGATAGGAGTTACGCAGTTTGTCCTAATTGGTGGTTGTATTGAATTAACGCATTCAATTTGTTGATAACATATGCTTTCCAAACCATTAAGATAGACTGCAGTCTGCGTAACTCCTACAGGAGAAGAGTACGGAAGCACAGGACATTCGTGCGCCGTGTCCGTACCTGCGAACTGGTCTGCCGACGTTGCAGTTTTCATGGACGGCGAAGAAACCGTTTTTCTGATCACAGCGTCGGATGACGGCCGGTATCTGGCCGAATACTCGAATGGAACAATTGTTTCCGATGACGGAGGGTGGTATCTGGCGTACTACCCGGCAGAGGGGCATGCCTCGGTGATCCCTATAAAAGAATGCGTTCGATATCATCTGTATCATAAAAAAATTAGATGGATATTCGGGTATCATTCAAAGGAGGAATTCTACAACGTTCTGAAAGTGCGGCAACCCCATGACCGGTCACACCATTTGAGCAACGGATCGTTTTGAACAATCGAAACCGTTGTTTGAGAGGTAATGTTCTCAGCTATGCCTTTGTTAAGGAATCGATTTCGCGAAAGGACGATCGGTAGTAATCTATCGTCGGTGCAAATGCCAGAATAGCAACTTTTTGAGGGATTGCCACCGGACATTGCACCTGTTCCCGCCACGAGTCCTGACGACGGCATGAGAGATGCCACACCTACTATACCATCGGCAGAGTATTTAATTGTATATCTCCTCACATACAAATACCCGATATTTGTCGCCAGAGTTTGCTGCAGCGTCCCGGATAAATGAGAAATAAAATCGATGATATGCGGGATCCATCTCGATACGTTGCGCAGAACATTTTTGATCGCACCCCAGTACCGGCCGGAAATACCCGGATACTTTTCACCAGATAGACCGGGCACCCCATCATTCAGAATGATACGCCGATTCGATCGCTTCAACCTGTAATCAGGCGGCATCATGAATTCTGAACAAAGGATAGTACCATCCGAACGAACGCCGGTGGCAAAATAGTGCGTTTTAGAGGATTTCGAAAAAACCCTCACTCAATATCTGCGATATTTATCATTCGATTATAAGGGGCACCCCGATGTTCGGGGGTTAAACAAAATCCTTCTTAGTCTTCCTGCCCCATCACCTTGTCGACGAAGTCCTTGAAAAAGCCCTTCTTCTCCGGGCCCTTCTTCTTCTCGATCGCAAGCAGTTTCTGATAGAGTTCTTTTTCCTCGTCTGAGATGTTCTTCGGCACGACGATCCGCACGCGGACCAGGAGGTTGCCAGGGTGTCCGCGGCGCCGCACCCCCTCGCCGGGGATGCGCAGGGCGGTGCCGTGCTGGATCCCGGCCGGGATCGTCAGTTCCACCGTACGGTCGTCGATCGTCTTCACTTCGCTGCTGGACCCGACTGCCGCCTGCGCGGGTGAGATCTGGATCTCGGTTTCGAGGTTATCCCCCGATCTGGTGAAACGGGGGTGATTCTCAACGAGCAATTCGATATAGAGGTCACCTACCTGTGCGCCGTAGTCCCCGGCCTCGCCATATCCCTCCATCCGAAGACGCGTTCCGGTATCGGCACCCGGAGGGATATGGACGTCCACCTTCCTTTTCACCCGGGCATGACCGCTGCCCCCGCAGCGTCTGCAGATCTCCTCAGGAATTTTTCCCCTGCCGCCGCAGTCAGGGCAGGTGGTCATCCGCACGAACTGCCCGAAGAGGGACTGGTTCACCTGCCTGATCTGGCCGCTGCCTCCGCATTTCGGACAGACGCGAATTTTCTTGTTTTTGCTCCCGGTCCCGTCGCATTCAGGGCAGGACTCGGAGTGCATCACTTCGATCTCTCTTTCCGTCCCGAAGGCAGCGTCCTTGAGGCTGATCGAGAGACGGTAGAGGAGGTCGGCACCCGGCCGCGGGCCTTTCGGTCCGCCGCCGCCACCAAAGAAGGTGTCGAAGATGTCTCCAAATCCGCTGAAATCGGCCTGGAACCCACCCCCGTAGCCGCCGCCACCGGTGTACGAGCCCTTCGAGGCGTTCTTGAAGGCATCGTGCCCGATATTGTCGTACTGGGCACGTTTTTGCGGGTCCGAGAGCACCGAATAGGCCTCGTTGATATCCTTAAACTTCTCCTCCGCGCCAGGCTCCTTGCAGACATCAGGGTGGTACTTCCGTGCAAGGTTGCGGTATGCCTTCTTGATCTCCTGCTCGCCGGCGTCCCGGGCGACGCCGAGGACATCATAGTAGCTTCCCGCACTCATTTCTGCTCACTCTTTTTTCTCATCCTTGACATTGAAGTCGGCATCGACGACGTCGTCGTCTTTCTTCTCTGCATCGGAATTTTCCGGAGCTCCGGCTTCAGCGTGGGCTTTCTGTGCTTCCTGATAGAGTTTTGCCGTCACCGCATACACGGCGTCGGTGAGTTCTTCCATCTTCTTCTTGATCGCCCCGGTGTCGTCGCCTTCGAGCGCCTCCTTCAGGGCAGCAGTCGCGTCCTCGATCTTCTTCTGGTCGTCGGCTGAGATCCTGTCTTTCGACTCTTTGAGGGTCTTTTCGGCAGTGTAAACCGCGGTGTCGGCGGTGTTCCGCACCTCGATCTCCTCCCGCTTCTTTTTGTCATCCTCCTCAAACTGCTTGGAGTCGTTGACCATACGTTTGACTTCGTCCTCGGAGAGGCCCTTGCCGCCCTTGATGGTGATCGTCTGCTCGTTGCCTGTCCCGAGGTCTTTTGCCGAGACATGAACGATGCCGTTGGCGTCGATGTCGAAGGAAACCTCGATCTGGGGGATGCCGCGGGGTGCGGGCGGGATGCCGGTGAGCTGGAACTTGCCGAGGGTGAAGTTGTCCTTGGCAAGGGCTCGTTCGCCCTGCATGACGTGGATCTCGACGCTCGTCTGGCCATCCGCCGCGGTCGAGAAGATCTGACTCTTTCTCGTCGGGATGGTGGTGTTCCGATCGATCAGCTTCGTAGCGATGCCGCCGAGGGTCTCGATGCCGAGGGAGAGGGGCGTGACGTCGAGGAGGAGCACATCCTTTGCCTCGCCGGTGAGCACACCACCCTGGATGGCTGCACCGACGGCCACGCACTCGTCAGGGTTGATGCCTTTATCGGGTTCCTTGCCGAGGATCTTCCTGACCGTCTCGACGACGAGGGGCACACGGGTCGAGCCGCCGACAAGGAGGACGTGGTCAATATCCTTTGCGGTGAGCTTCGCATCGGAGAGGGCCTGCTTCACCGGTTCGACCGTCTTTTCAACGAGGTCGCCGACCAGCTGCTCAAACTTCGCCCTGGTGAGGTCCATGTCCAGGAACTTCGGGCCCGAGGCGTCGGTGGTGATGTAGGGGAGGTTGATGCCCGTCTTCTGGACGGTCGAAAGTTCCTTCTTGGCGTTCTCAGCAGCATCCCTGATCCGCTGCATCGCCATCGGGTCCTTCGAGAGGTCGAGTCCTTCCTTTGCCCTGAACTCGGCGACGATCCAGTCCATGACACGCTGGTCGAAGTCGTCGCCGCCGAGGCGGTTGTTCCCGGCCGTCGCCTTCACTTCGAAGACGCCGTCGCCGAGCTGAAGGATGGAGACATCGAAGGTGCCGCCGCCGAGGTCGTAGACCAGGATGGTCGCCTCCTCCTCTTTGTCGATGCCGTAGGCGAGGGCGCTCGCCGTCGGCTCGTTGATGATCCGCAGGACGTCAAGCCCGGCGATCTTGCCGGCGTCCTTCGTGGCCTGCCTCTGGGCGTCGTTGAAGTACGCGGGAACGGTGATGACGGCCTTCTCGATCTTCTCCCCGAGATATGCCTCGGCGTCGACCTTCATTTTCTGCAGGATCATCGCGGAGATCTCCTGTGGAGTGTACTTTTTGCCGTCGATCTCGATGTGCTCGTTCGTTCCCATCTTTCGTTTGATCGAGATGATCGTCCTCTTCGGATTGGTGACCGCCTGCCTCTTGGCGACGCTGCCGACAAGCCGCTCGCCTTCCTTGCTGAAGGCGACGATCGACGGCGTTGTCCTGCCGCCCTCAGCATTCGCAATTACGACGGGCTGACCCCCCTCCATGATCGCCATGCACGAGTTTGTCGTACCCAGGTCAATGCCAAGAACTTTCTCAGATACCATATGCTCCTCCTTTATTTCTTTCCTTGTGAGACCGCGACCCTGGCGTGCCTGATCACCCGATCGTGCATGCAGTAGCCGCGCGTGAATTCTTCGACGATCGTACTTTCCGGGTGGTTCGAGGGAATACAGGCAACTGCTTCATGCTTTTCAGGATTGAACTCGCTGTTTATGCATTCGAAGTGCCTGATACCGTAACGCTCCATGATCCCGGTGAATTGTTTCTGGATACGCTCAAGTCCCTCACGCAGGGATGCGTCGTCCGCCTTCAGGGCGCGCTCGAAATTGTCGGCGACATCGAGCAGGTCGACAGCGAACTTTTCCAGGGCAAATTCCCTGATCTCTTTCGTCTGCCGATTCGTACGCTTTCTGAAGTTTTCGAAGTCCGCAGCAAGGCGGAGGTGCCGTTCATTCAGATCCTCGTAAGCCTTTTTGAGGGCTTCGTTCTCCTTTTTGAGCTCATCCAGATCTTCGCCGGGCTGTGGAGGGCCGGTCTGATCCGACACCGGTTGTTCATCCGGCCTCTGTGTCTCTCTGTCAGCCTCCATAGATATCCTCGTAATGGTGTTGCAATAACAGTTGCAATGTAGTTCTATATATTATTATCCATCGTCCCATCAGATATCTGCACGATTCTGCATCAGGTTAAAATTTAGGATCAAGTCAGGGCTAATCCCCGCCATTTCAATGGCGGGATACAGCCCGTCCACCAGAAACTATAACAACATATGGTTCATATGATACTATGAA
>JASGMW010000029.1 GCA_030156225.1 Methanofollis sp.
TCCTGTGGAAGAATACCTCGCAGCAGGTGTCCACATTGGTACCCAGCAGAAGAGCCAGGATATGAAAAAATTCATCTACCGCGTGCGCGGGGACGGACTCTATATCCTTGACATCAAGGCAACCGACGAGCGGATCAAGACGGTGGCGAAATTCCTCTCAGGGTATAACGCCCCGAAGATCCTGGTCGTGGCCTCCAGACAGTACGCCCAGTACCCGGCAAAAAAGTTCGCCGACGCCATCGGCGGCACCTCGGCTACTGGAAGATATATCCCCGGCCTCATGACCAACCCCAGGTTAGAGAACTATATCGAGCCAGAGGTCGTCGTCGTCACCGATCCGATGGGAGACGCCCAGGCCGTCCGCGAAGCGGTTCAGAACGGTATCCCGGTCATCGGCCTCTGCGACACCAACAACATGACCAGTTATCTCGATCTGGTCATTCCGACAAACAACAAGGGGCGCAAGGCGCTTTCACTCATCTACTTCCTGCTCACCAGGGAGTTGTTCCGTCTGCGCGGCGTGTCGACTTCACTCACTCCCGAGGACTTCGAGACCGAACTGTAACCGGACAACACGGAGGAAAGAAAGGATGGAGACGAGGCCGTGCGCCCTCGCAGGCATGTTCTATCCAGGCGAACCACATCACCTCGAGCAGTTCCTCGAAACGGTCACCCCCCGCGAGAGACCTGCTCCCGATGCACTCGGCATCGTCTCTCCCCACGCAGGCTACCAGTACTCGGGTGCGGTTGCAGCCAGGGCGTTCTCCGCGATCAGACCGGATTTTGACGGGACGTTCGTGGTGATCGGACCGAGCCACCGGGGATTTCTGACGTGCACCTCTGCAATTCCCTGGGAGACGCCTCTCGGAATCGTCGATGTCGACACCGAGTTCGTCGGAGCGCTCGAGATCAGAGCGGACGAGGGGTCCATGGAGAACGAGAACTCCCTGGAGGTCCAGGTCCCGTTTATCAAACATTTCTTCCCGCGCGCGCAGATGGCGCCGATCATGATGGGTGACCAGAGCCGGGCGAGCGCTGCAGCGGTCGCCGATCGGATCGTACACGCGGTCGGCGCGACCGGGCGCAGGGTCAGGATCGTCGCATCCAGCGATTTTTCCCATTATATCCCGGACAGCCTGGCACACGAACGCGATGCCATGGCGATCGACGCAATCAAAAACCTCGATGTGGACGAACTGTACCGACGTATCGAGAAATATAACATTTCAGTCTGTGGATACGGCCCTATTGCAGCAATGATCGCCGTATGCACAGATTTCGGGGCAACCGAAGGCTGCCTGCTCTCCTATGCCACGAGCGGCGACGTAACCGGAGACCCCGAGGTGGTCGGCTACGCCGCCGTCATGGTGGTGTAGCGTGGCCACCTGGAGCGCCCCCGGCAAAGTATTTCTTTTCGGCGAACACGCCGTTGTGTACGGGAAACCTGGTGTGGCCATGGCGATCAAGCCCCGGGTCGTCGTGACGATCAGAAAGAGCCGGAACCCCCCGCGCGCGCGCTCACCCTATATCGAGGAGTGTTTCCGTTCGACCGGCGTGCAGGGAAGCGTCTATATCAGGTCCCAGCTGCCGAGTTCGTCTGGCCTCGGTTCGTCGGCGGCGGTGACGACGGCCACCCTTGCAGCCATCTCCGAGGAGTTCGACCTCGGGTTTGCCAGAGACGAGATTGCCGAACGCGCCTATGCGATCGAGAGGAAGGTTCAGAAAGGAAGAGCAAGCCCCACCGACACCTATGTGACGACGTTCGGGGGGATCGTGCTGATCACCGGCGACTCGAAACGGCGTCTGCCACCGCAGAACTTTCATCTGATCATCGGCAACAGCCTGGTCTCCCACTCTACGTCAAAGATGGTCGAATATGTGGCGCAGGAGCGGCAGCATAACCCCGAGATCATCGATCCCATTCTTGACGCCATCGGTGCAGTGACGATGAAGGCGATAAAAAACATGAACAAACCCCAGCAGCTCGGCCAGTGCATGGACGTCAACCACGCCCTGCTGGACGCCCTCGGCGTCGGACATCCGGCCCTTTCAAAGCTTGTGCTCACTGCCAGGGCTGCCGGGGCGCTCGGGGCAAAGATCACCGGCGGCGGCGGCGGCGGGTGTATGATCGCCCTCTGTCCGAAACATGCAAAAAGCAGGGTGGCCGGCGCGATGGACGCGACGGGAGCGCATTCGATCATCACCACCATCGACAACGAAGGCATACGCAGAGAAAAATATGGATAGAGAGATCACACTGCTGAAACTTGGCGGAAGCGTCGTTACCGACAAGGGAGGGAACGGGGCCGTCGACCACGCGCGTCTTGCAGCGATCGCCGGCGTGATCGCGCAGCGGCCCGGCCTGGTCCTGGTCCACGGGGCCGGTTCCTGCGGCCACCCGGAGGCGAAACACTACCGCATTCAGGAGGGGGTCGGCCCTGCAAACAGGGAGGGGATCGCCGTCACCCACGAGGCGGTCGCCGCCCTGAACCGGGCTGTTGTTGCGGTCCTGAGGGAAAAATACATCGATGCCGTGGGCATTCACCCCCTTGCCGGGTGCCATGCAGACAACGGACAGCTCATATCCTGTGAGTGCGTACCTATCACACAACTGGTGCGGCTCGGCATCACCCCGGTCCTTCATGGGGACGTGGTGATGGACACGAGCCGCGGTGCCTGCATCATTTCAGGCGATCAGATCATCCGGTACCTTGCCGTTGCCCTGGGGGCAACACGGGTCGGGCTTGCAACCGATGTCCCGGGCGTCCTCGACGGCGGCGCGGTGGTACCGGTGATCACAAGGGATACAGTCAGATGTCTGTCTATCGGGTGTTCGGAGAACACCGATGTCACCGGCGGGATGAGAGGAAAGATCCATGAACTCCTTGCACTTGCAGATGAAGGAATCGAGTCGCATATATTCCATATCTCCCGCACCGCCGACTTCCTTGACAGGAAAGATCACGGGGGAACGATAGTCAGAGAATAAGACGGTATGACGGTCAGGCACACCAGCAAACAACAGCGGAGGAATATCCATAAAAACGAATATGCAGACGTCCTCGCGGAAGCTGGACCACCTCCGGATCTGCTGCGAACGGAAGGTTGAGGTGGGCAGCGCAGGCTTCGAGGATGTCAGACTTGTGCATGCGGCCCTGCCGGAGCAGGATCTCGAAGACATCAGACTGGAGACCGCTTTCCTCGGCGCCTCTCTCAAAGCGCCGCTTTTCATTGCTGCCATGACCGGCGGGCACCCGGCGACGACCGCGGTAAACCGGAGACTCGCGCGAGTCGCCGAACGATTCGGTCTCGGTATGGGTGTCGGATCCCAGCGCGCAGCGCTCGAACACCCCGAGGTTGTAGAGAGTTTTGCGGTCGTCCGGGACGAAGCACCCCATGCTTTTCTTTGCGCCAATCTCGGTGCGGTACAGCTGCGCGACCATGGTGTCGAGTGGGCCGAACGAGCGGTCGAGATGATCGGTGCCGACGCCCTCTGCATCCACCTCAACTTCCTGCAGGAGGCGATCCAGCCCGAAGGCGATCACAACGCACGCGGCTGCCTCGCGGCCATCGCTGAGATCTGTGAAGATTTTAAAACGCCGGTGATCGTCAAAGAGACCGGTGCGGGCATCTCCAGGGAGACGGCGCGTCTTCTCTGGGGTGCGGGCGCCGCGGCGATCGACCTCGGGGGTGCCGGCGGCACCTCATGGGCTGCGGTCGAAGTGGAGCGCACTGAGGACAAAGAACTGAGATCGCTCGGAGATTTGTTTCTTGACTGGGGCATCCCGACGGTGGTCAGCCTGGCCGAGGTGGCCGGCACCGGTCCGGTGATCGCCACCGGCGGCGTGCGGACCGGGATCGACGTTGCAAAAGCCGTCGCCCTCGGAGCCAGCCTCGGCGGGATGGCACTTCCTTTCCTGCGCCCTGCCATGCAGAGCGACGAAGCCCTTGACGCAACAGCAGGCACGGTCCTGCAGGAGTTGCGCGTGGCGATGTTCCTGACCGGATCCGGCTGCATTGCGGATCTGGCAAGGGCACGGACCTATATTACGGGCGAAACGCGTCAGATGCTTGAAATTTAGATAAATAGGAGATAAAAATGGATATTGAGATTGTTGCGGTGGGCGGCTACAACGAAGTGGGCCGAAACATGACCGCCGTGCGCTGCGGAAAAGAGATTGTCATCTTCGATATGGGCATCAGGCTCGACCAGATCATGATCCATGAGGATGCCGAACTCGAGAACATGCACTCCCTCGACCTGATCGAGATGAAGGCCATCCCGGACGACACCATGATGAACAGCGTCGAGGGGAGCGTGAAGGCGATCGTCTGCACGCACGGCCATCTCGATCACATCGGGGCGATCCCGAAGCTCGCGCACCGGTACAACGCCCCGATCATCGGGTCGCCGTACACCGTCGAGCTGATCAAGCAACAGATCCAGGGCGAGCAGAAATTCGGGGTGAACAATAAGGTGCAGGTACTCAGGCCGGGAAACCGCTTCCGCATCTCCCAGAACCTCACCCTGGAATTCGTCAGGATGCAGCATTCGATCATCGACACGGTGATGGCCGTCCTCCACACCAGAGATGGGGCGATCGTCTATGCAAACGACTTCAAACTCGACCGGACGCCGGTGATCGGCGACCCGCCCGATTTCGCCCGCCTCCGCCAGATCGGCAAAGAAGGCGTGATCGCCCTCATTGTCGAGTCGACAAACATCGATGATAAAGGCAGATGCCCGAGCGAGCGGATCGCCCGCGACCTGGTGCGCGACACGATGACCAGTTATGAGGACGACAAAAACGCCATCATTGTTTCGACCTTTTCATCCCATATTTCACGGATCAAGACGATCGCCGAGTGCGCCCACGAGATGGGAAGAAAGCCCGTCCTCCTCGGCCGCTCGATGGAGCGTTACTCCACGACCGCCGAACAGTTAAAACTCGTCTCTTTCCCGCCGACGCTCTCGGTCTTCGGGAACAGACGGACGGTGGACCGGACGCTCCGCCAGATGCTCAAGACCGGCAAGGACAAGTTCGTACCGATCGTCACCGGCCACCAGGGCGAGCCCGGAGCGATCCTGACCAGGATTGCACGTGGCGACACGCCGTACAGGATCGAGAAGGGCGACAAGATCCTCTTCTCGGCAAAGGTGATCCCGAACCCGATGAACTTCGGCCAGCGTCACCTGATCGAGACGCTCCTGAGGATGAAGGGCGCGCGGATCCACGACAACCTCCACGTGAGCGGTCATGCCTACCGGGAGGATCATTACGAGTTGATCCACCTCTTAAACCCCCGGCACATCATCCCGTCCCACGGAGATATCGACATGACCGGCGGCTACGTGAAGTTCGCCGAGGGGTGCGGATATACCTTAAACAACGATATACATCTGCTGAGGAACGGGCAACGGGTTCTGCTCAAATAACGGAGGACTGGAATGAACGATCTGGAGACCTATCTTGCGGAGACTGCCGACACGGTCGACATGGCCCTGTACCGGTATTTTGGAAACGCATATGGCGAACTGTACAAGGCCGGGGAGCACCTGCTCCTTGCAGGCGGAAAACGCCTGCGTCCTGCAGTGGTGTTCCTCGCGGCCGAGACGGTGAGGGCGGGGAGTTCGGACGACCTGATCAGCGCGGCACTCGCTCTTGAGATGACGCACACCTTCACCCTTGTCCATGACGATATCATGGATGGGGACGCCACACGCCGGGGCGTGCCGACGGTCCATACGAAATGGGACATGCCGACGGCGATTCTGGCAGGCGATGTGCTCTACGCGAAGGCCTTTGAGTTCCTCACGTATGCCATTGCCGAGGACAGGGCGCGGGTGAAGGCGGTCACCATGCTCGCCCGGACCTGCACGGAGATCTGTGAGGGGCAGCACCTGGACATGACCTTCGAGAAGGCCGGAGATGCCGTGGGGCCCCTCGACTACCTCGAAATGGCCGCAAAAAAGACCGGAGCACTGTACGCCGCTTCAGCGGGTATCGGAGCGATTCTTGCCGGCGGAAACGCCATGCAGGTGGATGCCCTCTATCAGTACGGCTTGAATGCCGGTATCGCCTTCCAGATCCAGGACGATCTCATCGACCTGCTGGCCCCCGCCGAGAAGAGCGGGAAAGACCGGGGCTCGGATCTCCGCGAGGGGAAACAGACACTCGTCGCCATCGTCGCCCGCGAGCGTGGACTCGACCTCGCAAAGTACCGCCGCACTCTTTCACCCGCCGATGTCGCCGCCGCCATCGCCGAACTGGAAGAGGCTGGCGTGATCAGGGAGGTGCGCAGGATCGCCGAAGAGAAAGTGGCGAACGCCCGCCAGTCTCTGAACCTGCTGCCCGACTCGAAAGGGCGCAGGTATCTGGACGAACTGGTAGAATATTTTGTGAAGCGGAGTTTTTAGGATGGATGCAGGGGTCAGAAAGATCCTGTATGCATACGCTCTTCAGAACGCCGTGAAACACGGCGATGTGCCGAATCCAAGGGCCGTTCTGGGCAGGGTGCTCGGCGCCCATCCGGAGCTCCGCCCGTACGCAAAGGAGATCCCGGCCGTTCTCACGGAGGTGCTCGACGAGGTGGCGGCGATCTCGCCGGAGGACTGGAACGCGCGGCTGGAGGATCTGGCCCCCGAACTTGCCGGGGAGACGGGCGGCAGGAAGAAGGAACGGTCGAAGGAACTTCCCCCTCTTGAGGAAGCGGAGGGCGGCGTGGTGATGCGTTTTGCCCCGAACCCGTCCGGCCCCCTTCACCTCGGCCACGCAAGGGCCGCCTTCCTGAACGATGCCTATGTGAAGCGCTACGGCGGTCGCTACGTGCTGCGGATCGAGGACACCGATCCCAGACGGGTCGATCCTGAGGCCTACCTGATGGTGCAGGAGGACATCGAGTGGATGGGCCTGGGCATCACCGAGATCGTCTACCAGAGCGACCGGATGGAGATCTACTATGATCTGGGCAGGAAACTGATCGAGATCGGCGGCGCATATGTCTGCACCTGCGATGCCGAATATTTCCGCGACCTGAAGGTCAAAAAGAAGGCCTGTCCCTGCCGTTCCCATTCGGTCGAGGAGAACCTCGCACTCTGGGACCGGATGTTCGACGGCGATTTCGCGGAGGGCCAGATCACGGTCCGGGTGAAGACCGATCTTGCCCACCCTGATCCTGCGATGCGGGATTTCTCCATTTTCAGGATCGTGGACGCACCGCACCACCCGCGGATCGAGGCGAGGGTCTATCCGTTGATGAACTTCTCGGTCGTTGTAGACGATCATCTTCTCGGGATCACCCATGTGATCAGGGGGAAGGACCATATCGCGAATACCCGACGCCAGCGCTATATCTACGATTATTTCGGGTGGAAGCCGCCGGTATACCGCCATTACGGGCGCATGGGTATCGAGGGGGTCGTGCTCTCCACGTCGTCGATGCGAGAGGGGATCGACGCGGGGACGTACACCGGCTGGGACGACATCCACCTCGGCACCCTGCGGGCGATCGCACGCCGCGGTATCGAGCCCGGAGCGGTGCGGGAGGCGGTCGTCGAGATCGGGATCGGAGAAACCGACATTTCTTTCTCGTGGGAGAACCTCTACGCCAAGAACAGGGCGGTGATCGACAGCGTCTCCGACCGCTTCTTCTTCGTCCCCGACCCGGTGCCGGTCAGGATCGAGGGGGCGCCCGAACAGGTCGCCGGGGTCCCGCTCTATCCCGGCGACACCGCCCGGGGCGTCAGAAAAATCGCCTTTGCGGGCGCCGCCGTGCTGCCGCGGGCAGAGACCGAAGACGCGGATCTCGTCCGCATGAAAGATCTCTTCAATATCAGGATGAAGGAAAGCGGTCGGGCCGAGTATGCCGGCGCCGATCTTGCAACGGCGCGGACGGCGAAGGCGCCGATCATACAGTGGCTTCCCGAAGGCTACGGCATCCCGTGCAGGGTATTGACGCCCGAGGGCGATGTGGTCGGGGTGTGCGAGCCCGAAGTCGCCGATTATGAGGGCAGGACCGTCCAGTTCGAGCGGTTCGGGTTTGTCAGGGTCGATCACGCCGATGCCGCCGGCGTGCTCTGCTATTTCGCTCACCGGTAAAAAAACGATCCTCTTTTATCTGAGGTCGGGGGTTCCGACCTCACACTCTTAATACGCAGGAGCGCCATCACTGTCTCCATGCGACAGATATCACTCCTGATCCTCGTTCTCGCCTGTCTGCCCGTGTCGGCAGCGGCCGGATGGGTGGGAATATCGACGGTCGCCGACGGGGAAAACGGTACGGTGATCGTCAGCGGATCGACGGATCTGGCGACGGGAAACGTCCTGCTGGTGGAGGTCGTCTCCTCATCCTTCACCCCGACGAACAAGAGCGAGCCCGAAGGGTTTTCCGGGGCGTCGGGCACCGTGACCGTTGAAGAGGGAGAACCATACAATTTCTGGACGTTTGCCATTGACGCACCCCTCCCGCCGGACACCTATCTGGTGACGGTCACGCACCCGGAGAGCGGGACAGAGGCGAGCGGACGGTTCACCCTCATCGGAGCGAGGGTAAGCGGGATCACCGCCGCGGCGACGACCGCGGAAACAACGGCAGCGACGCATGAAACACCCCTGCCCGCCCCTACCCGGGCACCCTGCAGTCTGGCCGCCGCCGTCCTCGGCACCGTTGCGGCTGCGTTGCGGGTGCGCCGCCATTAAATAGGAGCACCCAGATATTCCCATCCATGACAGAGCAGACTATCGTCAGGGCCGTCCTGATCGCTGCCGCTCTCGGCATCCTGTGCGGTGCGGTGACGGCGGTCACGGTGTCCCCTGACTGGACCTACACGACTCAGGCGACCGTCAGGTCGGTATCAATGTCCGGGGACGGGACTCTGGTCGTTGCAGGCGGCGACGATGCAAAGACGACTCTGATAGGCGACGGAGGTGCGGTCCTGTGGAAGGAAGGATCGGCGGCAACGGTGAACGGCGTCTCTGTCGCATCGGACGGAAGCGCCGTGAGCACCGGCGGGAACGACAACAGGTTTTCTCTCTACGATGTCAGTGGAGAGAAGCGCTGGAGCAAAGTCATGCCTGCCCGGATCTATGACGTGGCGGTGGCGGATGACGGTGCGTATCTCGCGGTCGGAAGTTCGGACGATCAGGTCTACCTCTATAATGCTACGGGTGGTCTCGTCTGGTCCTATGTAACTAATGACGATGTCCTCGCGGTCGCAGTCACGCCGGACGCCGGTCTGATCGCCGCCGGGTCCAACAACGATAAGGTGTATCTCTTCGATCGAGCAGGAAACCTCCTCTGGTCCAGGGTCACCCTCGCCAACGTCCTGAGCGTCTCCATATCCCCTGATGGAAACTACGTCGCCGCAGGATCGGCCGACACGAAGGTATACCTCTACAACCGGAACGGCACCCTTCTCTGGAGCGTCCCGACACGGGGATCGGTGAGCGGGGTTTCGGTCAGCAACAACGGGGAGCGGATCGCCGCCGGGTCCCTCGATCGGAACGCCTACCTCTTCGACCGGGAGGGAACGATCATCTGGAGCGAGGTGATCGGTACCTCGGTCAGATGTGCCGCGATCTCCGCGGACGGGACAGAACTCGCCTTCGGCGGTGACGACAGAAAGGTGCGGACTTTTACTGCCGAAGCCCCGGTCCAGACCACGACCGCATCGACAACCGTGCCGACGGTAACAGCGACTGAGACGGGAGACGGTGCTCTTTCCATAGTCACCTCGCCGGCAGGCGCCAATATCTATCTGGATAATCGGTATATGGGGATCACCCCGCTCACCGTTCAGGACCTGACGCCCGGAACCTATGTCGTCCTTCTGCAGCTCCAGGGTTTTGAGTCATGGACCGGCACAGTCCCGGTTTCTGCCGGGGCGACGGTGGCGGTGAACACCACACTGAACCCCGCAACGACGCCGACGGCGGCGAAGCCGACAGAGGCCGCAGCCACACCCCTTGCGGCTCTCGGTGGAACGGCCCTCGCCGCAGCGGTCCTGTTGCTGCGGCGGCGATAACTATTTTTGTAACCTGCCGGGGCGAAGGGGCGGAGCGAGAAGTCCCGGGTCAACAGGTGCGGGGGTGAACTACCACGCGCCTGTGTGGGCGTGGCTTCCTGCTTCATCCCCCCTCTCCTGAGGTGAGTCCACGGGCTCAACGGCGCGTTCCGCACCTGATACCCCGACAAGGTTCTGCTCTTGCAGGGCGAATTGATGTCGCGGTCATGATGAGTACCACAGTCTGGACATATCCGCTCCCTATTAGAGAGTGCGAGATCCTGCTTGAGATATCCACATTTGCTGCAGATCTTCGAGGACGGATCGAACCTCCCGATCTTCAGGAGAGTTTTCCCGTACTTTCGACACCTGTACTCCAGCATCGTGAAGAACGTGCTCCACGAAACATCTCCAATCCCCTGTGCCAGACGACGATTCTTCATCATACCGCCAACATTCAACGATTCCACTGCAATGGCCTGGTTCTCGCTCACAACTCGAAAAGAGAGTTTGTGCAGGAAATCGTTTCTCTGGTTGGCGATCTTTTTATGGCACCGGGATACTACACAGACCAGCGAAGAGCAAAAAATAGTTATGTCAGGGTGATGGTTCCTGCGATCCGCAGGTTTCCCCCCTCAAGATAGATGACAACCGCCTTCGATCCGGGAACGTAAATCAGTTCTTTTTCCATCTCAATGGTGATGTTGCCATCGGACGCCGAAACGACGCGGGAAGGCTCGAACTGCATCCAGTGTCCGATATGGAGAACCATGCCCTTTCCAACAGGAGTTTTCCAGAAGGGCACCAGATCGAGACGGCCGCTGATCGTCGTCATGCTCCGCAGGGAGGGGTCGTTGGAGAGCACATAGCCGCGGTCGAGCTCCTCAGCCTCGACGCCCTTGAGGGCGAGACCGACCCGGTCGCCGATCTCAGCGTCTTCGAAATCGTCGTCATGTTTCTGGATGGACCTGACCAGGGCGGTCTTTCCGATCGGGTGCACCTTCAGGTTGTCGTGCTTTTTGAGGTGCCCGTCGGCCACGCAGCCCAGGATGACGGTCCCGATCCCGCGCACATTGAAAAAATGGTCGATCGGGACGATGCAGGTCTTCTTCTGATCGGCGAGCGAGCGTTCGATGCCGATCTGGTGTGCGGCGTCCAGGAGGCGCTCGCGCAGGGCGAGGGGTTCGTCCTCCGCATACTCGTACCCCTCCAGCACGGTCCCCTTCAGGAGCGGCCTGATCTGCTCGGGCGAGATGTAGTTCCTGAGAATCAGAAAACCTTTGCCGATTCCTGCGGCCTGAAGCATCAGGAGGTACTCGCCGAATGTTGCATTGAGCGCATCCACGACGACGATCGCAGCGTCTGCAAGCGACGCGGCATAGAAGAGCGGGGCCAGGCGCTCCGGGTATCTGGTCGGTTCGATAAAGGTGACCGTGTCTGCGCCTTTTTTCAGGTTGTAAAAGGTGATATCGGTGCTCGTCCCCTTCTTGCCGAGGTCCTTTGCATACCCTGCGGGGCCGATCACCGCCACAGTGAGGTTTGCCATGGTGATCTATTGGCAGGAGAGCGGGATAATCCTTCTCTGGAAGGGGGGCCGGAAAGGCGTTCGGTCTTCCGTCTTCGCCGGCATATGGCGATAGTTGTTTATAGACATCCCCCAGATCACGAACAGAGGTATCGAGATGACCCGGCAACTCGGTGAAGCGGAGGGGTATGCTCTTCTTGCAAAATACGGCATTCGAGTACCAAATCATGCGGTTGCCGCGAGCAGAGAGGAGGCCGGGGCGCGGGCAGAAGCGATCGGCTACCCGGTCGTGCTCAAAGTCGTCTCGCCGGATATCGTCCACAAATCGGACGCGGGCGGCGTGAAGACCGGGGTGAAGGACAGGAGCGAGGCCGAAGAGGCGTATGACGCCATCCTCGCCGCCATTGCCGCCGCCCGTCCAGGCGCCGCCGTCAGGGGCGTGATCGTCGAAGAAGAACTTCCTCCGGGTCGCGAGTTCATCATCGGCGGGACCACGGACCCGGCGTTCGGCAGGGTGATCGCCGTCGGCGCAGGCGGTGTTCTCGTCGAACTTCTGGACGACACCGCGTTCAGTCTCGTCCCGGTCTCAGAGGAGAGGATCAGGGAGTCGATCCGCGGCCTGAAGGCCCACGCCCTGATCAGGGGGTACCGCGGGGCCCGGCCTCTCGACGAAGATGCTCTTGTGCAGGCGGTTCAGGCGGCCGCACGTCTCTTTGCAGAGGAAGACGAGGTCGGGGAATTCGACATCAACCCCCTGATCCTGTACGAAAAAGGCGCCTGCGCCGTCGACGCCCGTTTCATCACCGGCAGAACACCGCAGATCATGAAAGAGGCGCGGCCCCCCTTCGCGTTCCCGGCGCCCCGCTCCATCGCCGTCGTCGGGGCGTCGTCCGACCCGAAGAAGATCGGGTACGCGATCATGAGAAACCTGCTTCACTTCAGCGGGCAGGTCTTCCCGGTAAACCCGAAACATGCGCGGGTCCTCGGCGTGCCGGCGTACGCCTCGGTCAGGGAGATCCCTGCAGACGTGGACATGGCCGTGATCGCCGTGCCCGCCCCCCTTGTCGCCGGCATCGTCGACGAGTGCGGCGAGAGGGGGATCGGGCTTGTAGTCATCGTCTCCGCAGGCTTCAGGGAGAGCGGGGATGAAGGTGCAGTGCGTGAGAAGGAGGTGATCAGGGCCGCTCAGGCGCACGACATCAGGGTGCTCGGCCCCAACTGTCTCGGGATCATGCTCCCGCACCTCGGCATCAATGCCACATTTGATTCGATCTCGCCAAAGGCCGGGCATCTCGGATTTCTCTCCCAGAGCGGGGCGGTGATCACGATGGTGGCCGACTGGAGCGTCCAGGCGGGCGTCGGTTTTTCGGCGGTTGTCAGCGTCGGGAACCAGGCCGATCTCGACTTTTCCGATCTCCTTGCGGCGATCGCCGATGACCCGCAGACGAGGGCGGTGATCCTGTATATCGAAGAGATCAGGGACGGCAGACGATTTCTTGGGGTGGCAGGGAGCGTGACCGGGCGTCTCCCGGTGATTGCCGTCAAGTCGGGCGCATCCGCGAAGGGGAAGGCCGCCGCCTCCTCCCACACAGGATCGCTCGCTGGTTCCTATGCGGTCTATGCCGCGGCGTTTCGCGAGGCCGGGGTGATTCTTGCCGGCTCCCTTGAAGAGGCCTTTCAGATTGGAGAACTTCTCGCTTCGGAAGGGTATCCGGGAGGGGATCGGTGCTTCGTGATCTCGGGGGCAGGAGGTTTTGCCGTCCTTGCCTCGGACTATGCAGAAAAATACGGCGTTTCCCTCCCTCCGCTTCCCGATGTGATTCGCCGCGAGCTCGATGCGCTCCTGCCCCCCATCTGGAACCGGGCAAACCCGATGGACATCATCGGCGACGGCGGGGCCGAACGCTATGCAAAAGTCTTCGACATCATGATCGAGCATCAGGAGGCATGGGATATCGCGGTCGTGGTCACGGTCCCCTCGGCCGTTCTCAATCCCGTCGAGATGGCGCATGAGATCGTCAGGTTCTCTAAGAAAACCGGAAAAATGGTGGTCTGCTCTCTTCTCGGCGGGGAGACTATGGGGGCGGCCGTACGGATCCTGAAGGACAACTGCCTCCCGAACTTCCCTGAGATCGAAGACGCGTTCAGGGCGATCGGGAGCGCACTGGCCGTCCAGAAACAGGGAGCGGAGATGGGGCCGGCATGCGATAGAGAAGAGGGGGAGCGATGACCGGCGCGGTGGTGAAGCGTTCCCAGAAAGCCGGCCTTCCCCCGGGTTCGCTCGTCTATGTCGGCGACAAGACGGCAGGCAGGACGACGATCGACGTCATCGACTATACCTGGGAGCGGATCGACGAAGTTCAGGTCACCGATGCCGGGAACCTCGGTGCGTACCGAGACAGCGACACGGTCACCTGGATCAATGTCACGGGCCTTCATGAAGTCGGCGTGGTCGAAAAAGTCGGAGAAATCTTCGGTCTCCACCCCCTCGTCCTCGAGGACATCCTGAACACCGAACAGCGGCCGAAGATGGAGGATTACGACGACGCGATCTATGTCATCATGAAGATGATCGGCTATTTTGAGAACGAGAAGGTTGCGGACGAGCAGATCAGTCTTGTCCTCGGCGATCGATACGTGATCTCGTTCCAGGAGCGGCCGGGCGACGTCTTCGACCCGGTGCGCGAACGGATCCGGTCGCCGAAGTGGCGGGCACGGCGGCTCGGCGCCGATTATCTCGCCTATGCCCTCATCGATGCCATCGTCGACGGCTATTTCCTTGTTATAGAGACGTTCGGCGAGAAGATCGAGGCGGTCGACGACCAGATCATCGCTGAAACCGACCCGGGCACGATCCGGTCCATCAGGGAACTCAGGCGGGAACTGATATACCTCAGAAAAAGCGTCTGGCCGATGCGTGAAGTCATTTCAGGGCTTGAAAGGTGCGACTCAACCCTGATCACGCACCAGACCCGCCTGTACCTCAGGGATGTCTACGACCACACCGTGCAGGTGATCGACACCCTCGAAACCTACCGGGACATGGCGGCCGGCATGCTTGATATATACCTCTCCAGCACAAGCAATAGAATGAACGAGGTGATGAAAGTGCTCACGATCATCGCCACCATCTTCATCCCCCTCAGTTTCATCGCCGGTGTTTTCGGCATGAACTTCACATATATGCCCGGGCTGAAGTTGAGTTACGGCTATTATGCCTCTCTCTTGCTGATGACCGCGGTCGCCCTCGTCATGCTCGTCTATTTCAGACAGAAACGATGGATGTGAGATTGAAACAGGTATCCTATGAAGAAAATTCTGATCAATGCGCGAAAGGAGGACTATGAGAATCTCCTCCCCCTCCTCGACGAGATCTATCATGTCATCGTACATGAGGACGGGATCTATCAGGTCAAACTCTTCGTGCCGGACAGCGACCTCGACCAGTTCATCGAAAGAATAAAACCCGCGATCGACCTGCGCTATCGGGACAACCTCATCGAAGTGTCTTCACCTGATTTTGTCATCTCCCCGTACCTGACGCGGGCCGAACAAAAGACCGGAACGCCCGAGAAGACGCCCATCGAGGAACTGCTCGATACGACAAAATCTTACCAGACGCTCGATCGGGAAAAGATAATTCTCACCTCGATCGCGGGCATCATCGCACTGACCGGCCTCTTTCTCAACAATGTGGCGATCATCATCGGTGCCATGCTCTTATCCCCCATCCTCGGACCCATCTACGGGTTCGCGATCAACATGGCGATCGGAAAGGTGCGAGAAGGCATGCGGAGCATCGGCGTTCTTGCAGCGCTGCTCTCCTGTGTCTTCGTCCTTTCGGCCCTGACCACCTTCGTCCTCCACCTCTTCACGCCGCTCACCATCACGTCCGAGATCCTCTCGCGGACAGAGGTCAACCCGATCTACATCGTCATGGCAATCCTGCTGGGGTTTGCATCGGTGCTCGCCCTTGCGCGGGGGATGTCCGATCAGATCGCCGGCGTCGCCATTGCCGCCGCCCTCCTGCCCCCGACCGTCGTGATGGGGATCGCCCTTGTGCTCATGCAGGAAAGCCTCCTCCCCTCGACTCTGCTCGTCCTCGAAAACGTCATCGGGATGGTTGCCGGGGCGCTCATTGCGATCCTCACGCTCAGGATAGGGCCGAGGGAGTATTATGAGCAGGTTGCAGCGCGCCGCTTCATCACCCGAACAGCGCTGCTGATCATCGCCCTCATCGCCGTCCTCCTCTTCTTCAGTGTTTCCCTTGCCCCCCAGGTTTGACCGTGGCACGGCATCAAATTGCAGGACGAGAGAGATGTGGAGGAACGACGGCGGCGGAAAAAAAACGATTTGATAACGGCTCTATGGTGCCGTTAACTGATATCCACCTTTTCCCCGGTGACCATGTAATGGATCTTCTCGGCCATGGAGCAGCAGTGGTCGCCGCACCGTTCGAGGTAGCGGGCGATCATGACGTAGTCCATACACCGGCTGATAGTGCGCGGGTCTTCCATCATATAGGTGACTCCTTCTCTGAAGACCGAATACCTGAGGTCATCTACACGGTCGTCTCTCCCGGAGAAATCCGAGATCAGGGAGATGTTTCCCGACCTGTACGCCTCCAGCGTGTCGTCGATCATGGAGAAGACGAGTTCCGCCATATAGGGGAGGTTGAGCATCCTGCCGAGGTGTCCGGAGGTGGCGAAGTCGGGAACGAGGATGGCGATGTCTTTTCCATATCTTCCGATGCGGTAGAATGCCGTGTTCATTTTGAGGGTGCAGATGATTGTCCTGACATCCTGCGCCATCGGCTGATAGAGGGCGATGAGGGTGAGCAGTCGTTCGTCGAAATGATCCGACCACCCGGAGAGTTGTTTTTTTCTGGCATTGACGTCGGCCGATAGGTCGACATCGCCTGATTTCAGCGCTTCAAAGGCGTCTTTCAGCATGAGACTCGAGAAATTGCTGTATTCGCAGAATTCACGCCTCAGTTCCTTCAGTTCTTCGTGAAATTTTTCACCCATCAGATCACCTCAGCCGAACCGGCCTGTCACATAGTTCTCGGTAAGCCTTTCACCGGGCGCCTCGAAGATCTGACAGGTCTCGCCAAACTCGATCAGTTTTCCCAGGTACATAAAGCCGGTGTAATCGCTCGATCTGGCCGCCTGTTGCATGTTGTGCGTCACAATGATCACGGTATAGCGTTTTTTCAACTCCTCGATGAGGTCCTCGATCTTCGTGGTTGCAATCGGATCGAGGGAGGAACAGGGTTCGTCCATCAGGATCACCTCGGGCTCGACGGCGAGCGTTCTGGCGATGCAGAGCCGCTGCTGCTGACCTCCGGAGAGTCCAAGCGCCGATGCGTGAAGACGATCTTTTACCTCGTCCCAGAGGGCGGCGTCCTTCAGACTTTTTTCCACGATCTGATCAAGGATTTTTTTGTCCTTTATGCCATGGACGCGCGGGCCGTATGCCACATTTTCATAGACTGACTTCGGGAAGGGGTTCGGCTTCTGGAAGACCATCCCGATGCGTTTTCTGATCTCGACGACATCTGTGCGGGGGGATGCGATATCCTCACCGTCAAAGAGGATCTGTCCCTGAACACGTACATTGTCGACGAGGTCGTTCATGCGGTTGAAACACCGGATCAGGGTGGACTTCCCGCATCCGGACGGCCCGATGAGGGCGGTCACCCTGTTGCGCTCGAAGGAGATGTTGATATCCTGCAACGCATGGTTATCCCCGTAATAGAGGTTGAGGCCTTTTGTGCTGATGACTGCTGCTTCTGTCGTCATATTCACCATCTGACATTTTTCTGGTAACGGTTCCTGATCCAGATGGCGACCGCGTAGATCGCAACTACAAGGATGAGAAGCACAAGCGCGGTGCCGTACTGGTTTTTCGTCGCTCCTGGTACGTTTGTCGCCAGAATGAACAGGTGATAGGGCAGAGCCATCACCGGCTCATAGACCGACGTCGGGAGAAAACGTTTGGAAAATACCGCAGCGGTAAAGAGAATCGGTGCTGTTTCTCCTGCGGCTCTGCCGATGGAGAGGATCGTGCCGGTGAGGATGCCCGGAAGGGCCGGCGGGAGCACGACCCGGCGGATTGTCTGCCATTTTGTGGATCCGAGCGCAAGGCTTCCCTCCCGAACCGATGTTGGGACACTTTTCAACGATTCCTCGGTCGTCCTGATGATGGTCGGGAGTACCATGAGCCCGAGCGTGATCATGCCGGCAAGGAGAGAGACCCCGAAGTTGAGAAAGATCACGAGAAAGGCAAAACCAAAAAGACCGAATACGATCGAGGGCATGCCGTTGAGCAGATCGATCCCGGTCCTGATGATGCCGGTGATCCTGCTGCTGCCCCGCGTGTATTCAGAGAGGTAGATCGCCGCCCCGATGCCGATGGGGAGAGCGAAGGAGATCGCTCCGGCAACGAGATAGAGGGTGCCGACAATGGCAGGGAAGATGCCTCCGGCCCGACCGAGGTCGCGGGGCGGCTGGGTCAGGAACTCCCAGCTCAGTGCCGGCAGACCGTTGACGATAATATAGAGCAGGATGATCCCGAGGACACAGAGGACGACGGCGATCGCTCCCCGCAGCAGGACAAACGCGATCTTCTGTGATATGTTCGGGGATATCCGGTCTTTTGCATAGATCAGCGCGGCCAGAAATACCATCAGGACAGCGGCAGGGAGCGGGGGAAAGAGGAAAAATACGGCCAGGACGATCAGGACGGCCAGAACCGCCCTGACCGCTGGCCAGAACCACTCGTTGTTCGGCGAGATAAAATGGCGTTTCGGTACCTCTGCACTCTGTTTCGACCTGATGTGTTTCAGGATCCAGACGGCCGAAAGGTTCACGATCAGGGTGATGACGAGCAGCACGACGGCGACGGCAAAGAGGGCGCTGTAGTGCAGGCTCCCGACGGCGACCTCCCCCATCTCAATGCCGAGGGTGCCGGTCAACGTCCTGACCGGCGAGAGGACATTGGTGATGGGCTCAGGGATGATCGCCGCATTGCCGCAGACCATGATCACGGCCATCGTCTCGCCGATCACTCTGCCCATGCCGAGGATGACTGCCGCAGTGATCCCGGAGAGGGCCGACGGGATGAGTACGCGGCTGATCGTCTGCCAGTGGGTGGAGCCGAGGGCGAGCGATCCCTCTCTGAACATCTGCGGGACCATGTTCAGGGCGTCTTCCGAGACCGAGATGATGGTCGGGAGGGCCATGACGCCGAGAAGAATGGACCCTGCAAGCCAGCTTTCCCCTGAGGGAACATCAAAGGCGACGCGCAGCCAGTCCGTCAGGACGATCAGGCCGAAAAAGCCGTACACCACCGAAGGGATGCCGGCCAGAAGTTCGATTGCCGGTTTTGCCACAGCCTTTACTTTTGATGGTGCGAGTTCGGAGAGATACACCGCGCTCCCGAGTCCGAGCGGCACGGCGATCACCATCGCACCAAGGGTGACGAGAAGGGTGTCGACGATGAGCGGAAAGACACCGTACGAAGGCGTTGCACCGGTCGGGTTCCAGGTGTTCCCGAAAATAAAGTCCTGAACGCTGACGGTTTGAAAGAGCGGAACGGCATCTTTCAGCAGGAAGAAGATGATGAAAAACACACTGAGGACTGCAAACGATGCGGTAAAGAACCAGAGACCCCGGATGAGCGATTCATTCCAGTTGTGCATACGAAATCCCGGCGGAAAACTTTCGGATGATAACACCCCGGTATCCTCTGACATTACTGTTCACCATGTGAAAGGGGAAAAAATGGTTATCCGGAGACCAACCAGATGCCAGTCGATTCGGATGATCTCCGGAAAGTCTTCTCTTCTGTTCTTCAGACAGAGACAAAGCCTTCCTCTTCGACGATCTTCTGGCCTTCCGGGCTCAGGATATAGTCGATGTAGTCCTTTGACAGACCTGAGGCTTCGCCCTTTGTGAACATGTTGAGCATGCGGCTGATGGGGTAGTCGCCGCTGGTTACCGTCGCAATCGACGGTTCGATTAACGTGCCGTCCACATCGATCTTCAATGCCTTCACCGAGCTGTCGATATAGCCAAGGCCGACATAGCCGATGGCACCCGGTGTCTGGGCGACGGTCTGTTGCACCGCACCGTTGGAATTCTTTTCGAGTTGTGTCCTGACATAGTCTGTATTTTCCATTACTCTCTCTGAGAAGAATTCGCGGGTGCCCGACGAACTGTCACGGCCGATGACCACGATCTCCATGTCCGGACCGCCAAGTTCTTTCCAGTTCGTGATCTCACCGGTGTAGATCGCCTTGATCTGCTCCAGGGTGATGGAAGTCACGGGAATTGCCGGGTTGACAATGACTGAGATACCGTCACGCGCGACGACATACTGGACCAGGTCGGGGTACTTCTCCTTCTCGGAGTCCTTGAGATCGCGGGAGGCCATACCGATGTCTGCGGTTCCTTCGCCGACTGACTGAACACCGGCGCCCGAACCGCCGCCGCTCACCTGAATGTCGGCATAGGAGTTGGCGTCCATATAGGATTCTGCCGCCTTCTCGGCGATGGGAAGGACTGTCGTCGAACCGGTGACCGAGATGCTCTGTGCTGCCGGCGCCGTCGTGGGTGCCGGCGTTGTTTCACCACTGTTGTTAACGCACCCGGTGAAGAGGGTGGCAAGGACAAGAAGCGCCAGAACCGGCGCGATAAGGAATCTGAGTTTTCTACTCTGCAAGGTATTTCACCACGCAAATTTCGGCAGCAAAGAATATAATCAAATTCGAATTATACTATATTGTAAGATATAAATAATGTATACTATATACCTGGATATAGTGGGTAGTAAAATATATATCATACCCGGGGTCATATACATTACAATGGAAATCCGTAAGGTTCAGATCACCGGCGGCTCGTCATATATTGTATCCCTCCCCAAGGAGTGGATCAAAGCCTCCAGAATAGGGAAAAACGATCCGGTGGGGCTTGTGGTTCAGTCGGACGGGACACTTCTCGTCACCCCGAAGATAGAAGTTGAGGCGGTTCAGAGAAAAAAGGAATTTCTGGTGAGTGCCACCACAGATCAGACGTACATCCTGCGCTGTCTTATCGGAGCATATATCTCAGGCTATACGGTGATCGTTCTCTCTGCGCAGGGGCGTCTTCCGCCTTCGATCAGGCTGCGCGTCAGGGAGTTTACCCAGATGGCAATCGGCCAGGAGGTTGTGGAGGAGACCGAGACCTCGATCACCATCAAAGACGTGCTGAACCCGTCCGAAATGCCATTCCAGAATACGATCAGAAGAATGGCGGTCATTGTGAAAGCCATGCAGCAGGACGGGATCGATGCGCTGAAAACCGGGAACAGGGCACTTGCCGAAGATGTCGTTGCCCGGGATAACGACGTCGATCGGCTCCAGTGGCTCATCGCCAGACAGTGCAACCTCCTGCTGGCCGATGCGAATCTTTCCAGAAAGATGGGTCTCAACCCCCAGATGGCGACGAACTATTTTTATATATCGAGGATTATCGAGCGTATCGGGGATCACGGGACGCGGATCGCAAAGAATGTGATCGAATTTCATCAGGGAGGGTCGACAGGCGACGTGATCGAGATGATCAGCAATGCAAGCACGACTGCGTCAAAGATCTTCGACCGGGCGATGGAGTCGATGTTCAGTCAGGACCTGGAGGGTGCCAACGCAACGATAGAATGTGTTGAGGATCTCGAAGTACAGGCGAGGGGGATCAACAGGGCGGCGCTGGAATTCGATGCGGCATCGGCGACGACGATTGTATCGATATCAGATAGTATCCGGAGAATTGGAGAATATTCTGGAGATATTTGCGAAAGTATTATCAATAATCTGATTAACGAGACGTGAACTGCCCCGACCTGAAGACCCGGGTTTTCTGCTTCATTTCCTCTCTATTGGGGCGGGTCACAGGCCAAAACATGTGCGTTCCGCACCCGAGCCCCCTGAGTACCCATTTTTTAAGCGCATCATAATTGTATAGGAGTTACGCAGACTGTATCGTAAGTTAAATGTTTGGAAACCCGAGGTGGTTAAAAAATTGCATTTATCAATACAATATGGCCACCAATTTGAACAAACTGCGTAAATCCTATTGTATTTTAACTCCTGCATTTTCAATTCGCCCCACCAATCGGAAGATATGGCCAGGATGAAGAAGATCAGGCTCGCCAATGGCGAGACCATGGTGTGACGAAACTCTCGCGGAGGCAGAGATCGATCCTTGAGAGGTTGGGACTATGCGATTAACTTTCGGGAAGACAGGGCAGAAAGGTTCATGACGTGTACAATACGAGATTTGCCATTGAATCTGCATATCGCGTATCCGAAACATCGTGAAAGGAAAGACCAGTACGAGAAATGTGGTGATACAGTATCTCTACGCCGTTATTGCTCTCATGCTCAAAAATATCCGGGTCTTTCTGCAGTGGAGATATTTCTCACCGATAAGACAGGGACCGAGGACCATTCGATGAAGATCGGTTCAGGTTTGATCAGTTCAGGATGTTTGTCTGGGAAGGGTTACAACGCCGATCCTGGCGACGTGGAAGCGGACCGCAAGGTCGTCTTTGAGGGCGGCGAGGATGGCGAGGACGTTTTCCCGCGAGTGCATGGGTGGAGATCGGTGGGGGGTGGGGATAAAGGTTGTGGGTTCGGATCGCTGGTGCGATCGCGATCCGGCACGGCATTGAATACATTTTTTATACGATCGTATACATTATGAACACGTGCTCGAACGGCTCATCCCTTCAAAGACGCGGGTGAAACTCCTCACCCTTTTCCTCCTGAATCCCGGTCGGGAGATGTACCTGCGCGAGGTCGGGCGCCTGACCGGGGAGAACCTCAACGCTGTCAGGCGGGAGCTTGCGAACCTTGAGGCGATCGGGCTGCTCTCCAGCACACGGCGGGGGAACGCACATTATTATACGGTGAACCGCTCATTTCCCCTGTACGAGGAACTCACCTCGATGATCCTCAAGACCGAGGGGGTGGCGAAGGT
>JASGMW010000001.1 GCA_030156225.1 Methanofollis sp.
AGATCTCTGGCTTTCCCGCCACAGAAGAACCGACATTTCCTGTCGATCGTCGAGGCAACCGCAAGGAAGTTCTGGCCGACATCCACTCCCATGAAGGTCGAAGACTTCGTGACCTCGCGAGTCTCTGTCTCCCTCTCGCAACAGAGGTGGAAGGAGTATGCCCCGCCCTGGTGTCTCACCAGTCTGGATGCTCCAAACTTCCATGTACCGTCAAGGTACTGCTCCATGTGAGGATACCGGAAGAACCGATACTTCTTTCTCCCTTCGAGAGTCGTAAGGCCGATCTCATCCCCATCAAGGGAGAAGTCCCGCCCGAAGGAGCAGGTCATGGAGCTGGGAGCGTACGCGATCTGCTGCCCCCTTGATCTGCGCCTGAAGAGTTCGGCAGGTGCCTGTGACCTGCCTGACTACATTGCAGGACATCCGGGACTTGAGACCGATCTGCTCCCGGAGAGCAGGATAAACGATCTTCTGGAGGGCGGCAGAACCCTCTGGTTTCCCGGGGTTGTACACGAGAGACGTAGTTCATCCTGTCGGTGCAGGACTGTGTACCCGCCCGGTCAGGGAGATCGGTGTCGGGACAGTCCATCTTGAGGATGATCGTCTGTGTGGTGAGCACAGACACATGGTTCACTGAACAGTATTTAGATGTATGCTCCTTGCAGAAGAGAGTTGAAGTACTCATGGGACGATCCTTTCGGCAGGCAGGATCCGCTATACCCGATGTTTCCGAAATTGTTTCTCCCGGGGGGTGCCGATATGGGAGATGTCACCTCCGGGGTTTTTGGAATTCCAGTCCTTCGCTGTTTCACGTGGGTGACACCCTCTGATCTCATCTCCCGGATCAGCATCTGAAGCGCCGTTTTCAGGTTCGCCCCTGCATGTGGGCGTGCCGGTCCACTGCTTTCTCCACAGCCCATGTGCCAGGGGTTTCATCCCGTGGTGCGGACTGGCCCGGAAAGGCACACACAGGATCCCGAAGAGGGTGAATCCTCTCCCCCTCTCCCTATCACAAGGGGGGGGAGGACGAGGGGCAGCAGGAGGCCCCGCTCGAACGGCTGTTCGTGATGGAATGTCTCGGGTTCATCGTGAGGGATGTGGGACGTACCGAATTGCCCATGCAGATGGGCCTTCCCACCCTGTATCGGGTGTTCCTGCGTCACCTGTGGAGATACCGGGGGCGGGAAAATCGTACATTACGTCCTGACGGAGAAAGGAAAACGACTTGCAGGAATGAAAAAAATAGAGAATATGTGATGCAGGAGTGCTGACAGGGATTTGCCCGGTGAACGTTCGCGAAACTCTGAGCGCCGAAGTCGTGCGCGGGGAGATCGCTCCCGTGCATCCTTTTTATTAGCGGAACACCGTCTCCAACAACATTTATATTAAACTACGTGCCACCTATAGAGAGTCTGAGTATCAGACAGCAAGGGCTCGTGGTCTAGCCGGCTATGACGTCGCCTTGACATGGCGGAGGTCCTGAGTTCGAATCTCAGCGAGCCCATGGATTATCTTTCCTTTCACATTTTGTGAAATTTCGAGTTCTAATTTAAGAATGTGAATGCTCTGATGAAACCGAATCTCAAATATGAGGCTTTTTCCGGTTTTCAGAGCGAATGTCTGCGCCCTTTTTCCAGTCAATCCAGGGCATCGCTCCTGCTTCGAACGCATTTTTCCTGCTCTGTTGCTCCGGCATCGATCACACTCTCTGGCATTTTCATCCACACCGCCACTCAATCAAGATATCCAGTCCATAACATCCAACGATCAAATTTATAAATCAGTACGCATCACCTCAGATCATGTCCAGATCCGGGACAAAACAGATCAAAAACCAGATGAAAGACTGGGAATCGGACAGCGGACGAAAGCGATCTTCCTACTATGATTTCAATGAGGAATTCGACCCCGATGACTTCATGGATAAAAAACGCAGAAAGCGGTGAAGCCGGAACGTTCCAGAAATAAGGGCATCCACCCCTCCCGGTCACCGAACCGGATTCATCCAGTCTTTTTTCCGCGCTCCCGCTTCATTGTCGCCGTCGGCCGATCACTCGTTTTTCGTCTCAAATCGCCATTTTTACATCCCTGAGCGGTGCCACCGGTTGTATGCCATGATCGTCCGGAAACCGAAGCGGCCACGGCCAATGAGGTGGAGCAGACAGAGCGGCCCGTACTGCCGGCCACACAATTAATATACCTTAATGTATAACAATATACAATCGTGTATCCAAAACGACTGAATTGTCCCCATACCCGGGTCGCCGGCATGAGAATGGAACACTTCCTCACGCAGACCGACGCTGGTGACCGCTGTCCGTCTCTGTCCGCACCGCCAGATGAATCCCCCATAAAAGAATGATATCATGAAGTCACGCAACATTGCCATTGCAGGAATTCTGCTTGCATCGGGCGCCATCGTGCGCTACCTCTCCCTGGTGATCCCGGGTCCGATCGTCTCGAACCTGGTGATCGCCTTCTACTGCCTTGCGATCATCCTCATCGTCCCGACCGTGGGCGAGGCCCTTGGCATCGGCATCGTTGCCGGGATCATTTGCGCCCTGATCAGCCACTCGGTCTTCCCGCCCGCAAACCTGATCAGCGAACCCATCGGGGCGCTCGTCTGTCTCGGCGTCTTTCTCGCCCTTAAAGGACGGATCGCCGTCGCACCCGGCATCGCTACATTCGTGGCCACCGTCGCTTCAGGGTCCACCTTCGTGATCATTGCCATCCTCGGGGTTGCACCGGTGATCCTGGCGCAGTACGCTTCCATCGGGGCATTCGCCATCGTCACCATCCCGATCGTCATCGGCACCGCCGTCGTGAACGCCATCATCGCCCAGGCCCTCTCTATCCCGGCCTCCCGGGCGCTCACGCGGGGACAGGGCAGGTCTGCTTCAAATGCACCGGCCGCGGGGAGACAGGAATGATCGAGGTCAGAGACCTCACCTTCACTTACCCGGAAGCGTCGACCCCTGCTCTCAGGGGGATCGACCTCACCGTCAGACCGGGCGAACTGGTGCTCGTCACCGGACCGACCGGCGCCGGCAAGACGACGCTCTGCCGCGCGGCGGCAGGCATCCTCACCCATGAGTACAGCGGGCGGCTCGAGGGGTCGATCACGATCGCAGGCAGGGCTGCAGAGGACTACCGCGGCATGGAAGACGTCGCCGAGGCGATCGGCATGGTCTTCGACGATGCCGATGCCCAGCTCATCTTCTCCACCGTCGGGGAGGAGATCAGATCGGCCTGCGCCGAGGGCACCGACATCCTGGAAACCCTGGAACGCTTCCGCCTCCGCCCGCACAGCGATCAGGCGCCCCACACGCTTTCCGGCGGCGAAAAACAGCGCACCGTTCTTGCCGCGGCAGTTGCAGGGGGTCGCCCGATCCTGATCCTCGACGAACCCGCAGCCGAACTCGACCCGACCAACGCAGCGTGCACCGCGGCGATCCTGAGAGACCTGAAACAGGAGGGACGGGCGATCCTCCTCGTCGAAAACACGCCCGGCGTCTTCGGCGAGATCGCCGACCGTGTCGTCAGGCTCGAGGCCGGACGCGTCGCCGGGCCGACACCTCCCGAACCAGAGGAGATCAGGAGGACCGCAGCCCCACCCGCGGGCGAGCCCGTCATCAAGATCGCCGGGCTCATCCACCGCTACGGCGAAGGGTTCGCCCTCAAGGGGATCGACCTTCTCATCAGGGCGGGCGAGTTCGTCGCCATCACCGGCGAGAACGGTTCAGGCAAGACAACCCTGATCCGTCACCTCAACGGACTGTTGAAACCTGACGAAGGTTCGGTCGAGGTCTGCGGCATGGACACGCGGCGCCATCCTGTCCATGCCCTCGCCCGGAAAGTGGGACTCGTCTTCCAGAACCCGGACACCATGCTTTTCGAGGAGACTGCAGAGCGAGAGGTCGCCTTCGGGGCGCGGAACGCCGGCATACCAGACCCGGACGGCTCGGTCGGGTCGGCCCTTTCGGCCGTCGGCCTCCTTGATCGGAAGGACACCTATCCCCGCCACCTATCCAGAGGAGAGCGGCAGCGTCTCGCCGTCGCCTGCGTGCTTGCCATGAAACCCGAAGTGATCGTCCTCGATGAACCGACCACCGGCCTCTCGCCAGACGAGGCCGGCATCGTCATGGACCACCTGCGGCACCTGCAGGAGAGAGGCGTGACCGTGGTCATGGTCACTCACGACCACGCCCTCGCGCGGCGTTACGCCGACCGGATCATCATGATGGAACAGGGAAGCATCATCACGGACAGACCGACAGGAGGTGAGACATGCAGGAGATCTTCCAGTACAGAAACGGCAACGGTATCCTCCACCGGATGAACCCGATCACCAAGATCGCAGGCGTCGCGGCAGTCGTCGTGCTTGCCGTCCTCTCCACAGACCCGGTGTTCCTCGCGGCCATGACCGCTGCCATTCTCGTCCTCGGCATCGCCGGCGGGGTCGGTCGGGATCTGTTGCGACAGGCACCTCTCCTCGCTTTTCTCGGGGGCATCCTCATCGTGATCACGATCCTCACCCTCCAGATCGGGGACGTGATCTTCGATGGACCGGTGACCGTCACCGCAGGCGCCGTTTCTTTCGGCTTTGCCCTTGCTCTCCGCTTCTGCGCCATGATCTTCGCCTTCCAGCTGCTGGTGGCGACGACAATGCCGACCGCCCTTGTGGGTGCTCTCAGAACGCTCAGGTTTCCAGCAGATTACGCACTGATGGCCCTGATTGCCCTGCGGTTCATCCCACACCTTCAGATCGAGGGAATGAAAATTCAGGAGGCCCAGGCGGCGCGGGGCTTCTCCCCGGGCGAGGGCATTGGGGGGAAGGTGCGCGGCATGATCCCGGTGCTCGTCCCGCTCATCGCAAACGCCCTCGGAAAGGCCGAGGTGATCGGCCTGACCATCGACCTCAGGGGACTGCGTACGCGGCTGTCTGCACCAGGCATCCACACCTTCGGTCGGCCCGACCTCCTGCTCGTTGCGGGCATCTCATGTCTCGGGGCGTTCTTCTGCGCACTCGCTCTGCTCGGATGAAACCGGCCGGACAGAATGGGCCCTCTATTTTTTTGAGGAAAGACCGGTCTAAATCGATGACGGATGAAACGACATATTTAAGTTGGCATTTAAAAGATATCAGATCATGAAGGGTGAAACGGCGCTCAGGATCATTACGGCAACTGCCTTTGTCTTCATTTTCGTCTTCATGCTCGCCGCAGGAGGGGTTGGCGGCGATGCTGAGACAGAACCCCCCACAGCCGCGGAGACGCCGACCGTCACGCCGACACCGGAGATGGTAACAGTACCGGTACCTGAAACGACAGCAGAACCGACCGTCGCCATCGTCGCCACACCAGAACCGACGGCGACATCTGCCGACCCGGTGGAGGGCCTCTGGGTTTCGCGGGGTTCGACCGCCGAGCGCCTCCAGTTGAACGCCGGGGGAACCGGTGAAATTACGACGAATACCGGCACTATAGCGTCTGTCAGGGAGGTCGCCTGGGAGTACGATCCTGCGATCAGGATCGGGCACCTGCGCGCCTACCACCTCAACGTTTCCGACGAGGGGGAATATATCCTCTACCTTGACGAAGAGACGGGCACTCTGAAGAAAAACGGGCAGGTCGTCGTTCTCACCTATGCACCTGCACCATAACACAGGTATTTCCCGCCCGAAAGAGAGATCACCGGGATGATCCCGCAGCCCCCATATCTCCCCATGACGCCAGAAGAGGCGAAAACTCTCGGAATTTCAGCGTTCGACGTCATCCTCATCTCAGGCGACGCCTACGTCGACCACCCCTCCTTTGGAACGGCCGTCATCGGGAGGGTGCTCCGGGAGGCGGGCTACACTGTCGGTATCATCGCCCAGCCCGACTGGACGCACCCCAACGACTTTTTGCGCCTCGGCAGGCCGAAACTCTTCTTCGGGATCTCGTCGGGGAACGTCGACTCCATGGTCAACGCCTTCACCCCGAACAAAAAACGGCGCCACACCGACGCCTACTCGCCAGGGGGAAAACTGAAACGGCCGGATAGAGCGGTGATCGTCTATGCCAATCGAGTCAGATCCCTCTTTCCAGGCACGCCGATCGTGCTGGGCGGGATCGAGGCCAGTCTCCGCCGGTTCGCTCACTATGACTACTGGTCAGACACCGTCCGGGGATCGATCCTCGCCGACGCCCCGGCAGACATCCTGGTCTACGGTATGGGCGAACGACAGATGACGGAAATTGCAGCGCGGTGCGCAGCCGGCCGGAGCCTCAGGGAGGTGAGGGGAACGGCGGTCGGCATCTCCCCTGCCGAATGGCGCGAGACCGATCAGAGCGGATACGCGATCATCCCGGGTTTTCCTGCGGTCAGGGACAACCCGGAGGCGTATGCGCAGGCCTTCGCCCTCCATACAGCCGAACAGGATCCGGTGCGCGGGAAGGCCGTCGTCCAGCCCCACCCCAAGACGGTGATCGTCCAGTACCCGCCGGCCTTCCCGCTCTCCCCGGCCGAACTCGACCGGGTCTACGAACTCCCGTACACCCGCGCCGCCCATCCCTCGTACCGTGATCCCGTCCCGGCCCTTGAACCGGTGCGTTTTTCGATCACCACCCATCGCGGCTGTTTCGGCGGCTGCTCGTTCTGTGCCCTCACCCATCACCAGGGACGGATCATCCAGAGCAGGACCGGGACCTCGATCATCGCCGAAGCCGGGCGCCTCGCACGTATGCGCGGTTTTTCAGGTGTCATCCAGGATGTCGGCGGCCCGACCGCCAATATGTACGGTCTGCTCTGTCCGCAGTGGGAGACGAAAGGCACCTGTCCCGACCGCCGCTGCAGCCCCGACTGCCCGCACCTGCGGACCTCGCATGCCCGGCAGGTCGGCCTGCTCAGAGAACTCAGACAGATCCCCCGGGTAAAACGGGTGTTCATCGCCTCGGGCATCCGTTTCGATCTCGCGCTTGCCGACGATGCCGGCTACCTTGAAGAGGTCTGCGCCCACCATGTCTCCGGCCACCTCAAGGTCGCCCCCGAACACATCGCCGCCGGCGTAACCGAACTCATGAACAAACCTGGAAGGGAAACCTTCGACCGGTTCAGGGAGCGTTATGCAGAGGCGAGCCGGAACGCCGGAAAAAAACAGTACATCCTTCCGTACTTCATGTCCGGCCACCCCGGCTGCACGGTCGGAGACGCCATCGAACTCGCCGAATACATCAGGGACAACCGCCTGTACACCGAGCAGGTGCAGGACTTCACCCCGACACCGATGACGCGGTCCACCTGCATGTACGCCACCGGTATCGACCCTGCCACGATGGAGCGGGTCCACGTCCCGAGGGAGAGGGAAAAACAGATACAGCGGGCGCTTCTCCAGTACCGCGATCCGAAAAACCGCAGACTCGTTATCGAGGGGCTGAAAGCGGCCGGACGGGCGGACCTTATCGGCACGGCACGACAGTGCCTGGTGGAAAAGGGCGACGATATCAGGGGAACGCGGGACCGCAGGTGATGAAGCGCCACCGGGATCAGATCGGCGCACCTGGAGCCGGGCCTGATCGACACCGAACCGCTGCTTTCCCGAAACAGAACCTCACGCGTGCGGCGGATGGGATCTCCCTCTCCTGCGACACACCGGCCGGGACAGACCCGACCCTCGTCATCAGGTTCTCGGGGTCCAGCGAGTGGCGGCTGCCCGGGCGGTCCTACAACGCCGGCACCGACCGGACCCTCGCGGAGACCCCGGCAGAAGAGAGGTGGCGGAATGTGGCGGGACCCCTCGCCGCTGGCGAAGGCCGGTATTTTCACCGGGACTGATCCCCGTTGCCACGCTTTTTCTGCCTTCAGAGCAGAAAAGATCTCCATGATGTTGGGTGACAGGCGGACCATGGTCGTCCACGGTCCGGAGCCCTTCGACAGGGGAGACGTCGGCCGTCTGCTGGACGCCCTCGGGCCGTGCCGGATCCTTGTCGCGGGGGTGATGGGGCGGACGGCGGCAGAAGAGTCGAAGGTAGCCTGCGAGTTCTGCACCGTCCCGCCGAGCACGGTCTTCGCCCATCTCTCCAGGCCCGCCTTTCTTCTCAACCGCGCGAAAACACCGGATTCGGGAAGAGTCTTCGGTGAGATTGTGGCCGGAAGACTGAAAGACGGCCTCGTCCACGTCGAGTGCGCATCCGAGACGGTATTCTGCTGGAACGGCGGCGATCAGGAACTCGCCGATGAACTGGCCGTGGTGCTCGGGTACGAGAGGACGATCGTCAGGGCGACGGCCAGACCTCCTGCGGCCGGCCGGACGATCAGGGGGTGCATACCCGGCGAACCGGTCTGTGTGAACGGAATCGTGATCGGGCAGGCGACGGCAGAGGAAGTCGTCCTCCGTAACGCCGGTGAAGACGTCGAGGCGGTATCAGGACTCATGGTCAAACCCCATGGCCTCGAAAAACTCCGCCGCAACGGTCGCATCGATCTCGCCTCGGCATGGTGCAAGAGCGGTCAGATCAGACAGAAGGCTCCGGTGCGGGCGACCGGCCTCAGCAGGATCGGCAGGATCGTCCTCCTCGACCACTGCGCCCACCGGTTCTATGATCTGGTGACCCCTGACGCCTGCGGCGTCCTGGCAATCGGCGACGACACCACCACCGTGGCCGGGCATATCGCCGGTCATCTGGGCATCCCGGTCCTCGGAGTCACCGACGGGGACCCCGACGGCGTGGTCGGCGGGACGTTCCCCGAAGGATCGCTTGTTCTGGAAGCGGTCGCCGGGCGCGACGATGAAATCGGCCTCATGATTGCGGGAATGATCCCGGACCGGGAGACCGGGTGGTCCTGCTGGGTGAACGACGTGATGGAGACGATGGGAGATCAGGTCCGCCCGGTCTTCGATCTCAGGTGAAGAGCCATGATGCAGTGCGCCGAATGCAAGGGCAAACTTCTCTGCGGGTTGCCGAAGTGCCCGGTCATGAACAGGTTCCACGCCCAGGTGCGCACCGCCGCAAGGGGCGCTACCTACATGGGCACGGCGCCCTCCGTATTTGTGGGCAGTTACGGCTACCCCGTCGTCTCGGCCGGCCCTCTCATGACCGGCGACCCGGATGCACCCCGCGTCTGGGTGGCAGAGGGCCTCTCGATTGAGGATATCGTCGGGATCAGGGCGCAGACGATCAGGGGATCGGCCGGCGTTGAGGCGATCAGGGGGGATATCCAGGAGATCGCCCTCTCGTCCATACCTCTCGACGTCGAAGCGGCCTTCGAGCGGCCGATCAGTTTCGACCTCAGGTTCGACGGCACCATCACCCCGGTCGGCCTCTCCGGGAGCATCAAAAAACTCGACCTGATCGACAACGCCCGCGTCAGCAGGAGCGTCGACCGGATCACCTCGGACACCGATCTCCCCGCCACCGCCGCCTGCACGGCCCTCGGCACGGAAGGTGTCGACGTCTACCAGATCTCGCAGTTGATGAGCGCAGGTCTCCTCGGGAAAAAACGGCGGGTCGTCCCGACCAGGTGGGCGATCACGGCAGTGGACGACACGGTGGGCAAGGGGTTGAAACAGCAGATCCATCGATTCTCTCCCCTTGGCGAGGTGGAGTTCTTCACCGCCACGCTGTACGGGAACACGATGGCGGTGATCCTGGTGCCCGGCGACTGGCGGTTCGAGATGATCGAGATCTGGGGGCGGCGGTCTCTCTGGGGAGGAGAGGAGGAGTCTGTCGTCGTCGACGGGGAAGGTCTGAAAAAACAGGGCTACTCCCCGATCGCGGGGGCGTATTATGCCGCACGTCTGGCCGTTGCCGAATATCTTGCCGGAGCCGGGAAGTCAGGACGCGTCGTGGTCGTCCGCCATGTCGGCAGCGACTACTGGGCCCCGCTCGGTTCATGGGTGATCAGGGAGGCCACCAGGTCGGCAATGCAGAAGGGACCGGTGCGGTGCGAAAGCCTGAACGCAGCGATGGCCCTGACCGACGCCGCCATCGGGCAGAGCGGATGGCGGCAGAAGAGCAGGCTCATTCCCGAGATGACCTCACAGAAAACCCTCTTTGAATTTTAACCTGCAGCAGGTGAAAAGACAACAAATATCAGTTTCAGAAGTGAAGAACAGGTATGCGCAGTCCGGGAATCGCGTTCCTTATTATCGGCCTTCTCATACCCGCGGTATCCGCAGCAAATACCACGGTAACGCCGATAGCCCCGACCCTATCCGCCGTCGACCTTTTTTCGCTCTTCATCGGCGGGGTCATCTATATCAACATCTTCGCCGTCGTCCTGTACCATGTCGTCAAACGACAGAAGAAACATACCGGGAGGTCGCCGATCGTACAGATCGTCGGCCTGCTCGCCGGCATCGGATCTGTAGCGCTTGGAAGCCTGTTCACCGTCTTCATCGCCATGGTGTTCCTCGCCCTGTTTATGGATATAACACTTTTTGCGTGGATGGAAGACTTTTTCCTGTACCTCATCACCGATGAGATTCCCCTGTACCTGCCGGCGCTGCACCTCTCGATGACCACGGGACTCCTCCTGTTCGGGGCGGCAGGAACGGTGTTTTTCATTCTCGGGGCGATTCTCCTGGTACGTTTCGGCGGCTACGGGACACAGTCCGAGGTGGCGATGCCGACAGGGAGCGGCGCCGCCAAAAAGAACGCCGCCGACAGACCGGACGAACCGTTAAACCCGGTCCTTTCCTTCAGGGTCGAGGACAAACAGAGCAGGGAACCGTCGGCAGACGTAAAGGTGATCCTCAAGCATAAGGACGGAGTGCGGTTCCATACGAAGTACACCGATTTCAACGGCGAGGTCACGTTCGCCAATGTGGATGGCTTCGGTTCGGAATATTACGCCTATGTGGACGGGGACATCAACAGACAGCACTATCGGGTCATACGGATTTGAGCTGGCGTTCGTATCTCGCCAGCATCCCGTCCATCGTCTCCACCTCGTCCACACCCTTGTCCTCCCTGACCCTGACAAACCGCGGGAAGCGAAGGGCATAACCGCTCGCATAGTTCGGGCTCTTCTGGATCTCGGCATACCCCACCTCGAAAACGACCGCCGGTTCGATGACAACCTCCTTGCCCTTCCCGGCGATGACCAGATCTTTGAGGACGTCGTAGATCGCAGCCAGTTGATCGTCTGAAAGACCGGTCGCCACCTTACCGACCGGGAGAAGTTCGCCTTCCTGCTGACATGCGAGCAGGAACGACCCGAAAAGACGGGCGCGGCGGCCTTCACCCCACTCGGCCCCGATGACGACGAGGTCGAGGGTGTCGACGGCCGGTTTGATCTTGATCCAGTTCTTTCCCCGCACGCCTGGCGTGTAGGGGGCGTCGAGCGTCTTGAGCATCACGCCCTCATGTCCGGCGTCCAGGGCGTCGGCGTAGATCTGCTCCAGACGGGAGAGATCGTCGCTCACCCACTGCGGGGCGACGTACACCGGGAGCGTGTCTTCAAGGGTCCGTCGCCGTTCGGAAAAGGGCAGGTCAATGAGGGTCTCGCCGTCGAGGTACAGGATGTCAAACACATGCGGGACCAGGTCGACCCTCCCGATCGCTTCCTCGACCTCGTGTTTCCGGCGGAAGCGCTGGAGAACAAACTGGAACGGGCGCGGGCGGCCGTCTTTCACGGCGATCACCTCGCCGTCGACGATCACGTCGTGCGGGATCGCCCGGTCCAGCACTTCGATGACGTCGGGGACTGCCACGGTCACGTCCTCGAGTTTCCGGGAGTACATCCTGCACTCACTTCCGACCTTGTGGAACTGGAAGCGGGTGCCGTCGTACTTGTACTCGACGGCCACAGCTCCATGATCGGCCACCATCTCGCCGATGGTACCCTGCTGAGCGAGCATCATCTTCACCGGGCGGAAGGGCTCGATACGCACCTCGCGCAGCGCTTCTTCTCCCTGCCGGGCGAGCATGGCGACCTCGCCGAGATCGTTCAGGGCCTGGTGGGCATGGGCGACGAGGGCAACATCCACGTCAAAGGCTCTGGCGACCGCATCCCTGGCATTCCCCTCGCCGACGCCGATGCGCAGTTCTTCGAGGAGAAGGCGGGAGAGATAACGCCCTTCGAGCGACCCGGCGTTCCCGAGCAGCCCTTCGACGATCCTGAGTTTTTCCCGCTGAGAACGGCTGCCGTCAGTCATCGCGATGCGCGTGCAATCCGCATGAACGCCGGTGAGCGTCAGCGGTTCTGTAAAAAAGGAAGTCTGGGATTTCGTCGCCAGCAGCCGCTCGACGGCGAGGCCGACATCCCCGGTCTCGTTGACGGCTGCAATCACCCCGTCCCTCTTTTTGCCGGCAACATAGCCGACCGCCTCATACAGGAGGTTCGGCCCGATCCCGAGTTTTAACGGACTCCAATCCGGAAATACCCGTCCCATCACGAACCTGACGAATACCGGAAGTTCGTCGTCGGAGAGGCGGGGGAGGACGGCGGCGATGGTCTCTATCATCTCCAGCCGTCCACTGATGCCCTCGATATTCTCACAGATCCGGGAAAATTCCGCGAATTCCATGCTAGATCCTCACGCTCTCCGAGACGGCGTGCTGGGTGCCGACGACGAGATCGATACCGTCGAAGAGGAGGCCGAGGCCGTTTTGAGCGGATACGACCGCCTTTTCCGGAGTGTTGTTCACCTCCGAGAGGTGAGCGAGCACGACCGCCGCGAGGTTCCCACCGATGTCCCTGAGGCAGGTGGCGGCGGCGGCGTTGGAGAGGTGGCCGTGTTTCGAGCGGATACGCCGTTTGAGATATTCAGGATATGGTCCCTCTTCGAGCATCTGCGGGCAGTGATTGCTCTCGAGAACGACGGCGTCGCAACGGGCCAGCACCTCCTCGATCCCCGGGGTGACGATCCCGGTGTCAAGACAGCATCCAAGACTGACGTCGCCCTCCGCGATCCGGTAGCCGCAGGGCTCGGCGGCGTCGTGGGCCGTCAGAAACGGAGTGACCAGAAACCCGTCGAGGTCAAGCGGTTCACCCGCAAAAACGCGGAGCAGATCCACCGGTTTCGATCCGGCACGGGCCGAAGAAAACGCCTCCAGCGTCCCGGCAGTCCCGACGACCGGGATGTCGAGACGGCGGGCGAGAACATCGACGCCCCTGATATGGTCGATGTGCTCATGAGTGACCAGGATCGCCCTGATACGATCTTCGTCGCCCCCGGCGTCTGAAAGGCGTTTGTTTATCCCCTTCGCCGTAAGGCCGGCGTCAACGAGAAGTGCCCCGCTCTCCCCTTCGACATATATGCAGTTCCCCTTGCTCCCGCTTGCAAGGCAGGTGATCTTCATTGCAGAGACATTTGCTCTGCTCGGTATTGTTAATGTCGAATCGACGGTACCGACAGAAATTAGTCATGCAAGCCCGGAAGAGATCAGGGATGGGCAGCGAGGGCTGGATGGAGGCGACCGGGCAGGTCGTTGCAGGGGCGGGCGAGACCGTCGACCGCCGGCGCCTCCGGGAACGCACGAACGCGTACTGTATCCGCTCGCCTGACGGTGCATCACTCCAGTTCGCCATGCCGCTCCTCATCCCGGGACTCCTCCCGGCCGGGATCGATCCGCGGGGCGCGGACGGGGCGGCAGGAGTGATCATCGACGAGGTGAAACAGGCAGTTGCAGCCGACACGCGTCTGCGGCCCCTCGGCGGCCTCGACACGGCGTGGCCGGCCCGGTACGCAGCCGGGATCGAACCGGTCACTCTGGTCCATTCGGACGCCGCCATCGGGTCGGAACTCTGGAAACCGGACGCTGAGAATCTGTTCGGACCGGATGGCCTGCACTGCACCGTCCGCGGGGCCGTCCCCTATCCGGGCCGGCCGGAGAAAAGGGCGATCCGCGAGATCGCAGAGACGGTGGCTGCCCTCGCCCGGGGGATCGGGCATGTGATGCACCGCATCCCGCCGGGAGATCTGGCTGCCGCCGCCACCCTTTCACTCGACCAGAAACTCCTCAGGACACACCTGCCCTCGATGGGGCTCGTCTGCTTTATCGGTGACGGCACCCTGCCGGCCCGTTCGTACACCCGTTTCCGCCAGCACTACCGCGTGGCCGGGCCGAAAGAAGGGGTGCATGTCCCCTTTGTCTGTCCCGAAGAGATCGGACCGATCGAAGTCGAACTTCCGGCAAGCGGCAGGAGCGTCACCGGTCTCGGAATACGACGCCGCGAGGTGCTCGCCATTGCAGGTTCGAACGCACAGGGAAAGACCACCCTCCTGAACGCCATCCGTGCGGGCGAAGACGATCATGCGGAGGGCGACGGCCGCGAACTGGTCGTTGCCGTCAGGGGTGCACGAATGGCCGAAGCGGGCGGACAGCACCTCAACGGCGCGGACGTGAGCCTTTTTTTCCGGAGCCTGCCGCCGGGAATGAGCGGGACGCCGAAGGCCGCCTTCGGTCAGGGGAGCGGTTCGATGACGATGGCCGTGCAGATCTGCACCGCCGTCAGGGAGGAGGCGCCGCTCCTGCTCATCGACGAGGACCGGGGGGCGGCAAACCTGCTGGTCAGGAGCACTCTGCAGGAAGAGGACGTCACGCCTCTCTCGGAGATCCTGGCCGAAAGGCCTGAAGCGCTCGGCGACACCGCCTGTGTTGTCGCCACCTCGTCGCTGGACACGCTCATCGCCCGCGCCGACCGCATCCTGGTCCTCAGGGGGCACTCTGCCGGTGCGATCTCTGCTGAGGCCTTCAGGGCGGCATATCTGACGTACCTGAAACGGTGTGCACAGATGACAAAAAATGGTATCATCTGACTGGACAACATTCAAGGGGAAACCTTTCTCCCGGATCAGATCGGAAAAGATCGTCCAGCGACAGGATGCGGACAGATGACAGAAACACTGGGGGCGGGAGAGGACGGCAGGCCGCGACCACTACAATTCACCCTCGGAGAGTTTGCCGGTTCTGTCGGGGACTTCGGCGCGATCCTCCCGATCGTCCTCGGCGTCGCCCTCGTCTGCGACGTGAACCTCGCGCACATCTTTCTCTTCTTCGCCCTCTGGTATATCGTCTCAGGTATCGTCTACCGCCTCCCGATCCCGGTCGAACCCCTGAAGGCGGTCGGAGCGATCGCCATCGCCGAAGGATTGACTGCAGGAGAGATCGCCGGCGCCGGCATGATCGTCGGCGTGATTTTCCTCGCTCTCGGCTGCTTCGGGAGCATGACATGGCTGCGGGAACGGATACCGGTGAGCGTGATCAGGGGTGTCCAGGCCGGCATTGCTCTCCTGCTGATCAGGACATCGCTCGGATTCATTGCTTCCGACCCGCTATACGCCGGGATTTCCGTGGCTGTTGTCGTATTATTCTTCATCGCGGCCATCCACTGGAAGATCCGCGACATTTCTGCCCTCGTTATTCTCGCCATCGGCATCGGCGCAGGGGTCCTGACGGTCGGCCCCCCCACCTTCTCGATGATCCCCATGCCCGCCCTCATCATCCCTGACATCTCCGACTTCGTCTATGCAGGACTCTACATTGTCCCCTCGCAGTTCCCGCTCACTCTCACCAACGCCATTCTGGCGACATCGCTCCTCACCCTCGACCTCTTCAAGACCGATATCCCTCCCGACCGCCTGTCCCGCACGATCGGGATCATGAACCTCGTTTCGGCACCCTTCGGTGGATTTCCGATGGGCCACGGTTCAGGCGGTCTTGCCGCCCAGCACCGCTTCGGCGCCCGCACCGGCGGGGCGAACGTGATCGCCGGGCTGATCTTCCTGGGCTTTGCCTTCTTCTTCGCCTCCCCGCAGAGCCTCACCCTCATCCCTCCCGGGATCTTCGGCGGGCTGCTCATCTTTGCCGCCGTCGAACTCGCAAAACACAGCGCAAAGACCGACTCCTATCCTGTCACCGGCGTGATCGCCGTCCTCTCTATGCTGGTGAACATCACCGCCGGGTTTCTGGTCGGACTGGCCCTTGCGTACGTGTTGCGGTGGCGGCAGAAGAAGGCGGCCTCGGCATAAAAGACCGTGAACGGAAAACGGAGCGTCTCACCTGTTTACGGACGTCGCACTTCAGTGTCCTCGACGACATGGACCGCACTCGCCTTGAAGGAGATCTTGACCGGTTTTCCTTCTGCGATCCCCATCTCTTCGGCAGATTTCCAGGTGATCAGCACGGAAAAAGGAATGCCGCACTCTACAACAAGGCGCGTCACCGATCCGAACGCCGTCATTCTGGCGACCCTGCCGTCGAGTACGTTGCGCGCGGAGGTCTGCGAACCGTCGACGAGGTGGAGAGTGATGTCCTCGGGCTTGATACAGGCGCAGACAGAAGTTCCCGCGGGAAGGGGCGTGACGGCGTTGATGACCGTACCGTCGGATTCTATCTCGGCGACACCGCCGGATATCCGGGCAATTCTGCCTGAGAAGATGTTTTCGATCCCGACAAATCTGGCGACGTCCTTGTTTTTCGGCAGTGCAAAGACCTCGCGCGGCGTGCCCACCTGCGAGAAGATACCGTTCATCAAAACGCCGATCCGGTGGGCGAGGCGCTGGCCCTGGAGCATGTCGTGCGTGGAGATCACGACGGTCTGCCCGAACTCGCGGTTGATCCGCAGCACCAGTTCCTCGATCGCCCCGGTGGCCACGGGATCGAGGTTTGCCGTCGGTTCGTCCATCAAAAGCACGGCGGGATCGGTGGCCATCGCCCGCGCAAGGGCGACCCGCTGCATTTCCCCGCCTGATAGCGTCTTCGCCCGCTGCTTTTCATAGCCGGAAAGTCCGATCACCTCAAGTACATCAGAGATCTTCTTTTTGATCTCGGTCTCGGGCACATGGCGCATCCGCAGCCCGATGGCGATGTTGTCGTAGACGTTCTCGTCGAAGGCGGCAGGTTTCTGGAAGACCATCGCCATCTTCCGCCTGATATCGAGTGTCAGGCCGGGCCCGGCGCGTATGTCGGTGCCGTCGAGAGTGATATGCCCTCCGTCCGGCGTTTCAAGGAGGTTGATCATCCGCAGGAGGGTGGACTTGCCCGAGCCCGAAGGACCGATGATCGCAAAGATTTCGCCAGCCCGGACCGTTGCGTTTACATCTTTCAGGACGATTTTTTTCCCGAAATTCTTGGATACGTGCTCGATTTCGATCATGGTTCACCGCTGCTGGAAGAGGCTCACGCCGGTGTTCACAACGAGGGCGATCGCAAGGAGGAGGATACCGAGAGCGATGGAGGTGCCGATCTCCCATTGCGAGGTATTGAGCGAGATCGCCGTCGTCAACACGCGGGTCCGATGGGCGATGTTCCCGCCGACGAGAATGGCGGCCCCGACTTCGGAGATCGCCCGACCGAAGCCGACCGCAACCGCTGCAAAGATCGCGAACCGCGCCTCTCTGACGATTGAGGTCAGGAACTGGAGGCGCGTCGCACCAAGGGAGACGATCGTATCCCTGATCGTCTCGTCCACCCCTGAAAGAGCGGATATCGTCAGACCGGTCATGATGGGAAGGATCAGGATCGTCTGGGCCAGGATCATCGCCTGCGGCGTGAAGAGGAGGCCGGTAAAACCGAGCGATCCGTGGCGCGTGATGAGCAGGAAGACGAGCAGCCCGACAATAACCGTCGGGAGGGAGTATAACGTCTGGATCAGATTGATGAGCACCTTTTTTCCGGGAAAATCGGTGAACTTGACGGCCGTCCCGACAGGGAGGGCGATGGCGGTGGCGACACAGGTCGCCGTCAGGGATACGACGAGAGAAAGGGCCGTAATCTCCATGACATCCGGATCCAGGGAGACGATCAGGTGAAACGCCTCTCTCAATCCGTCGATGATATAGCCCATGGTTCACCCGGAGATGAGGGGAAAGAGGATTTGATTGGAGAAAAACCCTGCGGCCTTCAGACCACCGGGTCTTCCACCTCAGACCGGTTCACGCCCATCGTCTCCCAGTTGCCTGCGGCAGGGAAGAAGAGGGGTTCGCCGTAGGTGTCGACACCGAACTCCTCTATCGTCTTCTGTGTCAAGGGCGAGATCAGGTAGTTGATCCAGTCCTTTGCGAGACTTGAGTTCACGCCCGGGTGTTTTTCCGGATTGATACGCATCACCGAATAGACGTTGAGCAGGATGTCACCTTCAGAGACGAGAGGAACGAGTGTGATCTTGTCCTTGTAGGCGAGGTAGGTGCCGATATCCGAGAGCGTGTAGGCGGATTTCTCGTCGGCGATCAGAAGGGTCGCGCCCATGCCGGTGCCAGCCTCGATGTACCATTCACCCGAGTTCGTGATGTCGGTCGTGTAGTTGAACCCGGCCGTCTTCCAGATCACCTTCTCCTTCGCATGGGTGCCCGAGTTGTCACCGCGGGAGACGAACTTCACGTCCGCTGGATCGGCAAGGCCCTTCTCACGGATGGTGGCGAACGCCTCTTCAGGGGTCATGTTCTTGATCCCGGCAGGGTCTGATTCCGGGCCGACGATCACAAAAAAGTTGTAGGCGATGACGCGGCGGTCGATGCCGTGGCCGTCAGCGAGGAAAGCGTCCTCTCGCACCCGGTCGTGGACCATCATCACGTCGACATCGCCGTTCTCTCCGTAGCCGAGCGCCGTGCCCGTTCCGGCGGAGATGATGTCAACCTTTGCATTATACTCCTGTTCAAAGGGGGCCTTCAGCGCGTCGAGAAGGCCGGTGTCATACAGACTCGTCGTTGTGGCGATGAGCAGCGTCCTGGTCTCGGCCGGTGTTGTCGTCGGGGTCGGGGTTGCCTCCCCGCCCGATGAACCGGTGCAGCCTGCAGCGATCGCTGCGGCGACCATGACGACTGCAAGCAGCATCAAAATACTTTTCTTCATGCTATTATAGATGTCACAATCACAGGTTTTAAATATGTTACTCCAGGTATCAACTACGTTCAATAAATCAACTTGATCTCTCCGCTCCTCCCGATACAAAGGTTTATCAATTTCAGGGCGATATCGAGTGCATCCGAACATCCCAGAGGATCATTATGGAACAAATGGGAAAAAACGCTGAAAAAGTCATGTACGCCCTTATCGGAGGCACGATGCGCCAGTACACAGGAACAGAACTCAGTGTCATGACCGGCCTTCCACCAAATGAGGTCAACACGGGAGTCAGGGAACTGGAACGAGTGGGTGCCGTGGACCTCCATATACGAGCATCATCAGAGCCCTATCTCTTCAGTTCGATCGCCCTCACCGCAAAGGGAAGAGTGATCTTCCAGGAGATGAAGACGCCAGGATGCGACACCTGAAACTTCATCGATCGATGGGGTTCACAAAAACATCGGACATATACTCCTTTTCGACACCCTGATCCTGTACTCCGATCACCCAGGACCGTCAGAGACGACGGTACCGCCACCCGATCGGGAAGTCGCCAGTCCGGACTGAAGATCAGAGATCAGGACCGACCGGTCCTCAGGCCCGAACATGACCGTGGATCACGGGAAACACAATCGTTCCACCACCGGGTTACGATCTTCAACTCTCTTCCGCAAGGAGTACCCGGTCTTCAGGTGCGGGGTAGTTGACCCCATAACACAACAGGCGGCCAGAATGCTGCGACAACCATGATACGTGCAGAAAAATGCCGATCTGCCATATCACGGCCCCTCCGCTGCCGGTGCACCAACCGAACTGTAATATAGCACGGGGAGAGACAATAGTGTGTTGTTTGCCATGGCCGAGAAAGAGTACAGAACAGCAACAGTCGGGGATCGGGAGGTGCCCTACGACCCGGAACAGCTGCGAAAGATCCAGGAGCACCCCTGCTATTCAGACACGGCGTGCCACACGTTCGGGCGCTGCCACCTGCCGGTGGCCCCGAACTGCAACATCCAGTGCAACTACTGCGTGCGGGACTTCGACTGCGTAAATGAGAGCAGACCGGGCGTCACCTCGAAGGTGCTCTCCCCACAGGAGACCATCGAACTGGTAAGAAAGGTGATCCGTGACTATCCCTATGTGAAGGTGATCGGGATCGCCGGACCCGGCGAACCGCTCGCAAACCCGGAGACGTTCGAGACCCTGCGGCTGATCCACGAGGAGTTCCCCCACCTGATCATGTGCATCTCCACGAACGGCCTGCTCCTGCCGGAGAAGATCGACGAACTCCAGAAATACGATGTCGGCAACATCACCGTCACCCTGAACGCCGTCGACCCGGCCGTCGGGGAGAAGATCTATTCGTTCGTGAACTACCACGGCAGGCACTATACCGGGCGCGAGGCTGCCGAGATCCTCCTGAAAAACCAGCTCGAGGGGATCAGGATGGCCGTCGAGCGAAAGGTGCTCGTGAAGGTGAACTGCGTCTATATTCCGGGCGTCAACGATGACCATATCGTCGAGATCGCAAAGAAGGCCGGCGAACTCGGCGCGTTCTCCTTCAACCTCATCCCGCTGATCCCGCAGTACAGGTTCGCGGATATCGTGCCCCCGACCGCCGCGGAGAAGAAGACGATGCAGGACAACTGCGCACCCTATATCAAGCAGATGCGCCACTGCGCCCGCTGCCGCTCGGATGCGATCGGCAAACTGGGAAAAGACGTCCAGGCTGAGGTTTACTCGGGCTGCAACAGAGAGTGACCATCCCCTTTTTTTCAATGGAAAAGACAATCGCGCTCGATCCGGGCAACCCCTTCGATCTCGACGCCACGCTCGGGTGCGGGCAGGCGTTTCGATGGGAGAAGCAGAACGGCGTCTGGCGCGGCGTCGCCGGCGGCCGCGCGATCGCCATCAGGCAGGATGGAAATCTGCTCTCTTTCACCGGCGCCGACGAGGCGTTTGTTCGCAGATACTTCGCCCTCGACATCGATCTCCGGGCGATCCTCTCCTCGGTCGATCGCGACCCCCGCATTCACGAGGCGATCGGGAGGTGTCCGGGTCTGCGCATCCTCAGGCAGGAGCCGTTCGAGACGCTGATCTCGTACATCTGCGCCACGAACACCAACATCCCGGCAATAAAAAGACGCATCGCCATCATGGCGGAGCGCTACGGCAGGCGTCTCGGGGGCGGCGCCAGCGCTTTTCCCGACGCACCGTCCCTCGCCCCGTGCAGCGAGGACGATCTGCGGGGATGCGTGCTCGGCTACCGGGCACCGTATGCCTGCGCCGCAGCGGCGATGTGCGCACGGGACGCAGGGTGGGCGGAGCGGATCGCCGCCCTTCCGTATGCGGAGGCGAAGCGCGCCCTCCTCGGGTTCCCGGGCGTCGGCCCGAAGGCCGCCGACTGCATTCTCCTCTTCGCCTTCGAGAAATACGAGGCGTTTCCGGTGGACGTCCATATCAGGCGGATGATGCACCGCCATTACCTGCCCGCTCTTCCCGACGGCAAACCGATGACCGGCCGGGAGTACGATCTCATCGCCGGGTTCGCACGGGAGCACTTCGGACGATACGCCGGGTGGGCGCAGGAGTATCTCTTCTGCGTGCGCGACGGGGGGTGACAGAAAAAGAGAATGGGTGAACCGCCGCCCTCAGGCGGCGAGGCTGTTTCGAAGGACCCGGCTCAGATCTTCGACGGCGGCCGACTCCCCGGCCACGGGATCGCCCCTGAGTCCGGCAAGGGCGAGGGAGGGGTCCGCCGGGATCGCGGCGGCGACGGGGTGCCGGGCGCCGAGAGTGTTGCGCAGGTACCGCTCGTTCGACCCGTCGACCTTGTTCAGCACGAAATATACCGGTTTGCCGAGACTGCCGCTCAGTTCGGCGACTTTTTCCGCAAGTTTGAGAGATTCGCAGGAGGGATCGACCACCATGAGGACGGCGTCGGCGTGCTCCTCGATTCCCCGCCCGAAATGCTCGATGCCGGCCTCGGTGTCGGTGAGGATCACCTCGTTTCCGTTCGTCCGCATGTTTCCGATGAACTGTTTCGCCAGCATCCCCATCGCACAGGCGCATCCCTCTCCGGCCTCGTGGATCTTGCCGATGGCGATGAGCTTCACGCCGTCGCCCCCGGAAAGATATGCCTGCGGAAGATCGGCGAACGTCCAGGGCTTATCGAAGAAGGAGACGGCACCCCGGTTCGGGGCCGCCCTGACCATGCGCTCTCCGACGGCTTTTTTGCCGCCGAAATAGCCCATGAAGTCGGGGGGAAGGTCGAGGCCGAGCTGCCGGTGGAGACCGAAGTTCGACTCGTCGGTGTCGATAACGAGGACGGAAAAGCCGTTCTTCACAAAAGATCTGGCGAGGAGAGAGGTGACGGTGCTTTTTCCGCACCCCCCTTTTCCGCAGATAACAATTTTCATACTAAAACAACTTCTTTAAAACAATAAATAGGTTCAGTAACACGCAACCGAAAGGGACGCGACGTGATAAAATACGCCGGCATCTGCCTCCGATCCGTGCGGTGCACCACCCGTGCACGCCCATACCGAAGAGATCTCCGGATACGGATCGAGCGTGCGTTTCAGGGAAAACAGGCCGATATCCGGCAGGACTCAACGCTCACAGGGGGGACGGACGACGGTGCAATGCATGATTCTCCGATCCCTCCCTCCCGGTGCCGATAGGGAGAAGGGAAAAACGGTCGAAATCGCCCGGATAACCGACCGGGATCGGCGCCGAAAAAAGGGTATTATGTCCCGATATTCCAGGCGGACATGTATTTCTGTTGTTCGTCGGTGAGGGCGTCGATCGCGATCCCGAGAGCGGCGAGTTTTCGTTCCGCCACCTCCTCGTCGATGGCATTCGGAACGTCGTATACGCCAGGGGCGAGGTCTCTGCCATGCTCGACCATGTACCGGGCCGAGAGCGCCTGAAGGGCGAAAGAGAGATCCATCACTTCGATCGGGTGGCCCATGCCCTTCGGCGTCGCCAGGTTCACCAGACGCCCCTCGGCCAGGACATGGATCTTCCTGCCGCCGAAGAGATAGGTGTCGATGCCGTCCCGGCGCTCGACGGCGTCTGCGTGCTCTTCAAGCCACTTCACGTCGATCTCGACGTTGAAGTGCCCGGCATTGGAGAGGATTGCACCGTCTCGCAGCAGGGCAAAGTGCCGTTCGGTCAGAATGGAGGTGTTCCCGGTCGTCGTGATGAAGATCTCGCCGACCTTCGCCGCCTCGTCCATCGGCATCACGACGAAACCCCCCATATGCGCCTCAAGCGCACGCCTGGGGTCCACCTCGGTGACGATCACCTGCGCACCGAGAGCGCGGGCCTTCCCTGCCACGCCGCGGCCGCAGAAACCGTAACCGGCGACGACGAGATGCTTGCCGGCAAGGAGGCAGTTCGTGGTCACCATGATCGATGAGAGCGAGCTCTCGCCGGTGCCGTGGACGTTGTCGAAATGCCGCTTCATCGGCGTGTCGTTCACGGCGATCACCGGGAACTTCAGAGCCCCTTTCGCCGCCATCGAGCGGAGGCGGTGGATGCCGGTCGTCGTCTCCTCGCAGCCGCCGACGACGTTGTCGAGAACGTCCTGCCTCCTGGTGTGAAGTTCGAAGATCAGGTCCATCCCGTCGTCGATCGTGACCGAGGGGCGGGCGTCCAGCACCTGGTTGATCGCCGCATAATACTCCCCGGTGCCGCAGCCGCGTCGCGCGAAGCAGTGGACGCCCGGAATGGTGTTCAGGGCCCCGGCCACATCGTCCTGCGTGGAGAGAGGGTTGCAGCCGGTGATGTGCACCTCGGCCCCGCCGGCCGCAAGGGTCTCGACCAGGACGGCGGTCTTCGCCTCCACGTGGAGGGCCATCCCGATCACAACGCCCGCAAGTGGCTTCTCTCTCTCGAATTCCTCTCTGATGCTTCCGAGGACCGGCATGTACTGCCTTGCCCAGTCCATCTTCTGCTGGCCTGTCGTCATATGTTTCAGCCTCCTCTCATAACATTGGACGCCGAGCACTTCAAGGGTACGCCGCACCCCCCGCCCAAATGCTGATTATCCCTGCGGTCAGAGAAGCTTCGCATGGCACTCACCAGGCGGATCATCCCCTGCCTCGATATCAAGAACGGCAGGGTCGTAAAGGGGACGCACTTCGAGGGGCTCAGGGACGCCGGCGATCCGGTGGACCTCGCGGCGCGCTACAACGAACAGGGGGCCGACGAGGTGGTATTCCTGGATATCACCGCCTCGAAAGAGAACCGCGGCACGCTCCTCCCGGTGATCGGGAGAGCGGCCGACCAGCTCTTCCTCCCGCTCACCGTCGGCGGCGGGATCAGGAGCATCGACGACATTCAGCAGACCCTGCGGGCCGGGGCCGATAAGGTCTCGATCAATACGAGCGCGGTCACCGATCCCTCGCTCGTCGACCGGGCGGCGGCGCGGTTCGGGACGCAGTGCATCGTCGTGGCGATCGACGTCAGGGCGAACCCGACGGTGCAGGAGGGAAAAACGCCGGTGGTCCTCGCCGACGGCCGGGAGGTCTGGTACGAGGTGGTGACGATGGGCGGCTCGCACCCGACCGGGATCGACGCGGTCGGCTGGGCGACAGAGGTCGAGGAACGCGGCGCCGGGGAGATCCTTCTCACCAGCATGGAGACGGACGGCACAAAAGAGGGGTTCGACACCCCGATCACCCGCACCATCTCAGAGAACGTCGGCATCCCGGTAATCGCGAGCGGGGGCGTCGGGACGCTCGAACACTTTTACGACGGTTTCGTTCTCGGAAAAGCGGACGCCTGCCTTGCGGCAAGCGTCTTCCATTACGGCGAGTTCACGGTCAGACAGGTCAAGGAGTATCTGGCCGCACGGGATATCCCGGTACGGCTGTGAGATCGAGTTCGAGCGCCGCCACCGGATGTTCGAGAGAGAAGGCGGCGAGCACCTCAGGGTGGATCTCGCCGAAGACCCCGACGATCGTTCCGTTCACGACGACATCGCCGCGGCGGCCGTCGATGAACGCCGGATCTGCGGATTCGGCGAACCCGGGCGAGAGGCCGAGCTCCCGGCAGAGGGCGTCCATCGCGGCGTAGGCCTCGGAGAAGTCGGCCGCCGCATGGATGGAGACGGCGGCGACGGTCTGCATCGTCGTCTCGCCCCTGATCACGTCGCCGGCGGCGAAGATCCGCTGGGGAAGCTCGCGGTGACGGTTGATTTCAAGGGTCTCCATGAGCAGGGGGAGGATATGGGTGCGCACCACGCTCTGGTCCTCGGTGATCGGCTTCGCCACCGGGAGGACGTCGGGCGAAGGCGGCCGGCCCATCCGCTCGTAGAGCACCTTCCCGGAGGTGAGGGTGAAAGGCAGCACTTCGAGGTAGCCGAGGCCGGTGAAGATCGTGCGGACCGTCCGTTCGAGGGCGGAGATCGGGTGCTCTCTGCCCGTGGTGGAGGTCCCCGGAAGAACGGCATCGAAATGGTCGTAGCCGTATGCGACGGCGACGTCCTCGAAGAGGTCCCGGTCGTGCATGATGTCGGCGCGGTACGGCGGCACCAGCACCCGAACCCTGCCGTCCGGAAGAGGCTCGGCGCCGAAACGCATCTTCCTGAGAAGCGCCGCCATCGTCGCCGCGTCGAGGTCGAGCCCGAGAAGACGGGCGCAATCGACCGGGCTGACGATCCGCTCTGCCGGGCTGAGGTCAGGGCACGCAACGCCGTCGATCGAAACGCTCTCGATCGTCGCCCCGGCCCCGGCAAGGGCGGTGCAGATGATCTTCGCCGCCATCTGCACGGCCCGATCGTCGGTGCCGGTGCAGTCGAGCAGGATGTTCCTCGTCTCTGTCGTCACCCGCGTCAGTTCGCCGTTGATGATCGGCGGGAAGGAGAGGACGCGGTCCTCTGCATCGACGATGAGGGGGAAGCGGTCAAAGTTCTCGACAAGATGGGCATAGTCCCGGCCCTTCGGGTGATCCGCCAGGATCTCCTCCATCGAAAGGTCCTCCGTAAAGTCGAGCGGGACAAAGCGGCGGTCCCGCGGGGAGGCCAGGTAGCGAAACGGCGGTCTGACGGCGTCCATGTCGTGGACGCCGATCGCCACCTTCCGCCGGCCCCGGCCGAGCGCCCAGTGGAGCGACTCCTGCAGCCCCATCAGGCTCTCGATCCCGGCTTCGTCGAGGCGGACGTTCCTGATCACGGCCGACGCGAGGTATGGCCGGATTTCGGCGAGGGCCGGGTCGACCGAGAAGGCGATCCCGGAGGGAGTAACCGGGTACGCGGGGAGCCCCTCCTCGATCCCGAGAAAACCCCGCATGGCGCGGGCCACGCCCTCCGTGGAGTAGAGGTCCACGCGGCTCGGAAAGAACTCCACGTCCACATGATCTTCAAAGGTCCGCTCGATGTCCGAGCCGATCATCGGCAGCCGCTCGATGATGGTCTGCCGGTCGGTGCCGGTCAGCCGTTCGAGATATTCATAGTTGAGCCGAATTATTGCCATATCTCACTCCCCCTTCCCGATCACCGGGGTCTCCCTGATCCAGTCGATATCGCTCCGATAGAGCTGCCTGAGATCTTTCAGGCCGAGTTTGAGCATGCCGACGCGGGAGATCCCGAGCCCCCATGCGAGCACCGGGGCCTCGATCCCCCACGGAGCGGTGACCTCTTCCCTGAAGACACCGGCGCCGCCGAGTTCCACCCAGCCGAGCCCGTCCACCCGGACCTCGGGTTCGACCGAGGGCTCGGTGTACGGGAAGTAGCCTGGACGGAAGCGGACGTTCGCAAAGCCCATTCTCTGGTAGAACTCCCGCAGGTAGCCGAGGAGGTGGCGGAAGGTGACGTCTTCGTCCATGACAATCCCCTCGAGCTGCTCGAATCCGGGCTGATGGGTCGGGTCGATCGCCTCGCGCCGGTAGACCTGGCCGAGGGCGAAGGCCTTCACCGGGGGCCAGGGATTTTCGATGAGATAGCGGAGCGAGAGCGGGGTCGTGTGAGTGCGGAGCACGCACTGCTTCGCCTTTGCAGCATCCCAGACGCCGCCCCACCCGGTCGAAGAGGTTGCGCCGCCGTGCTCGTGCATGTCGCGCACGCCCTCCCAGCCCGCGGGCAGGGATTCGGTGCGGTCGAGGTAGAAGGTGTCCTGCATCTCGCGGGCCGGATGGTCCTGCGGCTGGAAGAGAGCGTCGAAATCCCAGAAGGCCGAGAGGACGATCTCCCCACGCATCTCCGCAAAACCCATGTCCTGGAGGATGCGTTTGACCTCGTCGATGATCCGCTGGTACGGATGGGACTTGCCCGGATAGATCCGTTTCGGCGGGGTCTGGAGGCTGTAGCGGCGGAGGTTCGCTGTCCGCCACGAGCCCGAGAGGATCTGATCCCGCGTCAGCGTCCCGATCTCTTCCCTGAGATCGAGACCGGGCTCGACGAGCGCCGTGCCGGCCGGGGTGATCGCGATCAGATAGGCGGCCTCCTCGACCTCGACGGCAAGGTTGCGCCTGAGAAGATCAGGGATGCCGGGCATTCCCTCCCGCGGCGCGGCAAGGGCGATCTCGTCGTCGCCAGGCGGCGCCGCGCCGCAGGTCTCGGCGACGCCGTTTTTGATCGCGATCCATCCCTTTTTCCGCAGCCAGCCGATGCCGATCCTGGAGAGCGGGAGGGCCTGGAGATCTTTCATCGGTATCCCGCCGCCAATCTGCTCCAGCATCTGCCGTTCGGGCAGCCCGGATCTCCGGTATTCCTCCCCCTCGGGCGTGAGCGCATAGGTCTTCGTGACCGTCCGCTCGACCGTCACGAGGCCGCGGTCGGCGCAGAGGTGGGCATACTGCACGACCGCCTCCTCTGATGTTCCGAGCGCCCCTGCAAGGGTGTCGGCATCCGCCCTGCCGCGAGGGGCGAGGGCGACGAGCAGCCGTTTTTCGTTCAGAGTGAGATCATCCATTATCTTTCCACCAGATCTGTTGCTTCGTCCATCCGTTCCTTGAAGTCTCCGAGGAACGCCTGCGTCCGCGCCAGGGTCTCCTTCTTGCATGTCCCACACAGCAACTCGCCGTCCCGGCATTTTCGACATATTTCAGCGAGTTCGGCGTCGTCTTCGGCCATATGAAAGAGGTTCAGGAGATAGACCGGGCACTTCTCCGGCTCTCCGCCAAGGCGTTTCTGCTCGTCGAGCGTCATCCGTCCACCGGTCAGGGCGCCCATCACCTTCTTTTTGAGGTCGCTGTCGGTCTCCCGGAGGGAGATGAAACTCTCGGGAACCGACGACGACATCTTTCCGCCCTGCAGACCTGGCATGAAGGTGTGATAGGTGGACGACGGGGCGACAAAACCGAAGCCCCCGTGCTCGATCTCGATCCGGCGCACCGCTTCCTCGACCGGAGCGAACGAGGCCCCGGGGATGTCGACGTGGCCCTCGTACCGCTTCGAGCCAGGAAACGCCAGATGGACCGCATCGATCGCCGGCCCGGGGGCGTTTTTGGACCGAACGCTGATGCAGCCGTCGCGGGGCTCGACGAGAAACATCCGCATTTTGTAGGCGACATCCCGTGTGAGCCTGATATGGGGGTCCTGATCGATCCCGACCGGGACGACGGTCGGGGCCGGGCCGCAGTCTGCCTGCGGGAAGAGAATGTCCGCGACCTGGGTCGCCACGCTCATCGCATGGGCCAGCGCCGTCTCCTGCGAAAAACCGTAGATCGCCTGGAGATCAGAGAAGTTGATCTTCGTCGCCGCCTCGAAGGCGAGATCCTTTAAGGGGTTGTTCTCGCTCTGGTAGTAGGTCTTCCCCTCGTAGCCGAGGGCGTACAGGCAGGCGAGGTATTCCCGTCCGAACTCCCTGCACGTATCCCAGGATATTCCCCGGACGGCGTGCGCTTCCCGGTCGGCGACGGCGACGTAACCCTGTCCCCCCTGCTGCACGTGCCAGACCACCTCCTTCATCACCATCAGGTGGCCGAGATGCGGGTGGCCCGAAGGCATGAACCCGGTCATCACGTTGAAAGGCGCTCTCTTCCTGATGGCGTCTGCGATCCGGCCGTAGTCCCGGTGGCCGACGACGATGCCCCGGCGCACGAAAGAGGGAACGGTGGGGAGGCGGTCAACAACATTTTTCATCGGTTCGATGCCGAATTCGGAGAAAAGTTTTCCGACATCCACCGTCTGGCTGTTTGCCCATGGATTGATCCCCTGCTGCATAAGTCGTATCTCACAGTTTTATTCGCGCAAATTCGATGTACTGAATCTCATCCGTATGTACGCAGGCAAACAACATCTTTTTTTTGACGCTGTTCGCAAGCCTGACCGAACGGGAGATCGCAGCCATGGGAAGGGCGGTGCCCGCGGGGATGGCGTGGGCGAGGAGAGGGGAATGCTGCATCCCTTCAGTATAAACCCTGAAATGGTGGCCGAATTTGTAGCCGGTCTTCGGGCCGCAGCCGCGGCGGCGCAGGTCAGCGTAGACGATCGCCTTTTCTGCAAGCTCGCCATCGGTTGCCGAGGCGACCCCGTAATATGCCTCGCGGGAGAGGGGAGCCCCATCCATGAGAAGAGTCAGGCGGCCCGTGTCCATCAGGTGCAGAACTTCGACAGGCGAGAGCATGATCTCTTCGGAATCGAGGGGTTTGCCGTAGCCCTCCGCCGCGAGCCACGGCGCATCGGCCGCGCGCACCAGCACGACCGCACCGCAGGCTTCGCCGCCGACCCGACCTTCGTACCCACCTGCACCGGCGTCTGCAAGGTGGTTGACCTTCACCTCATAGTAGGTGAGTTCTCCCTCGTCGTCCACCGCCGCGATAAGGTACTGTTTGCGCATGTTTCCGGCCGTCGCCACCTCGGCGACGATCTGGTCGAAGTCCACCAGGTCGCGCTCGGCCCGCACCCTGACGAGGTACTGGGACTGACCCTTTCCCGGTCGGTCGCCCCGGCGAAAAACCCGGAAGTCCTGCGGCCCGGTCTGGAGAGCGTAACCCCTTTCCCGCAGGTCGCGGTAGACGAGGTAACGCCTGAAAAACCCGGCATCGTCTGACATTTCGGCAAGAAGCCCGGAGAACGTGTGGTCGGCCACCTCGATCCGGTTCCGCCAGAGGAGATAGAGCGCTTCCTCAAGGGCGAGGCGGAGCCCCCCTTTTTCAGGACGGCCATAGCCGCCGCTCTCGTAGAGCGAGAGGCCGTCCTGTCCGAGACGAAGGCTTTTGCCGTCGAATGTTGCCTTCACGTGGAGGTAAGGTGGGCGGGCCGCGGATATTAAAGATGGGGAACAGCAGATCGAGGCGGGGTGGTTCAGGCCTTTCTGATCTCGGTGTAGAGGGAGACCAGAGAGAGGCTGATCAGGTTGAGGGTGGTCGCGGCGTACCAGAGAGAGGATTCAAGCGGCGTGAGGGTTTGCGATCCATCCCGACCAGAGCATGGCGCAGATGATCGAGAACGAAAAAAGGGTATCGACGGCGAGAAAGACTGTCGGCATGGAAAAGATGCGCCCGATCTGTGCGATGGTGCAGTACTCGAAGGGAGAGGGCCTGCCCGAAAGGTCGAGAACCGCCCGCCCCGTATTCATCAGGAGGTCGGCACCGGCCCAGACGACAACGAACCATCCGAAAACGGTGAGAAGAGGATGCGAAAACGAACCGATGCGGATCGCACTCACGCCAAAGAGCAGTTTGAAAATGCAGAACGGAATGCCTATGGTGAGGCTCAGGAAAAACGGGCGCCCGATAAATCTCCGGGCGGCATCGGATTTCCGACCATGACACTCAGAGCGGGGCTCACCCTCCTTCGACGACATGATATCTGGTGATGCCACGTTTCTTTCAGGGGATTGTTTGCGCGTCCCTCCCATATTATCAATCGCCCGGAAAACAAACAACGCCGCACGGCACGGTCGAGGGTGCAGGGAAGGAACGCCCGACAGAGATGATCCATATCCGTACAGAGCGGCAGATGGAGGGATTGCGGCAAAAAATACGATTTATCTTGCGGGGGTGAAGGGGGCGGAGCGGGAAGACCCCACCCTTCAGGGATAAAAACGGAGCCGCCCTTCCCGCAATTCGTTTTAAGACGATACATTTTTAAAACTCCTCTCTCCCATACGATGTTGTTTCAGGTGCGAGAACCAGGCAACTGCGACCTACAATCTGCTGTAGGGCAGGAACTGCCCGAACAGAATAATCAACGCCCGTGGAGATCGAGTAAGACCCACACAGGCGCGGGGTAGTTCAGAGTGAAAAATCCATAAAGCCCGGGAACACCCCACGCGACGAACTGCCGCCACACCACCCACTATATATCCCGGGCGTCGACCTTCATATCAGATACCCATGGGTCAGAAACCGCCGCGGCTGAAGTTTTTTCCGTTCTACCTCGTCGGAATCATCCTCGTCCTCGCCACGCCCTCGACCCTCGGCTACATGGCATGGGAGGGGCAGAACACATCGGTCACGGTTCTCGCCATGACAGGCGCCCCCGACAGGATCGTATTCATCGCCGACCCCCACGTCAGGGAGGACAACGTCGGGTATATCAGAGAAGTGATCGGCGAGATCAACACCCTTCATCCGTCCGTTGTCCTCATCGGGGGGGATTTTGTCTATGGCGAACACCCTGACCTATCCCTGCAGGAGGTATGGAAGGAGATCGACGCCCCGACCTATGCCGTGCTCGGCAACCACGACTATAAAGCCGGGGTCGACGCCGTCAGCGGAGTTGAAAAGATCATCGCCGTATCAGAGACGAACCGCACGGTCGAAGGCTACGACATGAGCGCCCTGAAGGACGGGACGGTCGATACCGCCTTCGCCGACACCCTCGCCGCCGTTCTCGAAGAGAACGGGGTTCGGGTGCTCAGAAACGAATATCTCATCCTTGATATCGGCGGCACTCCCCTTCTGCTCGTCGGCGTCGACGACGGATGGGCCGGGATGGCGGCACCTCCGCAGGTGCCAGAGACCGATGCCTTCACGATCTACCTGATCCACGAACCCGAGTGCCGGGCCGACTGGGATGCCGACCTGATCCTCGCGGGCCATACCCACGGCGGGCAGGTCATGGTGCCGGGCATAAAAGAGTTGAACGACAACGGCGTCCTCGAACTTTCCGGTCTCGTGCAGAAAGGAGAGGCGCCGCTCTACATCACGCGCGGCCTCGCCACCTCGAACCTCAGGACCGACCTGCGACTGAACGCCCCTCCCGAGATCGTGGTGATAAGACCGTCCCTCTCTTCATCATGACTCTTTTAAATGACCGGGTTTCAAAAACATCCCGGCCACCTTATCTTTTGTCAGCCGCCGCAGGTAGAAATTCCCGACGGCGGCGATGATGACGGCTCCGAACAGGTCGAAGATCAGATCGGTCATCGTATCGTCGAGGCCGTGCTGGAGTTCCGTCTGGAAGAGGATATCGAAGAGGTACTCGTATATCTCCCAGAAAGCGCCGAGGGCCATGGTGAAAATCACGATAAAAAAGACGATCATCCACCTTGTGAGCTGCAGACTGGAATAGCGGTCGACGAGCACGACCAGCGCGAACCCGAGGATCGAGACAGTGATCGAGGAGACAAAATGAGCGATCTTGTCATAATACGGGGAAAAAACCACATAATAATCTGAAACATGCCCGGCAAGATGGAGATAGAGAGAGAGGGCGATGAGCAGGTTCACCTCCCACGGCATGCAGATGTCGGTCCGTCTGCTGACGATATACGGAACGACGGTGAGAAAAAAACCGAACAAACCCACCAGAGTCATAAAAATGTCCCCGATCCAGAGAGTGTAGCCTATATCCAGGAGGATGAGGCCCTGTACAAAGTATGCAAGGTCTCTTCCTGGAGAGCCATATGAGCGTCGCATCAACAGATCCTTCTTCACGGGTCAGGATATATCTTCTCCTGCCCGCCGGTGCTCTCCGGCATCGTTCGGGCGATTCCGGAAGCGGAAACAGACCCGCTCCCGGAAAACGTGGTGCGTGCAGAAAAAAAAGGTTCAGAAAGACCGCACTTTCTCGGCGAGTGCGAGCCCTGCCCGATAACAGGCCTCGCGCTCTTCGGGGTCGGGCCTGAACACGACCTCGTAGCCGTCCCCGAGAACCTCGATCCCGGCCTTCTGCATGGATTCACCAATCTGCTTCACGGCGCCGCCGTGGCCGCCGTGCGAACCGAAGGCGAAGCCGATCTTCTTCTGGGTGAGGCGACCTGGCGAAAGGCCGCGGAGGTACGAGAGGAACCCGGCCACAGTCGGCAGCACCTCGTCGTCAAGCGTCGGGGAACCGATCAGGATCGCCTTCGAGTCGAGCAGCTCGGTGACGATATCAGAACGATGGCAGCCCTCGTACCGGCCGTCCCGCAGGAGACAGACCTTCACCTCAAGCCCGCCGTCCATGGCGCCGTCGGCGAGCGCCTGCGCCATCCGGTCGGTGGAGCCGTGCATCGTGTCGTACACGATCGTCACCTTGTCCTTCGAGACGCCTTTCGACCAGTCGGTATAGGCCTGCAGGATATCGCCCGCATACGACCGCCATATGACACCGTGAGACGGTGCGATCATCGAGATCACGATGCCGAGACTGCCGACCTGATCGAGTTTCTTCAATACCTTCGGGGCGAGCGGGATGATCAGGTTCGCAAAGAACTTCTGCGCGTGCGCGAGAGAGGCGTCCCTCCCTAATTCGTCGTCGAACCGCTCCGAAGAAGCGACGTGCTGACCGAAGGCGTCGTTCGGGAAGAGGATCTCGTCTTCGGCGAGATAGGTGAACATCGAGTCAGGCCAGTGAAGCATCGGCGCTTCGAGGAAGGTAAGAGTCTTGCCGCCCAGTGCGAGGGCGTCTCCGGTCCTGACGATCTGCAGGTTCCAGTCCTGCGTATCATAATGGCGCCCGAAGCCCTTCACGGCGACTTCCGTGCAGTAGATGGGCACGCCCGGAAACATCCTGACCATCTTCGGCAGACCGCCGGAGTGGTCGACCTCGATGTGGTTGGCGACGATGGCGTCGATCGTCTTCGGGTCGACGACCGAGGCGATACGGCCGAGCACCTGCTCCTCGAAGCCGGGATAGCAGGTGTCGATCAGGACCGTCTTTTCCTTTCCTACCACAAGATAGGCATTATAGGTCGTTCCCGGAAGGGTGTAGCCGTGGTAGTCCCGGAGATTCCAGTCTATGGCGCCGACCCACCAGACACCTTCTGCAAGTTGTGTTGCCTTCATAGTTCTTCACCACTTGTTCGTAATGTTACTAACATTCGTTGGTATAGGAACGAACAATATATGAACCTTGCGGTGCCAGAGATCTGCGTGGATCGACGAAGAGAAAGCGGAACGGTGGAACTCCTTTCGAGCAGCAGTGGCGTCCACGCCGTAAAAAGCCCGGTGCGGGTTCTGATTCTGGAGACCCTCCAGGAAGGGGAGGTTCCCTTCGACGAGATCATGCGCAGGACCGGCCGGGCAAAGTCCACTGTTTCGGTGCATCTGCGGGACATGGTGAACGAGGGGATCGTCAACTGGCGCGTCGACCCGGAGGACGCACGGAAAAAACTTTTTTTCACCAACGCAGAGCGTATCGGCGCGTTGTCCATGTCCGGGCGGATTTCCGGGGAACTCGCCAGGTACACCGGCGATTACCGGGAGAGGGGAGGGGATCCCTTCGCGTATTACCGCCTGATGTTCAGAACGATCAGAGCGACGCTGATGCAGACCGGAATCAATCTCGATCCGATCTTCACCACGGCCGGCAGGGAAGTGGGGAGAGCGATACTGCCGATCGTCGAAGACGAAAAAACTGACGTGTTTCTCGAAAACGTCGCGGAGTTCTGGAAACAGCACGGTCTTGGACGGATTGAAATCGGGAGCAAAGAGCCCCGCGAGATCTTCGTGTACGACTGCTTTGAGTGCGTGGACCTCCCCCACATCGGCCGTCCTGCCTGTTCGTTCGATACCGGGGTACTCACCGCCCTTTTTTCGGGCCACGTCGGTCGGGAGGTCGTTGTCGTCGAGACACACTGCTATGCCGCCGGCGACCCGTACTGCCGGTTCGTCATCGAGTGCCGCGGGCAGCCAGAAAAATCGTAGTGAACCACACTGCCTGCATATGATTCAGGCGTCGCGCAAGCCCTGTTCGGAGAGACAGGGATCATGAACCGATGCCGGCAGATTATAGTCCGACGATTTTTAATCTGCGGGGTGAAGGGGGCGGAGCGGGGAGTCCCCGGTCAACAGGCGCGGGGCAGTTCACTCCTGCACCCATGCCGGCCTCTCCGGGTCCGGCCTCCAATACAAACTCTTTTCATTATTCTTGCCGATGTATGCATACGAGCAGGATAGGATCGTGCAAAGAGATGACAATGATGAAACGCGTGCTTATAATAGACGATTCGTCCTTTCAGAGAAAAATCATCTCCTCGATCCTCGCCGCAGAGGGGTATGAGATCATCTGCGCAGAGAACGGCGTGGAAGGACTGAAAAACGTCGCCGATCTGCATCCCGACATGATCGTCCTCGATCTGCTGATGCCCGGCATGAACGGGACGGAAGTAATGGAGCAGATACACAGGCAGGGATTTCAGATTCCGATCATCGTCCTGACCGCCGACATCCAGGAATCAACAAAGCAGAGATGCATCGAAATGGGAGCAGCCAGATTCATCAACAAACCGGTGAAAAAAGACGAACTCCGGACAGCGGTCAGAGAGGTGCTGGAGGTGAAATGTGCGTGACGTGCCTGAAAGACGAAGATCTCGACGCTATCAAGGAACTGGTGAACATCGGCGTCGGCAGGGCGGCGGCGATGCTGAACGAGATCACCTGTTCTCATATCATCCTCCATGTACCGATTCTCCAGGTAATCAGAATTGATGAACTCGATTCGATCGGGGGGCTTCCCAGAAACGAAGGTGCCGCCACCGTCAAGATCGATTTCAGGGGGTTTTTTACCGGCACGACCGCGCTGATCTTTCCGCCTGAAAGCGCCGCGGCCCTTGTAATGGCGATCACTGGAGAGACAGACGGACAGCCAGAACTCGATGCGATCAGGACCGAGACCCTGATGGAAGTAGGGAACATCTTTATCAACGGGGTCATGGGATCGATCGGAAACGTGCTCGGCCAGCAGATCACCTACCTGCCCCCGGTCTATGTTGAGGACACGATAGCAAACATCGCCCGGAGTGCTCGTTTCGACCCGGACGAACGGGTGCTGCTCGCCAACACACACTTTTACGTCGAAGACATCAATGTCGAGGGGATCATCGTGATGATTCTGGAGATCGGATCGCTCGATATCCTCCTCGGCAGGATTGCGGCTGTCAGGGGAGGGTGATCGTACGACTGAGAACCGGTCTGCCCGTGCCTGGGAAGGGATGGATCTGCTGCCGGTCGGAATATGCATCATCGACGAGGGTCTAAAGGTCAGGTACTGGAACACCTGCCTGGAGGAATGGACCGGAATGCCGACCGCCGACATGCTGGGGCAGGATCTCACCGAACACTTCCCGGGCCTGAAAAAATCCGGCGTCATCGAACGGATCAGACAGGTGCTTCAGGGAGGGGCCCCGGCAGTGTTCTCCTCCCAGATCCACATCTGTCTCATCCCCTCGTATTTCCCGGACGGCACGATGCGGGTCCAGCGCACCACCCTGATACCCCTCAACACCGGGAGTGAGGGCCATTTTAACGCAATGTTTGTCTGCGAGGACGTGAGCGCCCTGACAGAGCAGGTGAAGTCGGTCAGGGCAATGAGAAACCAGACGCTGCACGAGCTTGAGGAACGGAGAAAAGCCGAACTGGCACTGATAGCCGCCCACGAAGACCTCCGGACATATCTCGCCGAAAATACATCCCGGCTCAGGAACTCGCTCAACAACGCCGCAGACGACCTCAAGATGATCCGGCAGGAGATGGAGGCAGGAGATCGCGATGGCGTCGGGACGAAATTGCGCGACGTGATCGTCACCATAGAATCGATAGAGAAGAGGTTGTCCGAACTGAACGAGGCCGCGCGCGAACGGCAGCGGGAGATCAGGCGGGCGCCGCCATATTTCATACCCGAACCGAGAGACGATGGCAGCACCAATCGTCGCTGAACCGCAAAAAAATTCAGGCGCCTATATCCAGCCGGTACCCGCCATCAGGAGGGCGAAGAGCACCAGGTCATAGGTGGCATGGGTGATCGCACAGACCGAGGTGTTCGTCCGTGTTTTCAGGAGGGCGAACGCGATGCCTGCAAAAAATACAGAGATCACCCCGTCCCATGCGTACTGGTAGGCGTGCAGGGAGGTGAAGACCAGAACTGATAGCAGGATGCCGAAACGCGGCTGCAAAACACCCCTGATAGCAAGTTCTTCACCGACACCGGCAACGATCGCCGCCACAACCGCAACGAGCGGCGTCAGGTACGATCCAAAGAGCGCCCTCATATATCCTTCATCAGTGACGTACCAGCCGAAATATCCCCAGATCGTGCCAATGACCTGATCGAGAAGAGAGAGGACGAGGACAAGCGCCACCCCGACGGCGACGGCGAAGACAACCGAACGGAGAGTCGGCCTGACAATGCCAAGACGTTCAAGCGCCTCGGAAAACGACCTCTTCACAAAGAGGCCGACAGCGATGAAGACACCGAGGATGGTCCAGAACAGGCCGTATGCATCGGATTTTGCCGCCTCCGCCGGAGAAACCGGTCCGAGGGCGAACGCTGGATTTTCCACCAGGTCGACAAGCGGGGGGTGGCCGATGACCGTAAGGGGGACGAGGGGAAGGAGCGCAAGGGCCGCGATGATCACGAGGGCAACGGTGTGGACGAAGTTTTCCGGGTCGATCGGGATATACCGCGCAAGGACGAGGCGGACCCGCCGTGAGAAACCGAGCAGGCTCACCCCGACCGCACCGAGGCAGAGGACCGGGGAGGAGATCAGCGCCGCCACGAGGTCGAGAGGCGGCTCTTCGACGTCCATTTCCATCAGGGAGAGCCAGGGTGCAAGCGAGAAGAACCACGAGAGGAGCGCAAGAGTGAGGACAGAGAAGACCGTGAGAGCGGCGACGAACGGCCGAAGACGGGGGCGATCGAGAGAGAGGAATGCGAGGAGCGCGATCACAAATATCGGGGCGGCCTCCGCACCGGCTGAGAAGAAGAGGCCGAGGTCGCCCTGCGGGTCGCCGGAGAAGGCGACGGCGATCGCCACAACGCCGGCCAGGAGGGCGGAGATGATCATGAGGGGATGATAGGCGACTCTGTCCATGATACCGGCCTGATGGAATACAATGCGCATGATGCGTATAAATACCGGCACAGAGCACCCGCCGGGATGACGGGTGTTATGGCCGAAAAAAAGGGGACGGATAACATCGATCCCTGACTCACTCCCCGGCGAGTTCGTGCAGGCGGCGGATGTTGCCGGCGTCGTCCCGAAAATCGTCCACCGGCGTCTCGCAGATCAGGGGGAGGCTCCGGATCGCCGGGACGGCAAGAAATGCTCTGAACCCTGCATCGCCGATCGCCCCCAGGCCGATGTGCTCGTGCCGGTCAAGGTGCGACCCGAGCGCACCCTTGCAGTCGTTGCAGTGGACGACGCGGAGACGGTCAAGGCCGATCGCCCCGTCGAAGAGGTCGAGGCTCTCCCTGACTGTTTCCGCATTGCGGAGGTCGTATCCCGCGGCGAAGGCATGGCAGGTGTCGAAACAGACAGCGGTGCGCTCCCCCGGGAGAGCATCGAGCACCAGGGCAATATCCTCGAACGTCCCCCCCAGACTGTTCTTTGTGCCGGAGGTATTTTCCAGGAGAAGACCGACCTTGCCGGGAGCGGCATCGAACGATCTGAGAATCCCGTCGATCAGGCGCACTCTCCCCTCCTCGATCCCGGTGCCGAGATGGCTCCCGAGATGCATCACCAGATCCGGTATGCCGAGGGTGTCGCAGCGTTTCAGTTCGGCCGTCAGGGTTTCAACCGATCTCTGATAGACTTCTTTTTTCGGCGATGCAAGATTCGGGAGGTACGGCATGTGGTCTACCACCGGGCCAAGGCCGGATGCCGCAAGCCGTTCTCTGAACCCGGCAATATCGGCGTCGATGAGTTCTCTGGATCGCCATCCCCTGGGGTTGCGCGAGAAGATCTGGAAACAGGCGCACCCTCGCTCCCCGGCCCGCCTCACGGCATCGGCAAGGGACCCCGCGATCGAGACATGGCACCCGGCACGAATCATGGATGAACGTGGGGCCGGTGCCCTCATCAGGCTGCCGGAGCAGGCAGGTATTGCAGGCGATCATTCAGGACACCCTGAACCCTGGAGATCAACGCACACAATACGGGTGTGCTCTCAGAGACCGGCTCGATCGCCCTGATCGCCGCACCGGTCTTTATCTGGATCGGCGGCAACCGCGCGATCGCCCTCGAAATACTCCATAAAGCCGGGACGGACCATCACCGCACACACACGGCATCCGGATCGGGAAAATGCAGTGTCCTGCCCCGCACATTGCGGAATATTTAAATATAGAAGTGGGAACCTACATTCCATTAACTTTTTAAAGTATTTCTGCCAACACTACCATGCAACACAGTTCGGAGGTAGAGTGCGACAAACGACAGTCTGTGAAAACGAGGGCATGGAAAAGTCGGCAACTACCCGGAACGTGACCGCTGCCATCCCAACGCCGGGCAGACGGGCCCTGCCGGCATGGCGCGACCCCGCCACCGCGGGAATGACACGCATGGGGGAGGCCGACACCATCCCGGGAAGGGGCGACCGTATGGGCGCCACCGCGGATCAGGCCGGGTACATGGGACCTGAGAGCATCAGGTATGGCGGATCAGGAGACAGGGGAGACATCCGATCCCGGAGTACCCCTGCAATGAATTGAGGATCAAAGAGGTATATAAAATGGCACGACAGGTGGCAATTTACGGAAAAGGCGGCATTGGCAAATCGACAACAACGCAGAACACGGTAGCGGCGCTGGCCGAGGCCGGCAAACATGTCATGGTCGTGGGGTGCGACCCCAAGGCCGACTCCACGCGGCTCCTGCTCCACGGACTGTGCCAGAGAACGGTGCTGGACACACTCCGGGAAGAGGGCGACGACATCGATCTCGAGGAGATCCTCAAACCCGGGTTCGGGGGAACCCGTTGCGTCGAGTCAGGCGGACCTGAACCGGGCGTGGGCTGCGCCGGCCGGGGCATCATCACGTCCATCAACCTGCTGGAGTCGCTCGGAGCATACACCGACGACCTGGACTACGTCTTCTACGACGTGCTCGGCGACGTCGTCTGTGGCGGTTTCGCCATGCCGATCAGGGAAGGAAAGGCGCAGGAGATCTATATTGTGGCCTCGGGCGAAATGATGGCGCTCTATGCCGCGAACAACATCTCCAAAGGCATTCAGAAATACGCCCTGACCGGCACGGTCAGACTCGGCGGTATCATCTGCAACAGCCGGAACGTGGATAACGAGATCCCCCTCCTCAAGGCGTTCGCTGAAGAACTCGGGTCCCAGTTGATCTACTTCGTTCCGCGGGACAACCTGGTGCAACGGGCCGAGATCAACAAGAAAACCGTCGTCGATTTCGATCCCGGGTCCAATCAGGCCAAAGAATACCGGAATCTGGCAGAAGCCATGGACAACAACAAGATGTTCGTCATCCCAAAACCGATGACACAGGACCGGCTTGAAGAGTTGATGATGGAGCACGGATTCATCGGCGTATAACAAACACCAGAAAGACAGGATGTGAAAATGTGCAGTTCGTAAGAGCGATAGTCAGGCCTGAAAAGAAGGATGAAGTCCTTGAAAACCTTTCATCAGGAGGATTTAACGCCGCAACAGTTGTCGATGTCGTAGGTCGCGGGAAACAGAAGGGCATCAGGATGGGAGATATCTACTACGACGAGATCCCGAAAACCCTCATTCTTGTCGCAATAGAGGACGCGGACACGGACAAAATCGTGGACATCATCCTGAGAACCGCTAAGACCGGCACCGACGGCAACTTTGGCGACGGAAAGATCTTCATCAGCCCTGTGGAAGAGGCGTACACGATCTCAAAGGGCACGAAGGGTCTTTGAACCGGAGGTGCCGAAATGAAAGAGATTATGGCCATTGTGCGGATGAAGAGGACCGGTGCGACGAAACGTGCTCTGATTGAGGCGGGCGTCGCCGGTTTTACCGCCTTCAAAGTGACCGGCAGAGGAAAACTGCTGGACCACAGTGAGATCAACGTTCCCTGCAAGGAAAAACTCATGGGAATGGCCGCCTCCGATGTCATCGACAGGAAGGAATCCGAAGAGCAGGTCGTCACATTCCTTGACGATAAAAGGATGTTTCCAAGGAGGATGTTTACCATTCTCGCATATGACGAGGATGTCCCAAGGATCATAGAGGCAATCATCAAAGCCAATCGCACAGAACGCGGTGCAGGCGACGGGAAGATCTTCGTAACACCCGTAAACAATGCAGTCCGTGTCCGCACGGGCGAATCAGGTGACGCTGCAATCTGGTAAGGCCTACAGGAGACGTGAAAACATGACGGTGACAGACGTAAACGTTGACGAGCTAGTGGCGTCTTTTCCTGACAAAGTAAAAAAGAACAGGAAAAGGCATATCGTCAAAAAAAATGAATCCGCTGGTTCCTGCCCGCAGATCGAAGCGAATACCAGGACGGTGCCGGGCATTATCACACAGCGGGGATGCTGCTATGCAGGATGCAAGGGCGTGGTCGTCGGACCGATCAAGGATATGATCTCGATCACGCACGGCCCGATCGGATGCGCATACTACAGCTGGGGAACACGACGGAACAAGGCAAGAGCCGATGACAGGACACCTCCCGAACAGATATACTCAACGATGTGCTTTTCGACCGACATGCAGGAGAGCGACATCGTCTTCGGAGGAGAGAAAAAACTGGCGAAGATGATCGACGAGGTCGTAGAGATCTTTCACCCGAGGGCAATCAACGTCTGTTCGACCTGCCCGATCGGACTGATCGGCGACGACCTCGGAGCTGTTGCAAAAGCGGCAGAGGAAAAGCACGGAATCCCGGTGATCCCCTATAACTGCGAGGGCTATAAGGGTGTGAGCCAGTCGGCCGGCCACCATATCGCCAACAACCAGATTATGGAACACATCATCGGAACGGGTACCGAGGAACTGGATGGAAAATATATCGTCAACCTCCTTGGAGAGTACAACATCGGCGGAGACGGCTGGGTGATCGAACAACTCCTCGAGGAGATCGGATATAAAGTAAACTCGATACTTACCGGAGATTCGGCCTATGTAAACATCAGAAACCTGCATAAGGTCCACCTGAACCTCGTCCAGTGCCACCGTTCGATCAACTACATCGCCGAGATGATGGAGACGAAGTACGGCACTCCCTGGCTGAAGATCAACTTCATCGGTATCGAGGCGACAATCGAGAGCCTTCGTGATATTGCACAGTGCTTCGGCGACGAAGAATTGATCGCAAGGACAGAACTCGTCATAGAACGCGAACTGGCCGCAGTCACACCGGAGCTTGAACGATACCGAAAGATCTGCAGGGGCAAGACCGCCTTTTCCTTCGTCGGAGGATCACGCAGTCACCACTACCAGTACCTGCTCAGGGATCTCGGCATGGAGGTTGTGGTTGCGGGGTACGAGTTTGCCCACCGCGACGATTACGAGGGGCGTGAAGTTATACCGACCATCAAGAGCGATGCGGATACAAAGAACATCCCTGAACTCCATCTCGAACCTGATCCCGAGATGTACAGGGAGCCCAATCTTCACCTGAACATGTCAAAGGAGAAGTACGACGAACTGGTGGCATCAGGCCGCCTCGGATATTACAAGGGAATGTACCCCGACATGATAGACGGCGGCATCATGATCGACGACGCCAACCATTACGAGACCGAAGAACTGATCGAGATCTTCAAACCCGACCTGATATTCACAGGCATAAAGGACAAGTACGTCTCGCACAAGATGGGCGTCCCCTCCAAACAGATGCACTCGTACGACTACAGCGGTCCGTACACCTGCTTCAGGGGTGCGGTGACCTTTGCAAGGGATATCGCGAATGCACTCTCCACACCTGCATGGAAGATGATCACCCCGCCCTGGGAACAGAGCGAAACAAAAAGGACGTGACCAGAGATGCTCGACTGTACACCAAAAGAGCCTGTCCCTTCAGATGCGCACACGATAGGGAAGATCAACCCGGTAAAGACATGCCAGCCGGTTGGTGCGATGTATGCAGCCCTTGGCATTCACGGCTGTCTCCCGCACAGCCACGGGTCACAGGGGTGCTGCTCGTACCACAGAATGGCATTATCCAGGCATTTCCATGAGCCTGCAATGGCGTCAACAAGTTCCTTCACAGAAGGAGCATCCGTATTCGGCGGCGCTGCAAACCTGAAGACAGCGATAAAGAATGTGTTCGCGATCTATCACCCGGATATCATTGCCATCCACACCACCTGCCTCAGCGAGACCATCGGGGACGATCTTCCGACCATCATCAAGCAGGCGGAGATCCCGGAAGGCAGGTACGTCATCCACGCCAACACGCCGAGTTACCACGGATCGCACATCACCGGGTTTTCGAACATGTGCAGGGGGATCGTATCCTACCTTGCAGAGTCCGACGGCAACCCGAAAAAGGAGCGGGCAAACATATTCCCGGGATTCGTAAACCCCGGAGACATGAGAGAGGTCAGGCGGATTGTAACCGAGATGGGCGTTCCCTCGATCATGTATCCTGACACCACGAACGTGATGGACTCACCGCTGCTGAACAAGTACGAGATGTACCCCGGAGGCGGTGCAAAGATCGAGGACATAAAGGATTCCGGGAATTCGAAGATGACCCTCTCGCTTGGAGCATGGTCCTCCGACGAAGCGGCAGCGACCCTCCAGGACAAATGCAACGTGCCGGGTGTTCCGCTCAAGATCCCGATCGGGGTAAAGGCGACGGATGATCTGGTGATGGCAGTGAAGGAGGGTTTCGGGGTAGAAGTACCGGAGTCCCTCGAAATCGAGAGAGGACAGGTCATCGATACCCTGATCGACACCCACTTCCAGTACGAAGGAAAAAAAGTGGCGGTATTCGGGGACCCCGATATCGTGATCCCGCTGACTGAGTTCCTCATTACCATGGGCATGATCCCGAAATATGTCATTACGGGAACACCCGGGAACAAATTCGAAAAGATCATCAACCAGATGCTCGAAGAAGCGGGCATCGAAGGTAGCAAGGTCAGGGCCGAAGGAGATCTCTTCGAACTCCACCAGTGGATCAAGGAGGAGTCGGTGGACCTCCTCATCGGCAACACACACGGCAAGTACATCGCAAGGGCCGAGGACATCCCGCTGGTCAGGGTCGGGTTCCCGATCTTCGACCGGGCCGTCCAACCGCTCATGCCGATAACGGGATACAGGGGATGTCTGCGGTTGATTGAGATGATCAGCAACACATTGCTTGAACGCCGTGACCGCGACTGCAAAGACGAAGACTACGAACTGATCCTGTAGAAGGTGAAAAACCATGGAGAACGATTGTTCGCTGCCTGCCGGGTCGGCGCCATGTATCGACGAACGGCAGTTCTCCATCATGACCACCGGGAAAAACAAAAGCCGCATTCATTGCGCTGATGACAGCCTGGCCGGAGCCGTGAGCCAGAGAGCCTGCGTATACTCAGGGGCGAGAGTGGTCTTAAACCCGGTAACGGATGCGGTCCACCTCGTTCACGGCCCGATCGGCTGTGCGTCGTACACATGGGATATCCGCGGCAGTCTGTCCAGTGATTCTGAGATGTTCAGACAGAGTTTTTCCACCGATCTGAAAGAGAGGGACGTGGTCTTTGGTGGAGAACCGAAACTTGCCGCCTGTATCGATGAAATCGTCGAGAAGTACCATCCCCCGGCGATATTCGTCTACTCGACCTGCGTCGTCGGGATGATCGGCGACGATATCATCGCTGTCTGCAAGGAGGCGTCACACAGACACGGTATCGAGGTGATCCCGGTGGAGTCCAGCGGCTTCATCTCGGGAAACAAGATCGTCGGCTACCGGGCGGCAGGAGACGCACTGCTGAAGTTGATCCGTCCGAAGGAAGGAGAGACCGTAGAAAAAACACGGAAACTCAATTACCTCGGGGAATACAACCTGGGCGGCGAAAAGTGGCTTGTCGAGAGTTATCTCAGAGAGATGGGCATCGAGATCAACGTGGCCTTTACCGGGGATTCGACCGTTGCAGACCTGAAAAAAGCGCCTGGCGCATGCCTGAACCTGGTGCAGTGCACCGGCTCGATGCACTGGGTGGCGATGAGCCTGGATCAGGAGTACGGCATCCCGTACATCGACGTGAACTTCTTCGGCGCCGAAAACACCGCGGAAAGCCTGCGGAAGATCGCCAGTTTCTACGGGGACGACGAGATCATGCGCCGGACCGAAGCACTCATCGAGCGTGAGATGAAGAAAGTCAGGCCGGTCATCGACAGGTACCGCGAGAAACTTACCGGAAAGCGGGCGGCGATTTATGTGGGCGGTGCCTTCAAGGCACTCGCCATCATCCGCCAGTTGAAAGAGCTTGGTATGGAGGTCATGTTTACCGGCACGCAGACTGGCAAACAGGAAGACTACGAGCAGATCAGCAGCATCGTCAGCGAAGGAACGGTCGTGATCGACGACGCCAATCCTGCCGAGATCGAAAAATTTCTGCTGGAAAAAGATGTCGACATGATGGCCGGCGGCGTGAAGGAGCGTTTCCTCGCGCACAAACTGGGCATCGGCTTCGTCGACCACAACCACGACCGCAAAGACGGCCTGGCAGGGTTTGAGGGGGCGATCAGGTTCGCCCGCGAGGTGTATGCCACCACCTGCTCCCCGGTCTGGGAACGGGTGAAGAAAAACCCCTTCGAAGAGGTGCAGGATTGACGGATTGTACCGTCACGACACGGGTCAGGCAGGTCAACGAGAACCAGTGCCATATGTGCATGCCGCTCGGCGGTGTCGTCGCACTGAGGGGCGTCGAACATTCCATCGCACTGGTGCATGGTTCTCAGGGCTGCAGCACGTACATGCGCCTTGCGAACGTCGAGCACTTCAACGAGCCGATAGACATCGCCTCCTCCTCCCTGAACGAGAAGCAGACGATCTTCGGCGGGGAGGCAAACCTGAGAAAGGCGCTGGACAACGTGATCAGGGTCTATCAGCCGAAGGTCATCGGTATTATGACGAGCTGCCTCGCCGAGACCATGGGCGACGACATCGAGAGATTTATCGAGACCTACAAAAATGACCGGGAGATCAGGGAGATCGACATCATCCCGGTCTCCACGCCGAGTTACAACGGCACGCACACCGAGGGGTTCTGGGCGACGACGAGGGCGGTCGTCGCCTATTATGCACGGCCGACCGAACGGCACCCGGGGATCAACGTCATCGTCCCCAATATCAGTCCGGCCGACATCAGGGAGATCAAACGCATCCTCGACCTGATGGGACTCGAGTACACGCTGCTGCCCGACTACTCCCTGACGCTGGACCGCCCCTTCGGGGGACGGTACCAGAAGATCGCACCCGGCGGCACCTCAACCGCCGGGATCGCCCGCATGGCGGGAGCACAGGCCACCATCCAGTTCGGTCTCACCTGTCCGGAACCGTTGTCCCCGGGACTCTTCCTGGAGCAGCAGTTCGGCGTTCCTCTGATCAACCTGCCGCTGCCCATCGGCCTCGACAGCATGGACCTCTTTGTCAGAACCCTGCACGATCTCAGCCGCCGGCCGGTGCCCGAGAGTCTCGTGCTGGAGCGGGGCTGGCTCTGCGACGGGATGGCGGACGCCCATAAGATCAACGCGGGGGCAAGACCGGCCATCTATGGCGAGCCCGAACTGATCTATGCGTTAGCGAAACTCTGTATGGAGAACGGGTCTATTCCTGCCGTCATTGCCAGCGGGACGCAGAACAGCGGCCTTGTCGGGTTGCTGCAACCCCTGTTGAAAGACGCGCTGGAAGAACCGGTCATCCTCGAAGAGGCGGACTTCGTGACGATCGAGGAGGCGGCGGTGCGGAAAGGGGCGAATCTTGCTATCGGCCACTCCGGCGGCAGGTATCTGACCGAACGGCAGGGGATCCCGGGGGTCAGGGTGGGGTACCCCATCCACGACCGGATCGGCGGACAGAGGATACTGTCGGTCGGTTACACGGGCACCCTTGCGTTCCTCGACCGCTTCACCAACACCCTGCTGGAAGCGAAGCACGGTTCCTATCGCAGACTACGGAAAGAAGAGATGCTCAACAAAAAAGGTGTATCCAATGCAAAAGCCTGAACGTCACATTTTCATCTGCACAAGCTCGCGTCCGAACGGTCAGCAGAAGGGGTTCTGCCACAACAAGGACGGCGTGGACGTCATGATGAAATTCATGGAAGAGATCGAAGAGCGCGAACTTGGAGGTGAGGTGTTCATCAACAATACCGGCTGCTTCGGGATATGTGAAAAAGGGCCGATTGTCGTCGTGTATCCCGACAATGTCTGGTACGGGTCGGTGACCCCCGACGATGTGGACGAGATCCTCGACGAACATATCGAAGGCGGAAACGTCGTCGAGCGCCTGCTGATCTGACGGATACCTGCGGGGGAGGGCAGAGATGGTTGTGGAGATCGCAGCGATCGTCGACGAAAACGGATGCAGCGGCGTTCTGAACGAGCCCGGGCAGGTTGTCGTCTATCGTCATGTCCAGGGTGCCTGGGAGATCGACCGTGCAATGGAGGTCTCCCTCGACCGGAGCAGGAACCTGCGTGAAATGCGTCTGAAAATGGGTGAAATTCTGCAGTTCATGAACGAATGCAGGATCTTCGTGGCCAGGGCGGCAGGAGGCGCCCTCTACTTCGAACTCGAAAAGGCCGGGTGCAGCATCTGGGAGATCGCCGGAAACCCCGTGGATGCGCTGGACATCGTGCTGGAAGACGAGGAGAAGGAGAGGGTGGAGAGGGTCGCGGCACAATCGCAGGGAACGACTGGCATACCCACCCCCTGCGAACAGGCGCCGGGCGTGTTCTTCATCTCGATCAGGGAGGCCCAGGGGAAAGCACCTGAGATCAGCAGCAAACAGATCCTTCAGCGGTTTGTCGCCGAAGGAAATTTCAGCGTGCTCGAAATCCTGTGCGATCACGTGCCCCCCTGGATCGAGATGGAGGCCCGGAAGAGGAATTACGCCATGATGACTGAAAAAACAGGACAGAACGAGGTGATGGTCAGGCTCACGAAAAAGACGGCCTGAAGAAAGAGACATCCCGGGAAATGTCAGGCAGTGAACTATGGGAGAGAGGAGAAGCGTTTTCAGGATCACACCCTGAAAAAAATCTGATCCTTACCCTTCTCTTCCCCCTCGTTTTCTATCTCTCTTTCAGCAACTGCCCGCTTTCTGGCTTTTTTTGAAGACGATATCGGGCACCCTCTTCATGGCCGTCTTCATCGCCAGACCGATCCGGGCGCGTGCCTCCCATCAGGACGACACAAACAAGAAAAAACCAAAATAATTGCTGATATGGACTGATTGAGCAATAATAACTGCGAATTATTTTGAAGTCAAGATAAGATATTTCTGTAGTGTGCGCAGAATACTCAAACGATAACCATGAGAAACCGAACACGTATCCTCTGCGCCGCCCTGATGGTGTTGCTGGCCGCAGGCGTCTGGAGCGCCAGCGCCGCCACGGACACCACCGACGAGCGGTCGATCCACGTATCAGGGACCGGGGAGATCACCACCACCCCTGATCGCGCCGTAATTTCCTTCGCCGTCGAGACCGAGGACACCGATCCGAAGGCCGCCCAGGCGGCAAACGCACAGATCATGGACACCCTGAACACGGCCCTCAAAACAGCAGGCATCGCTGCCGAAGACATGAAGACCACCGGATACAACATCTGGACCGAGACGCCTGACGACGACAAACCCTTCAGCAGCCAGAAAGAGATCTACCATGTCACCAATACCCTGCAGGTGACCCTCACCGACGTCACGAAGACCGGTGAAATGATCGATGTCGCCGTCGCAAACGGAGCGAACCGGGTAAGCAGTCTCTATTTCACGCTCAGTCCCGAAAAAACGCAGCAGTTCAGGGGTGAAGCCCTCACCCGGGCTGTCGGACAGGCGCGGACCGACGCCGAGACCGTTGCCGCGGCGGCCGGCGTGACCATCACGGGCGTACAGGACATCTCGATCGGGAGCACCTATGTCCCGGTGTACGACAGTTATCTCAAGTCCGAGAGCGCCAGGGCAATGGGCGGCGGAGGGGCACCGACGCCTATCGAGTCCGGCGAGGTGAAAGTCACGGCATCGGTGAGCGTCACCTACCTCTGCCGCTAACCTCCTTTTTTCCTCGAACAATAGCATTATCATAACAGAAGAGTCTCTCTCTCTCAGATGCACACGATTGTCGAGACCTACAACAACATCCCCTTCGATCCGGCCCTCACTCCTGCAAAAGGGTTTTCCTGCTTTATCGAGGAAGCTGCCCTTCTCTTCGATACCGGCGGGGACGCCGCAGTGCTCGCCGGAAACCTCAGGGCGCTCGGCATCGATCCGGCAGAGATCAGGACACTGGTTCTCTCCCACGACCACTGGGACCATGTCGGCGGCCTCGCTGCCGTCCTCGGGAAAAACCCGGATCTTGAGGTCTTGATCCCGGCAGGGTTTTCAGAGAAACTATTGGCCGCCATAGAGGAGCAGGCAGAAACAACGGCCATCGGAGAGTGGCAGGAGATTGAAAACGGCATCGCCTCAACAGGTCCATGCGGCGGTTCTGTGCCAGAACAGTCCCTCGTCCTCAGCACTTCCGGAGGATCCCTGATCGTCGCCGGCTGCGCACACCCCCACATCAGCAGGATCATCGAGACCGTCAAAAAGCACGGACCGGTCTTCGGGGCGATAGGGGGATTTCACACCATATCGGAGGCAGACCGCGCGGCACTGAAAGACCTCGCCTATCTTGCCCCCTCCCACTGTACCGAAAAACTGGAGGTCATCGTTGAAGAAAACACCGGGAGCATCCACGTGGGGGGCACGGGCACGCGGCATATTCTGCCCTGAGCCATATCAGAATGATATATCACATCACAAGATACGTCGGAGCGGTGGTATCAGGCAAATGGCCGAACCCTGTCACTCATCAGGACATCACAGATTTCATGCCATTTCTCCTCCATTCAATACGGCAGGGAGATCCCTGCCAACCTTTTTTCCGGCCCTGCGCATATTATATATGAACACCTGACAGAATCTTCAGAGATGAACGCACAGATGCCGGATCGTATTCACTTTGCTCATGAAACCACGACCCGGGCGCATACATAAAACATGCCGAAAGGCATTTTCAGCGTAATAAAAGGGATATTGAAAATGTACAGAAATATCGGCTTTAAAGAGAGAAGATACATTGAGGAGTTGCGGATCCTCACCAAATCGGTAGCCGTGGACTGCCTCATCGACGAGCGGTTCGACCGCGTGATCTATGTCATTAAACCCGGCGACATGGGTCTCGCCATCGGTAAAAAGGGAGAAAACATCAGAAAAATGCAAAAAGTTCTGGGGAGAAGGATAGAGATGGTCGAGTACGCCGAGGATGAAAAAACATTCATTGCAAATATCTTCAAACCCGCCGAGGTGCTGACCTCATCCGAGGACGCAGCCAGCGGGAAGATAAATGTCGTCGTCGGAAAAAGGAGCGACCTCGGGATCGCGATCGGCAAAGGAGGGAGCACCATCGAAAAAGCCAGACTGCTTGTAAAACATTTTTTCGGTCATGAGATCGGCGACGTCTTGCTTGCGCACGGAGAGGCGGGGGAAGAATGAAAGACATAGAAATGATCGAAGAACTCTGGGCGACCATCAACGAACGGGCCGACCACCCCTCTCCCGACTCCTACGTGAGTTCGATCCTCACCAACCGGAAAGGGATCGACAAATCCCTCGAAAAATTCGGAGAAGAAGCAACCGAATTTATTCTTGCCGTCAAGAACGGCGTGGACCGACGGACTGTCGAAGAGGGCGCGGACGTCCTCTTTCACTTCATGATCGCCCTCCGGGCGGCCGGCGTCGGGTTCGAGGAGATCCTCACCGAACTGGCGGCACGGCGGAAATAACGGCCAGAGGACACCTGAAGACAGCTCTCCCCGCCTCAGGAGAGATAGGCGGCGAGATCGATGCAGTCAGGGAGAGACCCCTCATCCACTCCTGCCTGTTCAGCCACCTCAAGGTCAACGCTGATCGGGGCACCGGCGCGAAGCGCGATGGCAATCCCGTCGCTCGGTCGGCAGTCCAGACTCTCTTCGGTACCGCCCTTGGTGGAGATGAGCCGCCCATAAAAGACGCCATCTTTCAGTTCGTCAATCTGAAGCCCGGTCACCCTGATCCCGTAAGATTCGAGCATGGCCATGAACAGATCATGCGTACCTGGTCTGGGGAGAAGTTCATGATTCAACGCGTTGTTTATGGAAATCGCTTCCCATAGGCCGATATAAATCGGAAGCGACCTGCCGTCTGAAAGATCGAGCAGGACGGCCGGGACGGCTCCACCCGGCATGGCGGTGAAAAAAACTCCCCGTACAATCACATCCACGGCAGCCATAGGTAGGAGACATCTTCATGGGAGTTAAGGGTTGCGGCGGCGGTCCGTCCCTGTCCTCACCACCTCGCGCCTCAGGATACCGACACTCGCCGCAAGCCCGAGAATGATATTGAAATAATAGAAGATCATCCGCCACAGCAGCACAAATACGCCGAGAACCGCGGAGTTCACAAAAATGCCGTACAGGGAGGTGGCCACGACCTCGGCCACCCCGGAACCTCCCGGCGTCAGGGGGACCATCATCACAAGGGTAATGATGATCTGAGCAATGAACGACTCGATAAAGAACGGCTGCGAGCCCAGGCCCACCAGGATCACCGAGGCGATCGCAAACTCGATGCACCAGAACATCACGGTGCAGAACGTCCCCCAGATCAGCCCGCTAATGCCCCGGCTCACGAAACGGCTCAGGCTCCCGTGAAAATTGTCCACCTCAGTGTCGATGCGATCGAGAAGGGCGTTCAGTTTCTCGACGTTGCGGCGTTGTTTCCTGCGGTCGAGCCAGAGCGAGAACCGGTGGAGAAGACCCTTGAGCACCCCGGGTTTCCTCACCGAGTACATAAAAAAAAAGACCAGGCCGGCGATCAGGATCCAGGAAATATAGATGAACACCGTCATACCGGGGGCGATGCTCTGCCACTGCTGGCCGAGGAAGAGCATGGTGACCATGCTGATCACAACGAGCACGGCGCCGTCCAGGATCCGCTCCATGATCACCACGCCCGTGGCGTCGCCGAGCCTGACGCCGACACGATAGAGTTCATGGACCCTGACCGGTTCTCCCCCGGCCTGCGAAGGGGTGATGGCGGCGATGAGCAGGTTTGCAAAGACGGCGTTGAGGCAATGAAAGAAGCCGACCTTATACCCCAGGGACCTGGACATCGTCTTCAGGCGCAGCGCCCAGAAGCCGAGAGCGACAACATGGGCGGCAAGGGCAAGGGCGAGGTACCAGGGATTGAGTCTCTGGATGTACTCAATGGTCGTCTCGTCAACGGTGAAGTACAGGACGAGTACGAGCACAAGACTGCTGAATCCGAGGGAGACCCCGAGCCATTTCCATTGAGACCTCTTCATGCACCCCTCACGCATGACCGACACGAACGGCCTGCCATCTGTTCCATAAGATTATGGAGCATACTATAAACCCTTTGAGGATTGAGAGCGGGAAATCAGCGGCATTGCAGGGCGATCAGACCGTAAAGATCTCCCGCGATCCGACAACCGAGAAAATGCCGGCCTGTACGCCTGCATCGAGCCAGCCGAAACCACAGGAAAACCATCCCAGGGCACAGGCGGTCCTGCCTTCATCCCGGAGCCTTTTCCCCTGCTCAAGGGCGTCCTGTGCCCGGGAAAGGATACGCACGGCCGCCGAGTACATCGGGGTTTCCGGATCGGGAGCAGGAGAAAGGGAGCGCAACGCTTCGCAGAGCAGGCGTTCATAACGTTCGGTCTTCTCCTGAAGTTGCTGTTGCTGCCCTTCAGGGACCATGCCGTCAAACGAGCGGTCCTCCCCGGGGTTCCGGACCTGATAAAAGCCGATATATGCCCCGGCATCAAGCCAGCCGAAGGCGTAGGCGGCGCTCGCATGGGCATTGACATCGTCGCCCCGCGCAAAAAAAACCTCTCCGTCCGAGAGATAGGAGCGGGCCATCCGCACAATGACGGCCGAGACCGCGCCAAGGGGCGTCTCCTCAGGGGAGAGTGGTGCGACCGTCCTGAGGGCCGCGGCAAGGGCGGAGAGGAGCGGCGTCATAATCCGGCGAAGGTTTCGAGGTATTCACGCTCCATCAGATGGAGATCGCCGGGCACGACGATGATGTGCAGTGGGCCGCCGAAGTCCACGCCGGCAAGGGCGGCGGCGTTCCCGGCCGCCACCACCGGGGACGGGGATCCGGCCCTGGCCACACCGATATAGATCGGGATAGAGATGCCCCTCTCCGCGGCCATCTGTTCGAGCATCCCGACCGCTTCATGAATGCGCATATAGCGGTCCGGCTGGATGTCGAGATAGACAAGGGTGTGGAGTTTGTCGGCGATATTCTGTTCGATCACCTCAATCGGGGTCGTCGGGGCCCACCTGCCATAAGGAAACGGAAGGGAGCAGGACTTTCCGAACCGATAGTTCTGCAGCCCGGTCAGCCCGCAGACCGCACTCACGATCGAGGCACCGTGGATGATCTCCGTCCTGATCCCCATCGCAGCGGCGCGGATACGCAGGTCGATATGCGTGGTCGAGACCATCGGGTCGCCTGCCGTGAGAAACGCCACATCCGCCTTCTCTGCCAGTCCAAGAAAGGTCTCAGGATGCCCTTCGACGTCTTCACGGTATAGCTTCCCGACCTCCTTCCCGAAGAGCGCCGCCATCCGTTCAGGTGTCGTCCCGGTCAGCACCGAGGTGTAGCACTCGATAAACACATAATCAGACCGTCTGATCCGGTCAAGCCCCCTGACCGAAAGATCGGTCTCGTCATAGAGGCCGAGGCCGATAAATGTCAGCATTGCATCTCACTCCATAAAGGTTTCACGCGTAATCAGGACAATGAGCGCATCGATAACACCCATCGCCTCCTCCCTGTTGAGCGCGGAGATGTGAGAGAGGGGGGTACGTTCGGATAGGCGCATAATGGTGCGCAACGTCGCATCAGAAAGTTGACCGGGCATCTCTCGCTTGTTCACTGCAATGACGAAGGGTACCCCCATCTGCCTGACGGTCTCCAGAATCTCCATTCCTCTACACAATGATTCCACACTTGTTCCGTCGACGATGAATATCACACCGGTTGCATTGGTGAGCAGATGGTTGATGATCGGACCGAAATGCTCCTGCCCGGGTGTTCCGACGAGCGTAATCTCAAAACCCCGGCAGGAAACGAGGGGGTGACCGAAATCCATCGCCACCGTTGTCGGAGATCCGGATATTCCTATCCTGTCCGAAGAGACCCAGTTTTCCGACACCGTCTGGATAAAAGTGGTCTTCCCGGCGTCGACCGGACCGGTGACGACGATCTTGGGGATCTGCGGTGAGACTGAACCGTCTTCTCTGATCACATAGGGGATCTCGCGGACCGGGAGGGACGTCCATGTGACATGCCTGACCTTAAAGTGATTGACAAAGAGGAGGTTGCCGTATCCTTCGCCGATGGAGATCACGAGATCGAACGGGTTGGACGCCGTCAGGGCGTCCAGATGCTTCTCGTCGTAGAGATTGAGGTACTCCACAAAGAGCGTGGCCCCCCGCCTCATGCACCACTCTGTAAAGAGGCTGAGAGCTTTCTCTGTCCCGATGTCATCGCAGAGACGGTTGCAGTAGAGGAAAACCGCATCCAGAGAGGTCCTCTCGTAAACAGCGTCGATCCGTGTTTCCCAGGCTGCGAACTTCTCTTCAGGCGTCCTGGACCTGGCTTCGATCTCCTCAAAGGTGTTTGTGTCCAGGATGATCATCCGGTTGTCATGCTCCACGCCGTAGGGTGTTGTCGAGAGATCAGAGAGAAAGGCTTCGGCTGAGGTGTACGGGACAATCACAAGGCAGCGTTTCCCCATCCTGTGCGCGCAGTTCAGGGTGCTGAACATGAACTGCTGTCCGTCGACGCCCGGGGCGAGAGAGAAGAGCACCCGTTTTCCCGCCGGGACGCCGCCCCCGATCATCTCGTCCAGAGCGGTGATGCCGGTATAGATCATGGCTCCTCCGCAAGATCGTTGCCAGAAAAACGATACCTGATAGAGGGCACGCTTTCGCCGTTCGTCATCTGATAGCAGAGGTCCCGTACCGTCGGATCGGCCGCGTCCACTTTCACCTCGATCATACCGTTCATCAACTGTTTCAGGGTTGAAATCGTCTTTTCGTCGACGCCCTCGGAGTTGAGGATATAGATGCCGATCCCGTTCACCCGCCTGATCCTGGCAGAGAGGATATGGAAAAAACGGTAGATCACCTCGAGTCTGGTATAGATCAGAAAACTCGACAGAGAATTGACGCAGACCCGGATCCGCAACGTGCCAGGGAGATTATTTCGCGCCGCCTCGGTCCGCTGGATGCCGTTGAGGATCTTCGTGAACTTGATCCCTATGCCGGTCAGGTCCACCGGGCTCCCCACGTATTTTACCTGTTCCCCGTCGGGGATGGTCGGGACCATGGTCTTTGTGATGCAGTCGATGATCCAGAGGCGGTGGCCCTCGGATTCAGGAAGCCCGAAGTCCATGGCGATCTCCTGCGCATCCTGATCGGCGGAGAGGACGATCGTATAGTCGGAGTTGCCGGGCTGCGCCAGATGCACGGCAAGACGTTCGGCATCGGCAAACGGGGGAGCAAGAAGAAGAACATTGGATCCTGGCAAAATACCGCCCATTTTTTCATCGATCTTCCTGATGCCGGTCTTGAACGGATCCATCTCTATCCTGCGATCAAGTGTATGAGGCCACCTATTAAAAAGCCGAGCATGATCGTGTAGGCCGAAACCGCCAGCGTCACCCGTGCCCCCATCTGACGCAGCAGAATGGCGATTGTCGAGATGCAGGGCACAAAAAGGACGCTGATCACTGCAAACGTATAGAGCTGGACGGCGGTCAGCACCGAACCGAGGTCTGCGGTGCCTGAGAGCACGGCAAGGGTTTCGAACGCCATCTCCTTGCGCAGGATCCCGAAGAGGAGAGCGGTTGTGGCATATGCAGGGAGCCCGAGCACACCCTCGGAGATCGGGGCGATCATGAGGGAGAAGGCGTCCATCGCACCGTAGTAATCGAGGGCGCCGAGGACGACGCTGCCAAGAAGCAGCAGGGGCATGGCGATGAAGAGAAACTCCCGGATCCGCGTCCACGACTTCTTCAGGACCATCCCGGGATCAGGCATCCGCAACGGCACTATCTCCAGGATCATACCATACTGCCCGCCCGGGATGTTTCGCGCCAGAAAAACGCCGGTGAGAACGATCAGGACGAACACGATCAGGTAGATGGAGAGGGCCGCCAACAGCCCGACAAACGCCGCCACGATCCCGGTGATGATCACCGTTCTGGCCGAGCAGGGGACCATGGTGACCAGAAAGGCCGCAATCGTCCGTTCCCGCCCTGTCCGCAGTTGACTCGCCGCCATGACCGCGGGCACATTGCAGCCGAAGGCCATCACCATCGGGATGATGGCGCCGCCGTGGAGGCCGAAGCCGTGCATCACCCGGTCGGCAAGGAACGCCGCCCGCGTGAGGTATCCGGTGTCCTCAATGATGGAGAGGAGGATGTAAAAGATGAAGACAAAGGGAAAGGCGATGCCGAGGCCGGCAACGATGGCGAGGAGAGCCGCCATACCGAGGGCGGTGGCAAGCGGGGGAAGGGAAAGGGCCTGAAAAGGTTCGATCACAAGGGCAGTGAAGACCTCGACGATCAGCCCCTCCAGAAACGAACCGGCGACAAAAACGATGAGCAGCATTGAGAGGAGAACAGCGATCAGGATCGGGATGCCCGGGATCGCCTTCGTCAGCAGCCGGTCGGCCGAGAAGCGTCGGTCAGGTTTCTGTGCCCCGACAACATCGGCGGCGATCCGACGGGCACAGAGGTGTCGGTTTGCACCGATGATCTGAGGGGCGGCCATGTGGTTGAGGGACTCGATCTCCCCGGCAATCGTTTGCGCTCCCTCGACGAGGTCGCCGGCAGTGCCGATACCCTGAAGGGCCATGAGGGCCTGAAGGCGGGTGGCGCCGTAGAGTTTGCCGAGGCTCCTGATCGCGGCCTCGATCTGCGGCGTGTAGGGAACGGTGATCCCGGCGGGCCGCGCCGAGGAGAGGACCGCCGGCACGATCTCGTTGATATTTTTTCCCAGAGATGCGGCGGTCTCGATCACCGGCACTCCCAGGATCGAGGAGAGGCTCTCGCTGTCGATGGCGATCCCCTGGTGCGCCGCCTCGTCGATCATGTTGATGACGACGATCATCGGAACCCGGTACTCGGCGAGCTGGAGGAGGAGGTAGAGGTTCCGTTCCATCCTGGTGGCGTCCAGCACGGCAATCACCGCATCGGGGGTGCTGGTAAGAAGATAGGTGCGGACAAGTTCTTCCTCTGCCGATTCGCCGTCCATCGAATAGATTCCCGGGAGATCGACGATCTCCAGAGAAGATTTCTGATAGCAAAGTTTCCCCTGCATCAGTTCGACCGTCGTCCCCGGATAGTTGCTCACCTCGACACCAAGACCGGTGAGCTGGTTGAAGATCAGGGATTTGCCGACGTTTGGATTGCCGATAAGGGCACATCTCATCTGACCGGCTCCGCAAAAACGGTCGATGCGATCTCAGGAGAGAGAGCGATATCCGCACCCTTCACCCTGACCACAATGGCGTTGTTATGGAGTTTGCGCCTGATGACGATCTGTTCGCCCGGTATGAGGCCGAGGTCGATCAGTCGCCGGTTCCGGCCGAGACACCGGATCATGGTGATCTCGATGAGATCGCCCTCGGCAAAGTCCAGCAGGCTGCGCTCACGGCAACGGCCGGCACAGTGCCGCCTCTGGCCATGGCCGGGTCGCTCGATGTACCTGGAGAGGCGATCGATGGTGTCGTCTGAGATCCCGTGCTCGAGGACACAGGCTTCCTTTGAAGCCGCCCCGGTGTCCATGCCGAGCATCTCGCAGAGAAAACATTCAAGCACCCGGTGCTTTCTGAGGACCGATTCGGCAACGGTTTTTCCTTCGGGAGAGAGAAGATACTCCCCGTTTTCCAGCCGGACCGCTCCCTCGGCGACAAGGCCTGCGAGACCTGCCTCGACCGCGGCCTGGTTCGCGTCCACCGCCGCCATGATCCCTTCTGCGGTCACAGAGCCGCCGTTTGCCTGCGTCAGAGTAAGAATTGCCTCAAGGCAGTCTTCACGGACGGAGGTATTCATATACCCCATTTGGGCTTTTTGCTCATATGGGTTTGCTTCTCTGCAGGAAGGAAGATCTACGATAGGGCCGTCACTCAAGCGCTATATAGGAACAATTCCACCTTCATGCATGGCGATGAGCAACCGGCAGGTGGCCCTGATACTCGGCGAGATCGGAGCGCTGCTGGAGATCCAGGGGGAAAACCCCTTCAGGGTCAGGGCATATGCGCGGGCGGCCGACCAGATCGATCGTCTTGCACACCCGGTTTCCACCCTGAGCAGAGAGGACCTTGAAGCGATACCCGGTATTGGGGAGGCGATCGCCGGAAAAATACAGGAGATCATGAACACCGGTACCTGCGCCGAACTCGAGCGGCTCCGTACCGCCACCCCGTCAGGTCTGATCCAGCTCCTCGATCTCACCGGCGTTGGTCCGAAGACTGTCAGAAAGCTCTGGATGGACCTCGGGGTGGACGGAATCGACGCCCTTGAGGCTGCAGCAAGAAATCGCCGGATCAGGGCCCTGAAAGGGTTCGGAGCAAAGAAGGAGGGGGAGATCCTCAGGGCGATCGCAGAGGCGAGACAGAGGGCCGGGAGGATGAACCGGGCCGAGGCCGAACGACTGGCCTCGACGCTGATCGCCGCGATCCCGGGAGAGGCGTGGGTGGCAGGGAGCCTGCGGCGCGGCCGCTCCACCATCGGGGACATCGACATCGTCACGACGGCACCGCCGGGGGAGACGAACCTGGCTCTCAGGCGGATGGCAGATGCCGTTATCGATGAGGGGGAGAGAAAAATATCGGTGATGATCGGCGGGCGGCGGGCCGACATCCGCTACACGACGCCGGGTGAGTGCGGCGCCATGCTCCTGTACCTCACCGGGTCGCAGGCCTTCAATATCAGGCTCAGGGAGATTGCCGGGAGATGCGGGATGCGCCTGAACGAGTACGGTCTGACTGTCCGGGACTCTTCCGCACGCCTCGTCTTTGCGACGGAGGAGGAGGTGTTCGCTGCCCTCGGCATGAGCCCGGTGCCCCCCGAACTCCGTGAAGACCGGGGTGAGATCGAAAAAGCACTGGAAGGCCACCTCCCCGCCCTCCTTACCCGGGAGGAGATCAGGGGCGACCTCCATGTCCACTCTGAGTGGAGCGACGGCGTGCTCTCCCTCAGGGAGATCGCTGCAGAGGGGGAGAGGATGGGCTACGAGTACATCCTGGTCACCGATCATGCGGCCGGCATCGGGATCGCTCATGGCCTCGATGCCGAACGGCTGGAGAAACAGCGGCAGGAGATCAGGGTGGTGAACAGGACCGCCTCCTGCACCCTCCTCGCCGGGGTCGAGGCTGACATTCTCCCGGACGGGCGGCTGTCCCTCCCTGATGCAGCGCTTGAGGCCTGCGATCTGGTGATCGCCTCGGTGCACTCGGCCTTCAGGCAGGACGGCGACACCATGACGAGAAGGTTGATCGCCGCTCTCGAAAACGAGCACGTCGACATCCTGGGGCACCCGACCGCACGCCTCATCGGTCACCGGCCGCCAGTAGCGCTCGATATCGCGAGGGTGATCGAGGCGGCGGCCGAAACCGAGACGGCTCTTGAGATCAACGCCTCGCCGGTGCGGATGGATCTGGATGATATTTATATCAGGCAGGCAAAAGAGAGGGGCGTGACACTTGCAATCGGAACAGATACTCACCACAGACCTGAATTTGCCCACATGAGATATGGTGTCGCCCTTGCCCGCCGGGGGTGGTGCGGATCGGGTGATCTCCTCAACACCCGGACCGCCGACACCCTTCTGGAGAGACGGCCATGATCCGCTGGTATTATGAATGGATGCTGCAGCGAAACCTCACTGTTCTTCCCCGCGATATCTGTTTCATGATCACCGAAGAGGATCTGGTCGAGGCCCCGCAGAAGATCGTCGAGGTGGCCGGGTGGTGCCGGGATGTCGGACTGGCAGCCGCCACCTTTCACATATCCACCGACGACCCTGACCGGATCATACCGTACCTGACCGAGATCAGGAAAATATCTGCCATCGGCAGGCTCCACCTTCATTTCGGCGACCATGTCGAAACGGCAGGGACCGCCGGGATGAACGTCATCGTCGCCGTCGGCAAGAGCGGGAGAGAGGAGATCGCCGCATGCATCAAAAAGATCGCTGCGGAAGGGGTCCGTGCCGAAGAGATCGACGAGGCGGTGATCGAACGGCACCTCACCTTCAGGTGCGCCCCTGATCTGGTGATCAAGACCGGCGGCAGTTATCTCACCGATTTTCTTATCTGGCAGTCGGTCTATTCGGAATTTTTTTTCCTGGACGTGAACTGGAAATGGTTCAGAAAGATCGACTTCCTCAGGGCACTGAGAGATTTTGGGGCAAGAGGAAGACGGTTCGGATCATGAATCACCCTATTCTCCGGCGCGGATCCGCTGGTCGTAGACGCGGATCGCCCGCAGGAGATCGATTTTTCTGAAAAGCGGCCAGTACGGCGCACAGAAATAGACGGCGCACTCGTTTCCGTTCGCCATCCACGGCAGGAAGTTCGAGGTGCGCCGTTCGTTTCCGGTCCTGATGATCAGGTCGACCGGCGGGAGGGGGATGTCCTCGTACAGGTAGCGCTCGACGGTGCGCGGCGTGATCTCTTCGGGGGCGATGACGCCTTTGCGGACGCCGCCGACGATCCGGCGGGCGGCATGGACGATCTCGTTCCGTCCTCCATAGGCAAGGGCGACATTCAGGAAAAAATGGCTGTAATGGCGGGTGGCTTCTTCGGCGGCATTGACAGTCTCCAGAAGGTCGGCGGGGAGCATCGACCGGTCCCCGATCATCTGGACCCTGATCTGATTTCTGTGGACCCGCTCGTCGCTGAGGATGCTGATGAAATTCTCTTTGAATATTTCGAAGAGATCATTGACCTCACGCTTGTCGCGGTTGAAATTCTCGGTGGAGAACGAATAGAGGGTGATCGTCCGGATCCCGATATCCTCTATCCATTCGAGCACCTGCTGGGTCGTTTCGGCGCCCGCACGATGACCCTCGATCGTTTCGACGCCGAGGAGCCTGGCATACCTGCGGTTGCCGTCCTGGATGATGGCGATGTGATCCGGGATATGTTTGCACTGCCACCTGAGGTATCGTTCGTAGAGCGGATAGACCCGGTTTCTGATCCTCAGAGCGGCGTCACCTCCAGAATGATCCCCCCGTTCGGGTAGCGCTCGATCACCGACTTTTTGCCGGGGAGTTCATGCTTCAATTCGGCAAGCACCCACCAGGCCATTTCAACCTGATTGCCAGAGACCTCGATGTCATACCTATGTTCGCTGAGGATCGCCGGGAGGGCGCCGTCTTCCAGTTCGAGGACGCCATAGACGACGGTGCCGTCCCGGGTGATCTCATCGAAGGGACGGGCGGTGTTTTCGGCGATACGCCTGAGCCTCTCCCGCAGCTGGACCGAGTCTTTGAAGCTGGACGAACAGAAATGGACCTTCGGGTCGTCGAGAAGCATATCTGCCAGCGCCGCAGCCCCGCCGACGGCGTTGTGGAGACCGTCCTCGAGGTCGAGACCGCGCGCACGCATCGCTTCGGCGTTTGTCTCGCTCCACTCGAGTTCGTTGATGTTGAGGAAGTCGAGTTCGGGAAGGATCGCCCTGAGGGCCTCGATGTCGGGCAGGGAGGGGACTTCGATCCCGATCGAGAAACCAAGGCGGCGTGCGGTCCTGACCGAGCGGGCATAGGGCGATTCGAGGATGCGCCCCCAGACTTCCTGCGGGGGGTGGAGACGGACCTCGTCGACAAGCCCGCGGAGCGGGAGAAGTTGCGCTTCTGTCGGTGCGATGCCGGTGTAGAGGTGGATATGATGGTCGGGACCGAAGTGCTCTTTCAACAGCCGGCAGGAGCGGACGACCCGGTCGAGCACCAGGAAGGGTTCGCCCCCGGTGATGCCGCTCCCGAGGGCGCTCATTGTCTCTGCCTCCTCGATGATGTCGGCGGGCGTCGTCACCACCCGATCGTTGGCATAGATCGCGTCGCCGTTCCGCCGTTTTTCGGAGATGGGGCAGTACCAGCAGTCCCGTCCGCACCTGCCGGTCACAAACAGGACCATCTTGGCGCCCTCATAGCACAGGACGCATCCCCTGGAGAGGAGAGGAGTGTTTTCGCCAGTACCGCTCATTTCGTTTTCCGTCCGATCCGGATGTATCGTTATATGTGTACTCCAGGTTTTCTTAACGCTATCCGAGCAGGCGGGTACATTCTGAAAGGAATATATAGAGGCCTGTAAAGAACACGGGTACAATGGCAACCGCCAAGAGAGAGGAAGCACTCTCAGAAGTCGTCGGATTCGTGCTCCTTCTGGGAGTACTCGTCATGGCGCTCTCTGTCTACCAGCTCTATGCGGTGCCGGCGCAGGGGCGGGCGAACGAGATCGCGCAGATGAACATGGTGAAGGACAGGTTCACCGACTACAAGATCGCCCTCGATTCGCTCTGGGTGAACAATGCGACCGGCGTGACCCTCTCGACGGCGTTCGACCTCGGGACCGGTGCGGCGGCGACGCAGGGCGGGGGGATATCCCTTCCGATCCTCAACCCGGCGGGGTCGTCGGGGGCGGTGAGCGTCAGATCGGGCGGAGAGAACCTGACGATCGAAACTCCGACCTATACGACGCGCATCCCGCTCGGCAGTCTCCGGTACGTCTCCGGCAACAACTACTGGGTGGACCAGACCTGGACCTACCAGATGGGTGCGGTGTTTCTCACCCAGACCGGCGGGACGACGGTGCGGGTCGCCCCGCCGTTTTCGGTCTACAATGTCAGCGGCAACGCTTCGGTGTGCATCACACCGGTCAACCTGACGGGATCGGCCCTCCTCGCCGGGTCCGGGCCGGTGCGGATCGAAACGCGGCTGCGTGACATGCCGCCCTACACGAACCTCACCGGCGTTTTTTCCCGGGTGAACATCTCGATCGATGCGGGCGACGAGGAGCATGCGCACGCATGGGAGAGAGTCTTCAGGGAAACGGTACAGCGCGAGGGGATCGACCCCTCGTGGTATGAGTTCGGCAGCACGGACGAAACGGCATACATACGCATCATAGGCCCTTCTGACGATGCAACATCTGACGTCACCCTCAGAACCGTCCGGGCAGATTATCTGGTGAGCGTTGCAACAGCGGCATCGCTGATCGCGTGAGGCAAAGAAGATGATATTGAGGGACGAAGAGGCCGTTTCCGAGGTGATCGGCACCGTGCTCCTGATCTCGCTGACCGTGCTCGGGGTGGCGATCGTGGCGGTGGCGCTCTTCTCCCAGCCGCCGCCCACCGAGATCCCGCATGTGAGCGTCGTTGCAGGAAGGTCGGCCGACAACGCCACCTTCGTGCTTTTCCATGAGGGCGGCGACGCCCTCGCCAGGGGGAACTACCACATCTATGCGGACACCGGGAGCGGGCTCGTGGATCTGACCGATAATTTCACTCTTGCAGGCGACGATATCTGGTCGATCGGCGAGAATCTCACCTATGACGGGGACGGCACCCAGATCAAGCGTGTGGTGGTCTCGGCCGTCGACCCGGGCGGCGGCGAGACGATGATCGCCGAACCGAATGCGGCCGGGACGGGGGACGCCGGAGGATATGCGGACACCGGGGGGTCAGGGACATGGCCGGTGGTGGTAGTGACGCCGGAGCCGACCCCGACACCTGAAGAGATTATCGTATCCCCTGAAATGGTGACCGACATAGAATGGCAGCAGCAGTTTGATTTTGCCGCCAAGATAGAGAGAAACGACACAGAAAGAGTCGATCTTATAATCTACAACTATGATGATGCTAGAAGCGGACCGGATAAGAAAATCACTAGCGCACAAGCGTATGAAATGACAAAAAATGCCGCAATGGACTTTTACTATAACAGGACACTCCAGATAACCGGCTCCATAGGACAGACCGGCGACAGGATCTCCATTACCGTCATCGCGTATAACGCAACAGACATCATCGCAAGTCAGTCAGTTCTTTCGATAATTCAATAACGGCACGAGGTATGAGTATGAAAGACGACACCGCCGTCAGCGAAATCATCGCCGTCGTGATGCTCATCGCCATTTTTGCGGTGGCGGTGGGGATCGTCGGCGTATTCATCCTCTCAAATCCCCCTGGCGACGCAGCGCCGGCGATGCTCGCGCACGTCGAGGAGGGGGAGAACGGGAGCGTCTACCTCTACCACGACGGCGGCGATCCCCTCGAATGGGGGCACTTCTCCATCCTCGTCAACGGTACTGAGACGGCCAAACTTCGTCTCCTGAACACCTCGGGGGGAGTGTCTGATGCCAGCGACTGGACGACATGGGGGACCGGGCAGGCCCTCGTCATCCCGAACACCTCTCCGATGGCCGAGATTATGATCGTCGCCGACAGTGTCGACCGGCGGGGCGGCTCATGGCTCATCTTCGAGAACGGCACGGCGCCGACCGGGACGCCCACCCCCGTCACGACGACCGTGCCCACGACCACCATAACAACAGTGCCGACCACCTCAGCCACACCGACTTCCGGGCCGGGACCGTCGGACGTGACCGCCAACTTCACCGCAGCCCCGCTGGACGGCACCGCACCTCTTCAGGTGAACTTCACTGACACCTCGACCGGCTCCCCGACCTCCTGGTCATGGGACTTCGGGGACAATGCAACCTCCACAGAGCAGAACCCGACGCACACCTACACCGCCGCCGGCACCTACACGGTCTCCCTCACCGCAGCGAAGACCGGCAGTTCGGACACCGAGACAAAGACTGGCTACATCACCGTGGTAAACCCGACCGTCGTCGCAGGGATCTGGCCGATGGACGAAGGGACCGGCAGTATCGTCCACGATACCAGCGGCAACGGGAACAACGGCACGATCACCGGCGCGACCTGGATCTCATGCAGCGACCGTGGATATCTGGTCTTCGACGGGACCGGCGACACCGTCACCATCCCGAACAGCGAAACACTGAGCTTCACCGACGCCGTCAGCTTCGAGGCATGGGCCTATCCCACCTCCCATACCACGGCAAAGGTCGTCGAAAAACGCGACTGGGACGGCCACGGCATCGACCTCGACGTCTGGAGAGGATGGCAGGGCGGCGTCACCACGACAACATCGAGCAAGACCCCCCTCGACTGGGGCGAGGGGCCGCCCGACCTGAACCGCTGGTATTATATCGCCCTCACCTATGACGGTGCGAACCTCCGTCTGTATGTGGACGGGGAAGAAAAATCCTCCGTACCTCTCACCGGTGCTTTGAAGACAAATACCGCCCCGATCTTCATCGGTTCGGACAAGAACACCCAGAAATGGTTCAACGGCTCGATCGCAAACGTCGCCGTCTATGGATCGGCACTCAGCCCTGAGGAGGTCCGGGCGCACTATGCCGCCTTCGGCCCGGCCGGATGCCCGCCGGAACCGGATTTCACCGCCGACGTTCTGAGCGGGGAAGCGCCCCTTGCGGTGACCTTCACCGACCTCTCGACCCGTCACCCCATCACATGGCTCTGGGACTTCGGCGACAACGCCACGTCGACAGAACAGAACCCCACCACACATACCTATAACGCGTCCGGCACCTACACGGTCAGCCTGACCGCCACCAACATCTTCGGATCACGCACCAGGACACAGACCGCGTACATCACCGTCAACGAGTCCTTTATCGACTACATCATCGACGAGAATGTCTTTGTCTACGGCAACGTTCTCGATTTCCAGGGGAACACCGTCACCGGTCCTGGAGCGACGGTCATCATCACCGGCGGGCTGGACACAGCGGACCTCAATGGGGGTGCCTCCGTCGCCGTGTCGGACATCTCTATCGATGGCGATGTTACCCTGGATGGGGGCAGTGCAGGGCTGGGATCTGCAATAGAACCTGGAAATATCTCTATCAATGGGGATCTGACGTTAGGAAGCGGGCAACGGCATATCTACGGCGACGTGTACGTTGCCGGCAATTTCTCCCTCAAGGACGCCAGAATACACGGAAATGTGTACGTCGACGGGGATCTGACACTGGACTGGACACCGTGGCTTGCTGATGATGCACGCATTTATTACACAGGCACGTTCACGCACCCCGCGTACATGGACCCGGCGCTGCTATCGAAATGCATCCAGCAGACAACAGTGCCTGGACTCGATATGCCGGATCTGGAGATCCCACCCGCAAAATCCGCCGACTGGTATGCGGCGAGAGGGTATGTCTCAGGTGGAGCCCTGACGAGCAATATGAAAGTATATGCCGACAGTTACTCATCCACGTCCTGGAGACCCGATGCGACGAACGTCGTCATCATCGCACGCACCGGAGATATTACCATAACAAGAATGGGAGGAAGCGGCGTTACCGGTATCTTCTTCGCACCCAACGGGAAGGTAACATTTAACGGTGGATCCCTTGAGGGCGTCGTCATCGCTCGTGACGGGTTCTTCGTTACGAGCGGCGGGACGACGGTCACCTTCAAGAATATCGAAGAGTACATCAGCAATCCGGATGATTATCCATTCTAATCGCCTGACCACAATCTGGTGTACACAGAATGGAGAGGAGGCAAACCAACCCCGCACCTGTTTTCCCGGCTTCCTGCGCCAGGTGTCCGGCTATCAGATAGGGTCTTCAAAGAGGCCGCCCGTCTGGACGGCACGGGGAGGGATCATCCATGTCAGGACCCCGTGTGTACCTTCCGGCCAATCGTGTGTGGTGGACCGGCACGCCCGCACGCGGGAGCGAACCTGAACGCGGCATTCCATAGGCTGACCTGAGGGATGAAAATCGCCCGCGTGAAACGGCGAAGAACCGGAAAAAAAGGGGTTGGATTTAGACAAGCGTCAGGATGGGGTGCTTGGTAACACCTTCTCCAAGGTCGCCGCCGAGTTCGCGGAGCGCCTCGGTGAGGACGATGTCGCTGAATGCGGCCGCCGTGGCGATACCCTCGCAGTTCTCGATCGGACCGAACATGATCAGGTCGGCGCCGAGGGTCATGGCCATGATGTTGCAGCCGATATCGGGTGCGGCCCATGCCGTCTGCCTGATCCCCTCCATGCCGCCGAAGTGGTGGTGGCCCATCTGTTCGAGGAGGACGTCCTTGCCCTCGTACTGGGAGGCGAGGACGCTCTTGCGCCAGCGCTTCAGCCAGGTCCAGGAGACGGTCATGTTATGGTATGCACCGCCGGTCGGCAGACCGTGGATCGCCTTGCAGGCAAGGATCTCGCGGAACGAACCGCCGGAGCCGAGACCGAGCGGGGTCGCCGCCGTGTCCAGGATCGGACGGGTGATGCCGCAATCTTCGGCAATGCCGATCATGGACTGTGCCTGACCTGCGACACCGCCCTCGGCGAGCACCTTCTCACGGCCCACGACCGAGGGATCGCCGGGGTTGAAGGCGAGCACGATCGCCGAGTTGACGTCGGACTTCTTCAGGGCCTCGATGCTCTCCGGGGTGATGGACCCGTTGATCGAGTTGTAGATCGCACGGTCGGCGATGCCGACCTCGGTGACGTACTCGCAGGCGTGGGCGAGTGCCGGCGCCGCCGAGGAGTCCATCAGGAAGGGGGTCTTGTCGTCGATCGAACAGAACCAGTCGAAGTAACTCTCAAAGGCCTCGCCGTATTCGGCGATGATCTGACAGAAATACGGGTTGCCCGTCTGGTCAGAGAGCTCCTGGCAGCGGTTCCAGAGCGCCTCTGCCTTTGCCTTGTCGATCTTGCCCGTGTGGTCATCGAGCACGGTCTCGTGCTTGTTATAGAAGATGGATGCGCCGAGAACCCTGGGGTACTCTCCAGGCTGGCCACCGAGTTTAATGCCGTTGAAATCAAATACGGCCTGTTCCTTCTCAAACTTGAACATACTGATCTTGCCTCCTTACATCAATTTCGGGAGCAGGAATATGATCATCACGAGGACGAACAGTCCTGCTACCAATCCGTAGAGTATACCGATGTCCCTGCCGATCTTCCGACCGACGCGCTGGGCCACCTCGGCGTTCACAAACTCAATCCTTGTCTCGACTTCGTCGAGTCGTTTTTCGATCTCAAGGAACTGCGGGTTTGCGCCGGCCACTCCTGCGCCCGCCGCGCCGCCCTCGGTCTCCTTGACCTCGACGACCATGGGCGGCTCTCCGAACGCTCCCGGGTCCCTGCCCTGGAGTTCGGCAATCTTCGCCCTGACCGCGCCGAGATCTTCGGTCTCCATGATGTCGACGAGTTCGGTCTGGGCCTGGAAGCGCGTGATCGCGGCGTCATCGAGGTTCTCG